>JANMEL010000017.1:0-11879 GCA_031376885.1 Chamaesiphon sp. OTE_70b_metabat_96 | reverse complement strand
ATTTTAAGATTTTTTCAGCATTTGTGCATCTTTTACCTTGAAATTCAGGGCTATCAAGCATCCCGCTCACTTCTGGTATGATTATTGGTGTGGGTGTGATAAACGATCGAACATGTGTGGAATCTGTGGCAGAATATCGAGTTGATGCCCAAGTGGATGAAATGGATCGAATCAGTCAAAATACTGGAAGATAAACCCGAAATTTCGCGGTGGAAATTGGCAACCAACGCCTTAGAATTCACTTGGATGTCGCGGATCATTCAGGTGGTACCCAATCAAATTATTCAGTGGGAATCAGTCGAGGGTTTACAAAATGGTGGAGCGATTCGATTTTACGATCGCAAAGATACCAGTATCGTCAAGTTGACTATTTCTTATTGTGTACCTGGATTTTTGGCATTATTAATGAACAATGATTTCGTTCGCAATACGGTAGAATCTACGCTGCAAGCAGATATGGATCGGTTCAAAGTATATGCACTGAGCGAACTTCCTGCATATACAGCCCAAACAGCACCACAGGAAAACCGTTGATAAATTTTCTGACATTCTCATCTACATCAGCAGTCTATTAGCTGGCATCAGATCCCCGACTTCTCGCAAGAAGTCGGGGATCTTGAGTAATCTAGAAAGTCCAGTTTCTAAGCATTTTCAGTATACCCCAAAGACCATCACCGACATCATCCCCAAACCGATCTGTATAGATCGGAGAAATATGTCTAAATCCTTCTTTGCTAGTATCGACTGGCTTTGTATTCTCGATCTTGAGCGTGATGTTGACGATCGAATGAACACAGCTCTATCATTAAGGAGTAGTCACTTGCTTACTTATGCCTCGCCCTCCCAAAATCACCAATGAAGAAATTTTGGCAGCAGCTAGGCAAGTTTTCTTAGCCCAAGGGGAAAGTGGTTCTACATTAGAAATCGCCGAAAAAGCAGGCATATCGGAAGCATCAATCTTTAAACGATTTTCTACCAAGCAGGCTTTGTTTCTCGCCGCAATTGGCATTTCCGAGACACCCCAATATGTCAAACTGTTGTCTACTCAGACACCGACAACTGAGATCTGCGCGGAATTAACCGAAATCTGCACTCAGATGCTCGGATTTTATCAAGAGGTGATGCCACGAGTGATGATGATGATGACTCAGACAAAATCATCCCTGCCGCCGTTGGTGCCGCCACCACTCAGAGATGCTCAATTATTTGCGGGATATCTCGATCGAGCGATCGCCCAAGGTCATCTTAAACCCTGTGATTCAATGACAGTCGCACACGCGATCGTCGGAGCAATTAATAGTTATGCCATGACTCAAACGATTGCCAACAAAATCCCCTTTCCGATCCCATTTATCTTGCCCAAGCTGAAATCAATCGAACCCACGACCTTTATTCACAATTTAATTGAAACATTGGTGGTTGGGATTGCGCCAGATCGCTAACAATCGTTTCCGAGAGCCGATCGACCCTGCAAATATAGCAACCGCCAGGGCGGTTAGGACAGATGCAAACGCTTCCGCTCTGGCGGAGGCTACGCCAACAAACCATTATTGCGTCAGCTTTTCCAAGCTGACCCCTGACCTCTGACCTCTGACCCCTGCTATACAACCAGAAATATTTTTGAATGTGCGAGTCCTCTTGGTCTAAAAATTGAAGTGCGGAATGTGGGGTTGAATTCTGGGCTAATATTCTTCCCCACAAATGCCTAACTTTTGAATCGATCTAATCTAGATCCGCCCCAATTACTGACTTAACAGTATCTTTCCCCGTAAATTGAAACTCCCGCACATTAACTCGATCGAGCAAACCAACAGCGACAATCATTGCTAATGCTTGAAGACTAAAAACAAACCCATAGGCAAAGACAACATTCGGAAAAATTAATTTCCCAAAATCTAATGCTGCACCGCCAAAAACAGTGGCTAAACCTTTCGCCAAAGCTTGGGATAAACCCCATGCACCGATAAATGTCCCCGCTGTTTCTGGTAGAGTCAGATCCAACATCAGCGTAATTGCTCCCGTTGTCACCAACCCGGAACAAATGCCAAATAATAATAACGCCAGTTGGAGGAAAAGAGGATTTTGAGTAAAACCAGCAGCAATCACCCACAACATCGATGCAGCGACTAACATACAACCTAATCTGGCTGTTTTCTGCTTGCCCATTTGGGGAATAAACCAAAACCCTGCCAGACTCAAACCGAGCAAAGTTCCCCCACCCCAAAAAGCATTCAGCGTAGCAGTTTTACCAACAGGGAGCGCGAAGACTTCGCCGCCATAAGTTTCGAGAATCGGATCTTGAATAAACAATCCGAGTGTCATCACTACCAAGAAAGTAAAAAATACCTGAGTTTGACGATTTGCTGTCAGGATATCTAGGGCACGTTTTAGAGATAGATGGGAGCCTTGCAGGGGCTTTTCTACCCGACGAGCAAAACGGGAATATTTTTTTTCCACTCCCCAAGTCGCAACTAATGTGAGAATACAAACGATACCTGGAATAATCAAAAATAACCGATCGATCTGGGCTTGAACTTGACTAATCGTGGCATCAATTTCTAAAGATTTGAGCAAAACGCCGATCGAAATCGCCCCAACAATCGTACCACCAATTAACATCGACCAATCTACAGCCACTAACCGCGATCGATCGTCTTCATCAGTAATATCTACCAATAAAGTCGCAAATGGTGTCGAACACATACTCACCGACAAACCATACAAAGCGAATATTAACCCCAATAATCCCGCCCAACCATAGGTAACTAGCGTCCAACCTACCGCATTCAGACTCGCGCCCAACTGCCACATCACCTGTACCGCAATCATTGCATTCGTCACCAATCCAGCCGCTCCCAGCCAAATATATCCAGTGCGATAATAGCCAAATAATGGTTTAGTATCCGAAAGTTGTCCGAACACAATTCTCGCTGGAGCGACGAACAAAGTTAGAGCTAAAATCATCGTCGCGATCGTACTTGGAACTGATAATTCCTTAATCAAAACTCGATTTAGGACCCCAAATACCATCACCGACATCATCCCCAAACCCATCTGAAATAATCCTAACCGAATCATGGTGAGTAATTTCACCTTAGGGATGGGTTTACTATTGCTATAGGTTCGATTTATTGTTGGATTCGACAAATCGCCAGTAGTCATAAAAAAATTAAGTATAAAAAATAGCTCGATCGGATAATTCTATCCCGACCATCATCTATATTAACCTTCCTCACCTGAGATGGAAACATTCCCTAACGAGTCTTAATTTTTCAGTAATCTTCTCAGGTGGGTAGCTTTTGTAGTCTAAATCTTATTCAAAATTCCTGTTGTGGATCTACCTTCAACCAAAGCTATTAGTTGAACATCGCCGCCATAAGAGCGCACAAACTCTGCGCCGACTACATCCTCCTCTCGATAATCGGCACCTTTGGCTAGAACATCCGGCTCGATCTTCATGATGAGATCGATCGGTGTATCACCCTCAAATAATATGACTGCATCAACAGGCTCTAAAGCCGCCAGAACTCTAGAGCGATCTGTTTCAACATTAAATGGTCGCTCAGAGCCTTTGAGCCTCCTTACTGACGCATCACTATTGAGACCGACAATTAGAATATCAGCTAATCCTCTAGTTTTGTCCAAGTACACAACATGACCTACATGCAAGATATCAAAACAACCATTTGTAAAAGCAATTTTCTTACCTTCAGATCTCCATGCTGCAATCTTCCGCAGCAAATCCTCAAGTCCCAAGATCTTACTATTTAAACTACTCACTCCCTCCTGCTCTAGCACCTGAATCAGCTCATCGCCAGTTACTGGCGATGTACCAACTTTCTGCACTGCTATCCCTGCACCTAAATTTGCCAATTCCGTAGCTTCTTGCCAAGTAAATCCCGCAGCCAAACCTGCTGCAAGTACGGAAATAACTGAATCTCCAGCTCCAGAAATGTCAAACACCTGTTTTGCCTGGGTAGGAAAATGCCGAATTATACCATCGGATAGTAAGGTCATCCCTTGCTCGCTCCGAGTCAGGAGTACTGATTCAAAATTGTACTTGTCCTGAAATTCTTTGGCAGCTAGCTCAAAATCTAGATCGGTAACTAAAGAATGACCCAGGGCAATTTGTGATTCAGCACGATTTGGCGTGATGGCACAAGCATTACTATATGAGCTAAAATCTTTGCGTTTTGGATCCACCAGTACTCTGACTTTTTTTTGCTTTGCAAAATCTAAAAAGCTTGATAAAAATCTATCTGTCAGCACTCCTTTGGCATAATCAGACAGGATCGCGATATCTACGGTGTCTATTTTTTCACAGCTAATCTCGATCAGTTTTTGTTCGATCTCTGCCGAAATAAAGCTAGAAACTTCACTGTCCAATCGCATCATCTGCTGAGAATCACTAATGATTCTAGTCTTGACGGTAGTTGGACGACTAGGATCCCAGAGCAACCCTCTACTATCGATTCCCAGCTCTGCAACTTTTTGACTGAGTTCGTCAGCATCAGGATCGTTACCCACTATCCCTATCAGCTCGACGTTACATCCTAGAGCGATTAAGTTCGTGGCTACATTGCCAGCACCTCCCAGAGAACAGGTTTTCTTGTGAATATTTACTACTGGAACAGGAGCTTCTGGGGATATTCTTGATACTTTTCCCCAGAAATATCGATCGAGCATCAAGTCTCCAATCACCAGAATTTTGATTCGTGGAAACTGAGATTGAATCGATTCTTGGACTGCTTTTTTGTCAATGAATTTCAACATATATTAGAATTAAGCTTGTCTTGTTGATTTCAGGTCGCGATCGAACAATCTACCGTTTCACACAACATATGACCAATCAGAATATGCATTTCTTGAATTCTGGCAGTACTGTTGGAAGGCACAATTATATTAATATCTGCAATCTCTTTGATTTCTCCACCATCTTTGCCCAAAAGCCCAATTGTCTGGCAATCTAATGTACTAGCAATTTTCAAGGCTTTAACTACATTCTGGCTATTTCCAGAAGTAGAAATTCCCATTACGACATCACCAGGCTTGGAAAGTGCTTGGATCTGGCGACTAAAGATGCTTTCATAGCCGTAGTCATTTCCGACAGAAGTTAGAATAGACGTATCTGTATTTAGGGCGATTGCAGGCAAACCAGCACGCTCTTTGACAAATCTACCTACTAGCTCTGCTGCGATATGCTGTGCATCAGAAGCACTGCCACCATTACCACAGATCAGCAGTTTATTTCCTCTAGAAAAAGTGTCTATGAGTATAGAAGCAACTTTGCCGATATCTGGGAGCAGATCGACTATAGAGCTAGCAATGAGTATATGTTCATCGACCGTTTTCTGAAGAATATCATGTATATCATTGAGATCGGAAAAATTAGACATTTCGCCTGTGGGTTCTTTCCGGCTGTGTTTACTCATTGCTTCAATTTTTGATATCCCCCCGCCAGCTACTCTATATAGTCTATTGAGGCGACAATCTTTACTTTTCGATCGAAATTACGGACTTGACGGCCACTGCCCAGCAAATGAGCTTTGAGGCTAAAGTGAAAGTTGCCAGCAATTCTACCATGATTCGCCTATTGCTCGATCGAAATTGACATCAGCTAGACTGTTCCCGATCTGATTCTCCAGGCACTTCATCGCTCGTTTTCTGTGCTTTGACTTTTTTCTCGAAAACTTGGACGATCGCATTATTGAGCATAAAACCTTTGGCGGTGGGATTGTCCATCACTCCAGCGATCGTAGCCTCCCAGATTGGGTATTTTTCATTAGCGTCTAATAGCTTTTTCCACCGCTTAGTTTGCAAAAAAATATTGACGTTAATTTTGTCACAAATCACATCGAAAACTATGCCATTATCTAGTTTGCGGACTTGGGGTAGTTTAGAGATCTTGACGATGATTTCGAGCTTGCCTTGAGTAGCCATGAGAATGATTTTTATCTATTGCGATCGATCTATTGTAGATTATCTCATACTAGCGATCGAAATGTTAAACTTGTGGGTATTCACCAAATTCCATCCAATGATTGCCAGCCCCAACCATTCCTTTATTACCCCAGAAGAATACCTCAGCTACGAACAAGATAGCCTCGTCAAACACGAATATATTAACGGCGAAGTTTCTGCGATGGCTGGCACTACCGACATCCATAATATCATTGCCCTCAATTTAGCTACACTCATTCGCAGCCACCTGCGCGGCACCGATTGCCGTATTTTCTTCGCCGATATCAAAGCCCAGATCGAAGCCAAAAACTGCTTTTATTATCCCGATTTACTCGTTACCTGCAATTCTGAAGACCGCGAAACCACCACCTACAAACGTTTTCCCAAGTTAATCGTCGAAGTCCTTTCGATCGGCACGGAAGCCTTTGACAGAGGCGACAAATTCAGCGATTATCAAACCCTCACCAGCCTCGAAGAATATATCCTCGTCAACAGCAAACACCAGCGGATCGAAATCTTCCGGCGGCAAGAAAACAACATCTGGGAATTTGAAACTTACAGCCTCGCTCAACCCCAGATCGTCATCCACAGCATCAATTTAGAACTCGCCATCGGTGATGTTTATGAAGATACAGGACTGTTAGCATAGCTGAAATAGGTTTCCGTCCATAGTTCCACCTGTTTTCAAAAGGTGTTCTACTTGGAGAAACTCTTAACATAGTACACTTCTCCCTATTCCCTATCCCCTATCCCCTATCCCCTATCCCCTATTCCCTATCCCCTATCCCCTATTCCCTATTCCCTATCCGTGATACGCTAAATTGAAACACTGACACAGACATCAGCGACTCCTCTCCTATGGCAATTGCGATCGATTTTGGCACTAGTAATACTGTAATTAGCCGTTGGAATGCAGCCACACAGCAAGCCGAGACAGTAACTTTGCCCGGATTGTCCCTTGTAGGCGGCATGAACCCACCTTTAATCCCTAGTTTGGTATATGTAGAGGATGGGAGCAAAGAAGGGGGCATCCTGGGTCAAATGGTACGCGATCGCGGTCTGGATCTCAAGGACGATCGGCGGTTTTTTCGGGGATTTAAGCGGGGCATTGGAGTAGAGATTCAGGGCTTTTTGCCGGAACTCGATGGGGTGTCGATGACATTCGAGCGCGTGGGCGAATTGTTTCTCACAGGTATTATCGAGCAGTTGCAGCAGACGCTCCCAGAGGTGGGGGAAGCTCTGGTATTGACGGTTCCGGTGGATAGTTTTGAGGTGTATCGGCGGTGGCTGACGGGGATATGTGCCAAGCTCCCTGTACAACAGGTACGGTTGATTGATGAGCCGACGGCGGCGGCGTTGGGATATGGGATGACTGACTCAGAAACGCTATTGGTTATCGATTTTGGTGGCGGAACTTTAGATTTGTCCCTGGTACAATTAACGCAGCAGGTACGTCAGGGCAAAACGCCCCTGGGCTTTCTCTTGAAGTGGGGTAGTAAATCTGTCGAAACTTCTGCTCAACAGCCCCAGATGGCGCGGGTAATTGCCAAGGCTGGGCAGAATTTGGGGGGAACGGATATCGATAATTGGCTGGCGACGGAATTGGCGCAGTCTCAGGCGGTGGCGGTGTCACCGTTGATAATTCGATTGGCGGAAAAACTCAAGATTCAGCTATCTTTACAAACGACGGCGACGGAGGTATATTTTGACGATCGCACCTTCGATAGTTATGAGTTTAATCTGAGTCGGGATCGGTTTAATGAGATTTTGACAGCTCATCAATTTTTCGATCGACTAGATGAATCCATGACTCAGGTACTCCAACAAGCGCGTCGTCAAGGGATTGAAGTAGGGAATATTGATGGGGTATTATTAGTAGGCGGTACGGTGCAAATTCCCGCTGTTCAAACTTGGGTCAGGAACTATTTCGACGAGACTAAAATTCGTCAATCCAAACCGTTTGAAGCGATCGCTCATGGTGCCCTAAAATTAACTCAAGGGGTCGAAATCCAAGATTTTCTCTACCATAGTTATGGTGTCCGTTATTGGGATCGTCAACGCAATACTCACAATTGGCATCCAATTATTCGATCCGGACAATCTTACCCCATGTCGGAACCTGTGGAGCTAACTCTAGGCGCATCCAGAGAAAATCAACCCAGTATCGAGTTGATCGTCGGCGAATTAGGGTCTACGTCTGGCGGAACTGAAGTATACTTTGACGGAGATCGACTCGTCACTCGCTGTCTGACTGGCGGTATCGGTGATGTCAAAACTTTGAACGATCGCGATGGCGGCAGAAATATTGCCAAGCTTGAGCCAGCCGGATATCCTGGGAACGATCGGATTAAGGTTCGATTTAATGTTGATGGCGATCGACAATTACGCATTACTGTTGACGATTTATTAACCAATCAGACTCTTGCTAGCGATCGTATTGTCGCCGAATTAAGTTAGCATTCCACATAAACCCGCGTGAGGCTTTGTGAGGATATTATATATAAGATGGAAACTAAAACTTTCGATGCAATTTACAAAGACGCTCCTCGCGATCGAGTCGATATAAAAGCTCGGATTTAGCTATTAAAACTCATTTTCCTGAAGAGATATTTCGGTCTCATCGTCCATACCCAATTCAGAAAGTTCTCGATCTAACTTCGAGCGATCTAAAATTCCCATTAAAACTTTAGCAGCACCAAAATCATTATATCGATCCTGCACATCATAGATTTTGAATGGTTCTAGTGGCGAAATATCCAAATCTGCTGCAAGGATCTGAATTAGCTGGAGTTTTTCTACAATAGAAAGTCGTCGCGCACCAGGAATAATTTCAGCTAATGTCATATTCATTTTGACCATGTTGATTTTTCTTTAAGGATTTCAATATCAACATCTTCAGGTGTCTTGAACGATGATTGTTGAGATCGAATGTTTGTAATAGTTTCTAATACTGAGCTTCGTTGTTTTGTTTCGTCTGAAATTTCATCCTGGTCAAAAACTCTAGGACAGTATGATTCATCTTCTTGGCGTAGTATTGCCGCATAATCATTGATTCCTGCTTCTGCAAGGGCGCGATCTTCTTGGGCAAACTCAGTTAGGGCGATAAGTTGACTGGGATCGAGGATAAGACGACGATCGCGTTTGCTACGATATTTGAGAAAGGCAATAAAGTTGGCTACCTGCTGAAGTTGTTCGTTGGTAAGTCGATCGATGTCTTGTTTGACAATTTCACTATTAGTTAGCATCATTTTAAATCTACTTCTACCGTATAAATATTGAATTCAGTAATAATGTTTTGAACTATTTTGATTCAATGTGATCTCGAAGTTAATCTGGTCTAGTTTTATTTTAATCCGTCGCCAACTCAAAGTACCAAATTCCTGTTTAGGATCGATCGCCATTATTTAACAATCTTGCCAAAGTTTTGCTGTCACAAATTGGGATAAGTGTCCGATATTAGTAGTCACAATGATTATTTCATAGCCGAGAGCTTATAGCTGTTTTGCTTGTGCTGCTAAAATCACATCCCCGTCTAACTCTCTTGGATCGCAAGTGGGAGTACCGCGCTGTCTCGATTCTGCCCATAGCTGTGCTGCGAGAATCATTGTTTGGGTATCAATCGGTTGATACTGAAGAATAGATTTAAGTCGATCGAGTCTATTAATCCCATTTATCTTGTTAGCCCGAATTAATTCTCGCCTAATTTCATAATCGGCAATTTCTGGCAAAACAAAAATTGTGGATCTTTCTAGGCATCGATCGAACCATGACTGACATTCTCTCACGGTGAGGTTATTTGTCTTGGGATTGGTAACTGCACCAAGTATCGACGCATCTAATAAAAAAATAGTAGTCATTCAGCAGGAAAAAAGGGTCGATTGGATGAGAGGCGATCGAAGTCGAGAGATACTTTCAATTCTTCCCAAGTCTCTGTTTGCTCTTCTTCGTCACCCATATCTCGCCACTCGGCTAACACTTGCCTCATCTTGATATTGCGTCTGGCTATTGTTGCTTCTGATAAGTCCCATTGATCGGGACTATTTTGTGATGATTTTAGATGTGTTGCTAATTCTAATTTTTCCTGTGGTGACAGTGTTGCTGACTGTTCGATTAGCTGAGTTAGGTTGGGGGACATATTTATTGCTCCACACTCGATCGATTTACATGATCAATTATAATTATACATAATATGACAAATAGTGCATAATAACTACTGGGATCGATCCACAACTCAAATTCTCATTTAGGATCGCAATCGAGTCTTGCTCGCCTGATTGACGGACAAATCTTTTGTCGTAGGTTGGGTTGAGCCTCGAAACCCAACATCTCTAGGGTGTTCGCGGGGTTGGTTGGGTTTTGCTACGCGCAACCCAACCTACGATTTTTCGACTGAAACTTAGATATGGGGTAGTTTACATTCTGTAGTCATAGTATTGGTAGTATGCTGTTAATACTGTTTAATGGCATCTAAGATCTCTTGCATTGTGAAATATAGATAATAGAACACAGCTTCTCCATTAAGAGTGATGACACCATATCTCCGATACAAAGGAAAGCGATTTTGGGTTTGATAATGAAGAGATGGACGATTCTTGCGAATATCTAAATAATTCAGTTTAGCTTCTTCATCGCGAGATGATAAGGGATTCATGTAAGCAGTGGTGATTGGGGCTATTTCCGCATCAAAAGTAACACCCCACTTCAAGTTACTTATCAACTTACCACTAGAATCTCGTTCGCACAAATCAAAAAATAGCGTTTCGTAAAAATACTCAATCTTAACTTTATTGAAATCTTGCCAATTGATAGTTTTAGAATAAGGTATACATTGAGATGGAGGATCGATTTTCAAAATATTTCCAAAAAAATCATTAGCTTCTCTCTGAATATATACTTCAGCAATCCCTCTTTGTTCTTGGCTATGAAAAGAAATTAAAGGAATATAACTGCTATGAGAAATAGCATTGCCATCAAAAACACCAAAAATATCTGGATTATTCATGAATTTTCATCTAGATAGACTTTTTGAATAAATAGGAAGTTAGCCTTGAAAATTTTAATATTAGTATATTGTCCAGTTAGTGTTCTCACTGAGGTAGATATTTCTCCTACTTCGGTGGCTACTTTTCCTAATAAAAAAGGAAGTGGAGCAGATTCATAAAAATAGGGTATAAAAAACCAGTTTTCTAAAACCTTATGAGTTTGCTGAATTGCTAATTCATAGGTTAATTGTTTGATAATATCAACTCTAAATTTTTCTTGTGATTGCTCAGATAATTTCTGACTTGTATAAAAACTTAAAGGTACATACTTATATAGCAATCCTAATTGAGAATCTGGATTTATGGTACAATAATACCAAACAGTCGATCGTAAGGTTATAAGTAATGGTTAACTTCTTGCTGGAACAACTTAAAAAAGATGAGGATATAGCCAGTCTCAAATCTTTAATTAGTAGTAATCCAGATGCAAGAGAATTAAAGAGGGCACTAGCTGTGCTCATGGTTATGGAGGGACATCCATATCGGATAATATCACAAACGCTATGCGTAAGTGAATTTTTTATCGGGCATTGGAAAAAAGCTTTTAAAGCAGAAGGCATCCAAAGACTAAAACTAGGGTATCAAGGGAAAAAAAGATATTTAGCACCCAATCAATTAGCAGAAACAATTGAATGGTTGAAAAATAAAGAGTATTGGCATTTAGATGACCTAATTAATTATCTCGACCTGGAGCATGATGTCATATACAAATCGAAACAAAGTTATTATGATTTATTTAGTTCTGCCAGAATTAGCTGGAAGAAGTCTGTAAAAATTAATCCAAGATTTGATGAAGAGTTGGTCAAAAAAAAGACAATAGAGATAAATAATTTTCTAGCTAGAAACAGCTCAGAGATTGAGACAGGGAAGATGATA
>JANMEL010000011.1:0-4440 GCA_031376885.1 Chamaesiphon sp. OTE_70b_metabat_96 | reverse complement strand
ACAGCTCAGGGGAATAGGGAATAGGGGATAGGGGATAGGGGAATAGGGAATAGGGAATAGGGGATAGGGGATAGGGGATAGGGGATAGGGGATAGGGGGTAGGGGATAGTGGTAGGGGATAGGGGTAGGGAACAGGGGATTTTGGATTAGACCTCCTGCGAAAGTAAAAGCACAATCATTTTCAATACCGTTTTCATCTAAAATTCCCCCTAATCCCTATCCCCTTGAAAAAATAATACATTCCACATCCCACTCTCCCACCCCTATCCCCTATCCCCTAATCCCTATCCCCTAGAGTACGAGCACCAATCACTCCAACTTCCAGGGTATAGTTTTGCGGATGGGATGCCTGCTAGTTCTAGGGATAGAAGGTTGACACAGGCAGTTACGCCGGAACCACAGTAGACGATTAGCTCTAGATTGGGGTTAATTGCTTCCCAGCGTTGTTGTTGTCGATCGATGGCATAAGCGAATCCTTGGGGGTTTGATACGTCTTGCCAGGGATAATTGACGGCACTGGGGATATGTCCGGCGATGGGATCGATCGGTTCGGTTTTGCCGGAATAGCGATCGGCTTCACGGGAGTCGATGAGGAGGTGAGTGGGGCTGTGTTGGATGGCTCTAATTAGATCGATATCGACGATCCAATCTGGTTGAGGTTGGGGCTGAAAATTACCTGGCTCGGAGGGGGTGGATTGTATGGCGGTGACTGGATAGCCAGCTTTTGACCAATTACTATAGCCCCCATCTAGCACCACCACATTTTGATGCCCATAGTAGCGTAATAACCACCACAAGCGAGATGCAAAGGCAAATCGCGAATCATCGTAGACAACCACCAGAGTTTGTTGATATTTAATACCGATGGCGGCTAATTTCGCGCCCAAGATTTGTGCGTCGGGTAGTGGGTGTCTCCCGCCATGAGTTTGAATGGGGCTAGATAGATCGCGATTTAGATCGAAATAGTAAGCTCCAGGAATATGGGCGAGATCGTATTGTTGTTTGCCCAAATCGGCATCAGCGAGGGCAAATCGACAATCGACGATCGTGATATCGAGGTTTTGGCGATCGTTTAACTGACTGTGTAGCCATTGGGCGGTGATAAGTGGATTCATAATAGGGGATAGGGGATAGGGGATAGGGGATAGGGAAAAACTTTTTTTGCCTTTGGGGGTTGCTTGAATCATTTCAATCCTACTCCTGTGTTAAGTTTAAGAAAAATTCGAGCTGATGCCACGGACAAGTTGGGGGAATTTGTGTAACTGGAATGAATGATTCTGACTGTGGCAAGGGTATGATAAGGGGGACTAGCGATCGTCCAAACTATAATTGAGACTTAACTCTGATATTGTGTCGATCGTGCTAGATAGCAATTGACGAATACATCTTTTATCTATCCTTCGTTCAAGGCGTAAGTCCAGGTATGCAACCACCGATTCCATTGGGGACAGTGCTTCAAAAGCGTTATCGCGTGACCAAAGTATTAGGTCAAGGAGGTTTTGGGCGCACTTATTTGTCTCAAGACACAGGGTGTTTTGACGAGATGTGTGTACTCAAGGAATTTAGCCCTAACGATCGTGGTCGTGATGCTCTCAAGAAGTCCAAGGAACTATTTCAGCGCGAAGCTCAAGTATTGTATCAAATTAATCACCCTCAAATTCCCAAGTTCCGCGCCAACTTTGAGGAGCAAAAGCGGCTGTTTTTGGTACAGGAATATGCGGAAGGAAAAACTGTCGCCAAAAGTCTGAGCGAACGGCTAAAAAATAACCAAACCTTTACTGAAGGTGAAGCGGTTGATTTTTTGAATAATATGTTGCCAGTATTGACCCATATTCATGGGATGGGGATTATTCACCGCGATATTTCTCCCGATAATGTGATTTTCCGCGATCGAGATAAATTACCTGTCCTCATTGATTTTGGTGTGGTCAAAGCTGGGGTGACAAAATTGGAAGTATCTGACGAAATTCACCAAGGCACCACTGTTGGTAAGGCTGGATATGCGCCCAATGAGCAACTTCAGACTGGAGAAGCTTATGCTAATAGCGATTTATATGCACTAGCAGTTACGGTAGTTGTGATGATGACTGGACGAAAACCAGAAAGTCTGATGGACAAAAGTACCATGACTTGGAAGTGGCACCAATGGGTGCCTACGTTAACACCTTGGTTTGCCAAGATTCTCAATAAAATGCTCAGTCGAGCACCCAATAGTCGGTATCAATCAGCAAATGAAGTCGCTCAAGCATTGCGATCGGTATCAGATTTTGTCGGCTCACCAGCAAGTAAAGTTGAGGGGAGAGTGGCTGAAGTCAGCAAGACGAATGGGGCACTCTATCCGCGTCCGAATAACGATCGCAATAATAACGGCTTGCCAAATAGTCCCCCAGCATCTTTACCTTTATCGCGACTAAAAAAATCGACAGGCATCAAACCCAATTCCAAGAACAACAATCAACCCCAAAATCTCCTGGGAGGGATTCTGAATACACCTTGGGGTTTTGCTTTGGGTTCGGGATTAGCCGCAATAGTATTTATCGTCATTCCCCTATTCTTGATTAGTCGATCGATGTCAGTGGATTCTACCGGAATCAAAACACCTCCATCCCCACCTACTACCAATATTTCGCCCCCACCTATTACCCCAGAAATCCCAAGCCCACCACCTCCAAGTTCGGCTCCCGTGGTTGCGGCTCCGATCGTGCCGACAGTGGAAAGTTTGCCGATGGAAGTCAATAAACCAATCATCAAAGAAGGTACGCTCAATCCGGCACAATCGATCGTCTATAGCCTGCCGCTTCAAGTCGGACAACAACTAAAAGCAACCCTCACCGCCAATCCACCTGGAGCAACGATGAATATATTGGCACCCAATCAGGCAAATGTCGATGTTTTCGCCAAAAATACTGTAAATTGGCAAGGTAATCTGCCTCTCTCCGGCGAGTATCGGATCGAAATCATCCCAGCGGCTGGAGCGAGTGCTAGCAACTACAAACTCGAAGCAAGCTTGAGCACTTCAACTCCATCGCCAAATCCCACTCCCACCCCCGCTACACCCTAATGGATGTCCAATTATCTCATCGTGACATGTTTGCCGACTCGATCGCCAAATTGGGACTCGATCGCATTCACCGTCATATCCTCATCTGTGCCGATCCGAGTAAACCACTTTGTTGTGCTGGCGGCGATAGTTTGGCTGCCTGGGAGTATCTAAAACGAAGATTGAAGGAATTGGCTCTCGATACACCGAAGGCTCTCCAGGGGGCCATTTTTCGGACGAAGGCGAACTGTTTGCGAGTTTGCCATCATGGGCCGATTTTAGTTGTGTACCCTGATGGAGTCTGGTATCATTCGGCAACCCCTGAAGTAATCGAACAAATTATTCAAGAGCATATCTTAAACGATCGAATAGTCGAAGAATATGCCTTTTCAGTCAATCCACTAACTTATTCCTTGCCATCGTAGAATAATTAGCCTCAACCTAGTCAGTAGATAGAATCTCCGTATATGTTGTAGACTCAAGTTTATAGCTTTCGATCGTCCTAGTGTATCGATTCTCATCATGTTCCACAAGAGAATGAGCTAAGGAGCGGCGATTTAGAGTACTATTTGTAAACGGCCATCCACGGAACATGAATCTGGTGGTGAAATCTAAATAATTTGTTATTGAAAACGGTTAACTATAGTCAGAAAAGTATGAAACCAGTTGGTGGAAAAGACCGCAAGCGACTACTATTAATCGATGATGACCCCAATCTCATCTTATTAGTGAAGGATTATCTAGAATTTCGAGGTTATGAGGTAGTCACAGCGGAAAATGGGAAGGAAGCTATCCATATGCTCACTCAAGATTTACCAGATTAAATTATCTGTGATATCATGATGCCAGAAATGGATGGGTACAGCACGATCGAGCATATTCGTCAAGATAGACGGACAAATTGGATTCCGGTACTATTTCTTTCTGCCAAAGGTCAAAGTCAAGATCGGATCAAGGGTTTGAATCTTGGGGCTGATGTCTATATGGTGAAGCCTTTTGAGCCAGAGGAACTCGTCGCTCAAGTCGAGTCTTCACTCAAACAAACCAATCGGCTACTCGAATATACGGAGGGGATTGGGGACGACAGGTTACCTATTCAAGTCCCTGCCAGTGTAGAATTGACTCCGACCGAACTTAGGGTGGTTCAATTGGTAGCCAGGGGATTGGCAAATAGAGAAATCGCTATTCAAATGAATGTCAGTCAACGCACGATCGAAAGTCATGTGTCGAATATGTTGGGTAAAACTGGGCTTAATAATCGCACTGAATTAGCACGGTGGGCGATTGAGACGAGAATGGCTTAGTTGTTGGGGTGTGGGATATTTTTTGTTGCTCAGATCCGGTGGTATTAGTTGTGGTAATAGAACCCGGATCTGGGGGTTCTGACCCCCAGACCCCCC
>JANMEL010000316.1:0-5381 GCA_031376885.1 Chamaesiphon sp. OTE_70b_metabat_96 | reverse complement strand
ATATAAAATACCAGCTATGTACACACCGTTGCTGCGGTTGGGTTTCGAGGCTCAACCCAACCTACATGGGTTTGATACTTAATTCCACTTACCTACTTATAGATTAGAGGCGATCTTCTAATCTTGTGATGCGATGTTCATGATCTTCTTGACGATTTGAGACCGCGTAGACTACATTAGCTAGCTCAACAATGATAGCGTTAGTTCGATCGATTTTGCTATTGAGTTCAGCACTTTGATCTGTTAATGAAAGAATAGCTCTGGCATTAGATTCTACTAGTTTTTCGATTTGGTCTAGTCTAGCTGACATTTTTTTAATCCTAAGTGATTTGTTCTATTCTTCTACTTTAACTGAGGCGAACTTATCTGTCAATGAATTAGTCGCTTTTAGAGAAAACTAGTTTGAGTAAGTCGCGATCGATTGTGGCGATTCGATCTAAGAATTCACCCAGTGCCGCACCATTTCCATAGGTATAACCCAGTTCTATTGCTGTTTGTCTGATTGAGTCTAATGTTTCTGGTTTGACCTTGCAACCAGGAAAAGGAACCCGATTTAATTTATGACGACCCATGATTAAACTGCTTGAAAACTACTTTAACCTTATTGCAGATATCGTAAATTGTCAAGTTAGAAACTGCCCAGATGCTATCATTCTGGCTTTACCGTAACCACCCCATAAGCTGTAGGCGACAAATACTGACGCGCCGCCAACTGCAATGTCTGTGCATCGAGAGCTTGAATCCGAGTCGGATAGTCGAAAGCTGGAGCAAGATCGCCTACTACCGATCGATAATAACCGTAAAGGTCGGCTCGATCGCTAGGTGTTTCCATCCCAAATATGTGGCGATTGGCGACTTGGCGACGAATCCGCGCAATTTCGGCATCGGTAACGAGGGTATTCTGCAACGCGCTGATATGTTCGAGAATAATTTTCTCCACTTCTGGCAAATTTTCGCTCGGTAACTGAGCACTGAGGTAAAATATTCCCTGTACGGTGTTACTCATATTGCTGACACTAATTCGACTGACGAGTTGGCGTTCTTCTTTTAGCTCTTTGACCAATCGTGATGTCCGTCCATTCGTGAGAATAGCGGCTAAGATGTCTAGGGGATAGGTTTCGGACAAGTTCATCGCCCCAGGTACGCGCCACAACATAATCAGTCTGGCTTGTTGCAACTGCGGATCTACATGCTCTTGACGAACTACTTGAGAAAATGCGGGTTCTGGCGAGTGGGGAGAATTTTTGCCCATCAATTCGATCGATGGAGTACTACCACCTTGGGATAGAAAGCCATCAGCGACGATATTAATCAGCTCATCTACGGGTAAATTGCCCACCGCTACCGCTGTCATCGCCGTTGGTTGGTAATGGGTGGCATGAAAATAGCGCATCTGCTGGGCCGTAATGCCCTCTATTACCTCTGCTGGCCCCAAAACCGATCTACGATATGGTAACTGGGCAAATGCCACCTCGATCGCCTGTTGATAGATGCGTCGTTGGGGACTATCATTGGAGCGGCGAATCTCTTCGAGTACCACTAGTTTTTCTCGATCGAATTCAGCGTCGGGAATCTCAGGGTTGGCGACGATATCGATTTGGAGTGGTGCTAAGGCTGCAAAATCTTTGGGTGCGGTGGTGATATAATAATGGGTGTAGTCTTGACTGGTGGCGGCATTGATACTCGCGCCTCGTTCTTCTGCCAGTCGCTCGAATTCACCAGGGGCTAGTCTGGAAGTACCTTTGAACACCATATGTTCTAGAAAGTGCGCCATGCCGTTGATCGCATCGGTTTCTCGAAAGGAACCCACATTCAGCCAGATATTCAGATTTACGGCTTGGATGGGCATCTGCTCGGCAACGATCGTCAATCCATTGGGCAATTGGTGAATTGTCGGGGTATTCACTGAGATCTTTCTCCTTCTAGGTAGGGCTTAAATTCACCTGTGGGTGTCCATTGGATTGCCCCATCTCGACCAGTATAGTACACTCGCACGTTGTTTTGTTCTAATATTCTGATTGTATCAGGATCGGGGTTGATGCTGGCGGCGATCGCGACTTGAGGACTCATGGCGAGGATCGATTGTTTGCTAAGTTTACCACCACCCCAATACAGGGTTTGGATGGGGGTGAGTTTTTCTACATCGATGATTTGGGGGGTGTCGCCTACTTTTTCATCCCCAATTATTGTCCATTTTTGTTTGGATTCTGGTAGTTCTAGTTGGATGATGGTTGGGCTGGATTGGATTGGTGTGATGGTTATTTTACCGATTTGTTTGGCTTTGTCGATCGGCAATGAATCAAATTTAGTTGTGCCGATTTCCCTGCGGGTTTCACTGATATTATAAGCTGTTTGGATTGGTAATGATTGTTTGAGGGCTTGCCAGTCGTTTTGAGTCGATTGATTGAGGTCGATCGCTGTATCGATTTGGTTGATGGCTTGTTGTTGGAGAAATGGCATGACGGTATATCTAATGATACTTTCATTCCCACTATTGAGCAGCATTGTTTGACCCCGATCTTGGATGACGAGAAGCTGTTTGTCGTTACTGGCGAGAGCGGTAATTTGCAATTCGTTTGCTTTGGCAAATAGGAGGGGAATAATCACGATGATTAGTCCCAGCAGTGTAGGTGTATACCAATATTTATGCCATTTTGGTAATGCCCATACAGCGAAGATAATTCCGTACAGGATCGTCAATTGCCAGATGTTAATCTGCCCGACGGCAAATGATGCCCCAGGTAGATGATTGAAAAAGTCTACAATCCAAATTAGGATTTGGGCGGGATAAAATAGCAGCAAAGAAACGGCACTTCCAGCGATCGGATAAATTGCACTAACGAATGCGGCGATCGTGCCACCGATACTAATGATACTTATTAATGGACTAGTCAGGATATTCGCAGGCAAACAGTAGAGTGGAAAAACTTTGAATATATATAACTGAATCGGCAATGTCCAAATTGATGCGGCGAGGGGAACGGCGATCGCTTCGGCAATTGTCGGCGGCAACCAATCTAATTTTTTCTGTAATGGTGTCGCTGTGACTATCAATCCTAAAGTTGCCAAAAAACTCAACTGAAATCCAATATCCCATACCCAAATCGGATTGACGAGCAATAATAAAGTTCCCGCACACAATAGGGCATTGAGAGGATCGATCTTTCGATCGGTTCGCAGGGCAATCAATACCGCCATTCCCATCACCGCAGCCCGCACCACAGCAGGCTGCAACCCCGCCAAACCCACGAAAACGAGTAAAACTACCACCCCCAAATTAAACTGCCCTGCAACCGAACATCGCCTGCGGGTAATCGCCAAGAGCGCGCCCAAAATCAACGAAACTTGAAACCCAGACGCAGCCAGAGCATGAGCCAAACCTACCCGTACAAACCGATCGTGTAAATCGAATGGTAAATCCACCGCCGCCGATCCTAACACCATCGCTGTCACTAATGGCCCTACCGGAATATCTAACCACTTTACCTGCGCCGCTGCAATCCTTTGCCGCAATCGCCCCCAACTCCATACCCTAGTCTGACTCTCATCCGGCACCCGCAACTGTACCCCCCGCATCCCCGCAAAGGTACCCGATTGACTCAAATAATCTCGAAAACTAAACCCCCCAGGATTTGCCACCACTTGGGGGAGATATAAAGTACCCGTAATCGATACCTCTACCCCTGGCTGTAAACCCGTACCGCTCTGCAACGGCACCGTAACGTACACTCTACCACCCACAGCCCTACTCACATCGGCTGGGCGTAATTGATTGCCCTGAATCTCATTCAATCGATCGGCATTGAGCCAAAATTGGCTATTATTATTTCGCGTGACACGGGGATAACTATCTACTGTACCTTCGACGATGACAAATTGAGATGTACCGCGCTCGACAGTGGCGGGGATATATTTACTAATATCATTAGCTGCTGGCTGGGGAATGCGTAAGTCTAGATAAAAACTAGCACATAATCCGATCGCCATCGCCCCCAACCACAGTCGCCAATTTGGTTTCTTTCGCCAAGCTTTCAGTAATAATAGGGGCGGTATTACCCCGATTAAAATTAGCACCCATCTCGCCCAAGGTGCAAATGTAGCGAGCAAACCCATGACATAAGCCAAACAAATGACGATCGCACTTTGATTATTTCGCATTGAGAAATTCGGGGGGGTTTCAGGATCGGATACTTACCAAGATTGTTGACTTTTACGGCACATATTGTCAATGGCGAAAATTCGTTGGACTTGTGTTTTTGTCGAAAAAATAACTTTAATCTTTAATCTTTCACTCGCCGCTCATCCAGCCACTGTTGTAAAATCACCGCAGCCGCAATTCGATCGATCGTCGCTTTATTCTGGGATACTGAGATCTTACTCGCGATCGTCATTTGTTCGGCAGCATAGGAAGTCAATCGTTCGTCTACATACTCGATCGGTAAACCTAATACTGTCGTTATCCTTCTACCAAATTTCTGCACTTGTTTAGCTTGAGTATCGATCGCACCGTCCATAGTATAGGGCAAACCAAGGACTAAAATCTCGACCTGTCGATCGCAAATTATCTCGGCTAATTGGGCAATATCTCGATCGTGTCAAAAATATTTGGGTATCCTTCATCAAACTAGATATATTGATGTTACTCTAATATTTACCTATAAATTTAATTAAAATCTGAAATATTAATCCCTAATTATTATCACCCAAGTATCGTTCGGCAAGCTGCGGCTTGGCTGTTTCATACAAAGCTTTTTGAATCTCAAAATATTTGAGTCGAGATGGTTCGAGCTGATTTTGAACAATTGTCATAAAGCCTCCTAACGGTTGTGGCAATTGATTTCCGTGTGTCAATATTATATCACGCTCGCTCATCTAGCCACTGTTGTAAAATTACCGCAGCGGCAATTCGATCGATCGTCGCCTTATTCTGGGATACTGAGATCTTACTCGCGATCATCATTTGCTCGGCAGCATAGGAAGTCAATCGTTCGTCTATATACTCGATCGGTAAGCCTAATGTAGCGGTAATTCTTCTGCCGAATTTTTGGACTTGTTTAGCTTGAGAACCGATCGCACCGTCCATAGTATAGGGCAAACCAAGGACTAAAATCTCCACCTGTCGATCGCAAATTATCTCGGCTAATTGGGCAATATCTCGATCGAATGAAGTCCGCAAAATCGTCGTAATTCCCGTCGCCATCAACCCCAACCCATCACAACCCGCCACCCCAATTCGTCTCCCCCCAACATCCAAACCCAACGCCGCAACTCTCATCGATTAAACCTCCCCTAATTCCCTATTCCCTACCCCCAATCCCCAATCCCCTATACCCAAACCCCAAAACCCAAAACCCAAAACCCAAACCAAAAAAAATTTCAAA
>JANMEL010000272.1:0-11478 GCA_031376885.1 Chamaesiphon sp. OTE_70b_metabat_96 | reverse complement strand
GGACGGGGGGACGGGGGGAGATGATTGATTTGTAGACTATTAACTCCCAACTCTCAATTCCAAGCTTGTTAGGACATATCCCCGACTTCTTGGAGAAGTCGGGGATATCATAGTAATTTAGCGCGGGAAGGAGTGTTATACAGACGCGAGGGCTTTGACTTTGCCGTCTAGGGATTTCATGAGGGAGTCGAAGGGTTTGACAAATTTGTCGATGCCATCGATGAGAAGTTCTGCCATGACTGCATCGAGATCGATGTTGATGTCGGGATCTTTGAGGCTGGCTACGAGGCTGTAGGCTTCATCGATTCCGGCTTCGATCCGATTTGCGGGATCGCAATGGTCGGCGCAGGCTTCGAGGGTGTTTGGTGGTAAGGTGTTGACGGTATCGTCGCCAACTAGTCCATCGACGTACATGACATCGCTGTAGCTGGGATCTTTGGTACCTGTACTCGCCCATAGTAGGCGTTGAACTCGTGCGCCTTTGGCTGCTAGCTGTTGCCAGCGATCGGTCGCGATGATTTTCTTGTATTCTTGATAGGCGACTTTGGCGTTGGCGATCGCAATTTTACCTTTGAGGGCGGCGACTTTTTCGGCTTGGCTGGGGTCTTGTTTGAGGATTTCGGCTAGTTTGCCATCGATGTTGATGTCGATGCGGCTGAGAAAGAAACTAGCGACGGAGGAGATATTACTGATGTCTTCTCCTTTGGCTGCACGAGTTTCTAAGCCGCGAATATATGCCCAAGCTGTCTCGACATATGCGGCGACGGAAAAGAGCAGGGTGACGTTGATGCTAATCCCCTCGCTAATCATCTGTTCTACTGCTGGTAAGCCTTCGGGGGTACCAGGAATTTTGATCATCACGTTGGGGCGATCGATCGCGCTATGATAACGCCGAGCTTCGGTGATGGTGCTGGCGGTATTGTCAGCGATGGTGGGGGGGACTTCGATACTGACGTAGCCGTCGATGCCTTTGGTGCGATCGTATACTGGCTTCAAGATATCGCAAGCTTGACGAATGTCGGTAAAAACTAAGGATTCGTAAATATCATCTAGGGATTTCTTCGCTTCGATCCCAGCTTTGATTTCGGTATCATAAATTGCGTTCCCGACGATCGCTTTTTCAAAGATCGCGGGATTGGATGTAATGCCTAGTACGCCACGAGTGGTGAGTTCGGCTAGTTCGCCAGATTCGAGCAGATCTCGGCTCAAGTTATCCATCCAGATACTTTGACCATATTCGGTTTCGATCGTCAGAAGGGGATTTTGAACTGTGTCTGCCATAGTATCTAATCACATTATTTTGGAGTGCTTCGGAGTTAATCGGAGGTTTCAACACCCCCGATTATTTTAGAGTTGGTCGGTTTGACCAGTTCTAAGTTATGTTTGCTTCAACCTTCTTATCAAAGCTTGTTAGACCCAAGACACTTCTCTTTCGAGATGTTTAATCAGGGGTGACAGCAGCTCCAGGCTAGCGAACCTGCAGGTGTCATGACTCAGATAAGGCTTACCCTTCGCTAAAGGCGACGCTAGGCGAACGACTACGATCAGGGTGGTTTGGTTCACATCAACTAGGGATTACTCCGTTTGCTGATGATCCCATGATTTATTTACTCCAATATGTACGACGAAATATCGAGTGGTTGGAAAAGTGAGCAATGGTGAGGCAGATAAATTGTGGCATTCGACACGCGCCGATTTGCCATAACTATTGCTAGTATCTTAGTCGATCGTCAATCTCGATACCACCACAAATCGATCGATCCTGACCAGCTTCCTCAACCCTCGATCTCTAATCAAACTGCCTGTCCCCCTAAATCATTACCGTATTTTGCCAAGCAATGGGTGGGGATCGCTCAATCTTCACAATAAATTATGAATTCGTTGACGTAGTAGCTCAATTCATGTGTGGGAGGGTAGCGAGAAGATTTGCCACCAGAAATGATACTCCCCTTCCGCTCAACGATTATGTATTTCTTGCTACATTCAAAGCGTGTATTTAACACAGCGATTTGCGCTCGCCTTTGTTCCCCGACGGAGCGTGCAAATCAAGACAGCGATACACAGCAGGAAGATGTAGATGCTCAAACCATTAGTGCCGTTAGCTTTCCCGAACGGATTCCAATACGGTAAGCGCAAGGCGCAGGCTACGCCAACGGTTAAAGAATATTTGCTTGAGTTTTAGTACAGCTTTAGGCGGACTTTGCATTACTAGCCCCGATTTCAATCGGCGGCTAACGACTCTTTTTTATCCATCTATGGCAACTTGGTTTGACGATTATTGATATAGTTGTACGTCAATTTTGATACCTGCTGCACAAAATCTCGCGCCCGTGAATCATTAAAAGAACGTTTGACGAAAATCCCCGCCAAATATAGCTTCCCATTGGGCATCTCAATAATCCCCGCATCGCCAATCAACCGCCCTAATGTACCTGTTTTGTGAGCGATTGCGGCACCTTTGCCCAATCCAGCGGGGAGCAGTTTCCGATTTTCGGTTTGATTGAGAATATCGAGCACTTTACTTCGACTGGCTTCACTAATTAATTGATGCTTGGCGATCGATGCTGACAATCTTACCAAATCTGCCGGACTCGTGGTATTTTTGCCCTGAAAATCTCCCAACATGTAGCGGATCGTCGTTTTCCGCAGTCCCCAACTAATAAATTTACTATTGAGCACCTTTTTACCGCCCAACCTGTCAATAATCATATTCGTCGCGGTATTATCGCTAATCGAGATCATTTTGGTGGCTGTCTGCAATACGTTTAATTTCGCACCCTGACTATTTTGCAGTGTTCCCGATCCTCCGGCGATCAGATCTCGTCTAACGGTGAGCGTTTCATCCAAACGCACTTTTCCCGCATCCACAGCTTGAAACAAAGCCATCAAAATCGGTAACTTGATCGTACTAGCTGCGGGGAAACTCTTTTCGCCATTAATATCTAAATAATTTCCCGTCTCTACCTCCATAAAAAACATCCCTGGCGAGAGATAATCATACTTATCGATGAGGGAGTTGATTTGTTGCTTGAGTAAGGTCATCTCTTTGCCGACTGGAACTACTCCAGCAAAGATAATCGGCATAATCGGCACGGTTTGAACTCTACCCGTGCTAATTTTGGGGACAATCCGATCGAATGACCTCAATTTGATCGACCATCGATCGGGCCTGTCGCTACGTATAATAATATTTTGGGGACTCACTCCATAACCAGGTGCAAGTTCCATCACCAAGCGAGTCGCATTATTATCTGACTGAGCAATCCGCACTTCCCGCACTGCTACATTGCTAAACTGCTTGCGGACTGTAGCCTCGGTCATTTTGATGCCAGGAAGGTCTACAATCAGTCGATAGGGGCCATCGAGTAAGGTTGCTTTGGGTTGAGTACTCGTATCGGTACCAAAGTCTAATTGATTGCGATCGGGATCGAATTGCCAACCAGTAAATTTGCTTGCATGGGCTGGTGCTGATAGCAGTAGACAAGCACTACCTATCGCTCCGGTGAGGGGCAAATTTAATTTCATAGATTGGTGTGGTGTGAGGGTAGAGCGATTTTTTGGCAGAACCTGACTATTCTAGTTCTGGTCAATACCAAGATGATGAATACCACGATTAGGTTCCCTTGGTCAATTCGTCTTTCGGCTCGCGATTTTCTAAAACTGGGTTAAAGTCGTTGGCGTAGCTTACCGTACGTAATCGATATTTTTTGGACTAATTTCGCTCCATCCCCTATTCCCTATCCCCTATCCCCTATCCCCTATCCCCTAAATTGCTGTCGGCGCACTTCATAGAGCATCAACGCCGCTGCCGTAGCGACATTTAGAGACTCTACATCTGGCTGCATCGGAATCTTTACCTGAAGATCTGCTAATGCGGTTAATTCCGCGCTCAATCCCGCGCCCTCATTTCCGAGTAAGATTAAGGTTGGCTGACGTAAATCCACATCCCAATAACTAGTTCCGGTATGAGATGTAGTAGAGATGACCTGTATGCCCTCTTCTTGATAATCGGCGATGAGTTGGGCGAGATTTTCAGTGACTGCCATTGCTAACCGAAACCACTGCCCAGCCGAAGCCCGCAATACTTTCGGATTGTCTAGATCTACACTATCTTGAGTCACCCACAAACCACTTGCACCCACCGCCGCCGCCGTGCGGATGATTGTGCCCAAATTCCCAGGATCTTGAATTGTCGATAATGCGATGGTTAATTGTGCGGGAATATTTGGTTGCCGTTGGGCTAGTCGTGGGGCGATCGCGATCGCCCCATCTGGGTGTATAGTGGTTGCGATCGCTTTCATCACTTCCTCACTAACTATTTCCACTCGTGGGATGAGTGGCAATGTCAGATCGCGATCGGATTCCGCCACCATTGCCCACAATTCAGGATGATTTTCCTGCCATTTTGGGGTACAGCACAACGTCATCAGGGGATATTTGACCGCCACAGCTTCCTGGATTAGATGTGTACCCTCTACCAAAAATAACTGCTGTTCCCGTCGCTCTTTGGCTCCTTGCAGTTTTCTAATTTGCTTGACGAGGGGATTTTGAGTACTAGTTAGCATGATGAGATGAAGAACTAGCAGTTGTCAAGTTATGTCTGACAACTGCGAGGGAGATAATAACTATTGACTCAATACATGCGCGACCCGAGACTCGAACTCGGAAGTCCTTGCGGACACTAGAACCTGAATCTAGCGCGTCTACCAATTCCGCCAGTCACGCAAACTGCTTGCTTTTTTAGCTAGCTACATATTATTGAACATCATCGGGGCATTTGTCAAGCTATCCAGAACAGTGCGTCTGAAATTGCTGGGGAGGCGATCGATCTAATTCAGGCGATCGCCGATGAATTTTTGATATGCTGGATATTCTGATGGAGTTGGGTGGGTTTGGTTGAGATTTCTGGAATTTAACGATATTTGTTAGCATAAACAAAACCCCTGCAACTCAAAAACTATTGCGCTCTCTAGCTAAAAAATCTAAAACAGGATAAATTCACCACTAGTTATAAGCTCCAAGTATCCCGATTATTGGATAATAGGTGCGTATATTCAAGAGCAGACTAAAAAATGGCTAGTTACCTTGTGTAGATGAGAGAGGCTGGGATGCTAATCTCGATCGCATACTTCGACTTCGCTCAGTACAAGTAGCGTTTCGTTGGGGAAATTGAGTACTACCACCGTGTCGATAAGGGTGACAAATATCTCTCTGATATCAACTAATATCAATATCAATTCAGGAGTGAGAGACAATTGTGGAAGATAGATTACCATTATTAATTCAAAAGCAACTAGAAGCAGAAATCAAACAACGTCCACCTTTGTTTCCCTGGGAAACAAAAATTGATGAGTATGAAACAAATGAGGCAGAATCTGGGCATCCTAAAGTTATTAGCATCCCAATACCTCCCGATCTGACGAATAGTGACTAGTAGTTAGGAGCTAGGGGTAGTCTGTGCACTAATTAACGACTCCTTAGCCCTAAACTTTTTCATATGTCTACAGCTAATTTGCCTACAACAAACATTCTCGCGAAAATCCAGCACAAGATCGCCGCAACGCCAAAGACACCCCCAGAGGATTCTCTGTTACTGCGAATTTTGGTGCAGTTGATGGTGATTGTGGGGGTGATTGCGATGGATGTGGCGGCGGAAACTAATTTGAGTTTGTGGACGATTCCGTTGAGTATTGCTGGTGCTACTTGGAGCTGGTACCATCGTTACGATCGCAATATTGGGGTTAAGTTTGGCTTGGCTTTTGCGATGGTGGGTGCATTGGGTTATTTTGTCTGGAATCTAGTTGGGAGTATTAATGATACTCGGCTAGTTTTGGCGGAGTTATTGATCCAAATGCAGACGATTCATACTTTTGATTTACCCCGCCGGAAGGATTTGGGTTATTCGATGACGATTGGATTAATTTCGATCGGTGTTGCTGGTACTTTGAGTCAGACTTTAACTTTTGCTCCTCTATTATTACTCTTTTTGGCGATCGCTATTCCAGTTTTATTTCTCGATTATCGATCGCGTCTCCAGCTTGCACCGATCTCGATCGCTACGCCGACGGATATTATTCATGCTCAGTTACCTTGGCGAAAATTAGGTCGATTATTAGGAATTGTACTCGCGATCGGCCTATTTATTTTTGCTGTGATGCCAAGATTTCCAGGTTATCAGGGTTCTCTACCTGTCAGTGCGACAATTCAATATGAGACTGAACAATTTGATGGCAAAGGAATTGTCAATCCTGGAGATCGAAGTAAGAGTAGGTTAGGTGGTAAAAATGGTGCGCCAAATATTGATGATAATGGGAATGGGCAGGGTGAGGATAAATCTGATGATAGTTCTTACTATGGTTTTAATACTCAGATAAATCAAAATTCTCAGGGCGTAATGAACCCTAAATTGGTAATGCGGGTGCGCGCTCAGGCTCCGGGCTTCTGGCGAGCATTGGCATTCGATCGATATACTGGTGAAGGTTGGGAAATTTCTCGCAATGATAAAACTCGCAAGATTCATCGCTCAGATTGGGATTATAAATTTACTATTGCTCATCCGCCTACGAAACTTTCTACTAAACAGGTAATTCAAAGTTATACCGCTCTAGAAGAGTTGCCGAATATTATTCCAGGGATGTCTCTTGCCCATGAGATCTATTTTCCTACTAAGGAAATTGCGATCGATCTTGAAGGTAGTTTACGCTCTCCGGTGGGATTGATTCCAGGTTTGACTTATACAGTTGTTTCTAAAGTGCCATTTCGCGATCGAGAATTATTAGACAAAGCCAAAACCGATTATCCTCAAGATATCAGCGATTATTATCTTCAGATACCC
The DNA here is from genome assembly GCA_031376885.1 of Chamaesiphon sp. OTE_70b_metabat_96. Classification (GTDB taxonomy): domain Bacteria; phylum Cyanobacteriota; class Cyanobacteriia; order Cyanobacteriales; family Chamaesiphonaceae; genus Chamaesiphon. The sequence continues at coordinate 4,643 of JANMEL010000272.1, read as the reverse complement.
ACAGCAATCGCCCCCAAATTAAAAAAATATACTCAGGATCTAGTCGATAATTCTACCCAACAACAAGTCAGCAAAGATCCTCAACCCCTCAGATCCAATTATGCCAAGGCTCTCTATCTCGCCCAATATCTCAAACAACATTATCAGATGCCTACCGAATTCACTCGCGCACCAGATGGCGAAGATTTGGTGAATTGGTTTCTGTTTCGGTGTGAGGGTAAATCTACTAGCTGTCAAGCGGGTGGCTCTGGCGATCGATTTGCCACTACTTATACAATGATGCTAAGATCGATCGGCATTCCCGCTCGGTTAGCTGTCGGTTTTGATGCGGGTCGATTCAATCCTTTTACGGGCTATTATGAGGTTTACAATACCGATGCACATGCCCTCACAGAGGTTTATTTTCCAGAGTATGGTTGGTTTGCTTTCGATCCGATTCCAGGGCACGCTTTGACTCCTCCAGGTGCCGAAGAAGACCAAACTTTTAGCACGATTCAACAACTGTGGAACTGGGTGGCTGGATGGCTACCTTCCCCTGTTACTGCTTGGCTAGCTACAATTTGGGCTTTGACATTAGGTTGGTTGATGTGGGGAATTGGTTGGTTTTTTAGCTTGTTCAATCGCGGTTGGTTGGGAATATTTATTGGTACGGCAATTTCGATCGCGATTGGTTATATTGCTTGGTTTGGATGGCAACAATGGCAGAAGTGGCGACATCTCCAATGGTTGAAAAAATTAGCCCCAGTGGAGCGAATTTATCAGCAAATGTTGGCTCAGTTACGCGATCGCGGTATCCCTAAACATCCCGCTCAAACGCCATTAGAATACGCCCAAATCATCAGGGATAATTGTACTCATGGAATTGGGATTTTAGTCGGAGAAATCTCGATCGCTTATACCGCATGGCGTTATGGTGAGGAATCTCAAGAGATCGATCGACTCCAACAGTTATTACGCGATTTAAAACTTCAGGTTTTAAAAAATAAATAGACTCATATTTTGTACCAATCCATAAATACTATTACTGAAATAATTCAGGGCGGGCACTATTACTAAAATAATCCAGGGGGCACTATTACTGAAATAATTCAGGGCGGGCACAAGACCACGCCCCTACTGGTGCAAAATCCACATTATCCGAGTAAATTTCGGATATTAGTTAGTTGTTGAGTAACTGCACCGCTAGATAATAACTCTTGGGCTAATTTCATTCCTGCCGACATATCGATCGCTACACCACAATGCCAAAGGTAAAATCCAGCATTCCAGAGCACAGAATTATTCAATTCTGAGGGTTCTCCCGCAAGTACTTTGTTAAAATTGACGATGAGTTCTGGTGTGGGTAAAAGTGGCGGATTGATATTACTCAATCCATAGTCATAGTGATGGAGAAAAATTCGCTCCAACTCTCGATCGGTTCGATGTACGCCGACAATTACAGTTCGATCGCGGGGTAGATCGCTACTTCCTTCCAATCCCTTGATCGTAGTAATTTGAGTAGGCGTATTGCGAAGTTTTGCCGCTACTAATGCCGTTTGTTCCGTCGGTGGATGCACATACCCAAACATCAAGTGTGCATCGCCAGCATAGGGACACCATAATAACTCTAAGGTGGCGATCGGCGGACGTTTGCCGATCTGATCGCGGTAAGGTGTCAATCCGGCGGCGGTGGGAAAATTCGTCGGCGTGTAGACGAAGCCCAAGCCCGTTGCAGCGAAGATAGATTGAATTTTGGTCAAAGGTACATCAATCCAGTTTATACCCCATTCCTGCCAAATTTCGACTAGGGGGGTGCCATATTTCGTCGGCATTCGATCGCCGCCATGCAAGATAACCGGAATTCCAGCGGCGGTGAGGATCGCGGCAACTAGAGGAGAGAGTGGCGCAGTGCGAGATCTGCCGTCATAGGCAATGCCAAACACGATCGGCGATCGAGTATGAGTAGAAACGGGTTGCAGTTGCGGCCCCATGCTAGCATAAGCATCGAGCATCCCTGCTAGTTCTATTCCGGTGGGACGTTTGATCCGATGAGCGATCAGGAATGCACCAATTTGAGCAGGGGTAGCCGTTTGCTCCAACATCATCGTCATAGCGATGGCAGCTTCTTCACGCGTTAGGCTTTTTCCAGTATGGGGGCCACTGCCAATTTTTTGGATAAATTCTCGAAATCGATCGCTCATCTGGGGATAGGGACTAGGGGATAGGGGTTAGGGGATAGGGGATCGGGGATAGGGGTTAGGGGATAGGGGTTAGGGGATAGAGGATAGGGGTTAGGGGGAACTTTAGACGAAAACAATACTAAAAAAGATTGTATTATTACTTTGGCAGGAGGTCTTTTGTCGATCTAAGCTTGATTTTCATAGTACGCCAAAATTCGATCGAGTCGATGTCGATCGCCCTCCATAAGCAGATCTACACCAAAAATCTCTAGTCCCCCTAATTGACTTTCCGTATAATTAAATACCCGATCGATCGGGGCTAAAAATGTTACGCTTATTCCCTCAATTTGACGCAAGTGCGCCGCAATTTCCCGATATACAGCGAGGGAGATGTGGGGGGAGGTTAGGAGCATGGGGGAGGGGGGGAGGGGGGGCAGGGGTAGGGTGGTAGGGTGGGAGGGGGCTAAGGTGGTAGGGTGGTAGGGTGGTAGGGTGGTAGGGTGGGAAAGAGAGGAGGGATCTGTAGGTACGGGTGTCTTGTCGTTTTTTATGCGGGGGGAGCGAGCGAATATACTTCCTATCCCCTATCCCCTATCCCCTATCCCCTATTCCCTATTCCCTATTCCCTATCCCCTATCCCCTATCCCCTATCCCCTATCCCCTATTCCCTATCCCCTATCCCCTACCCGACAACAGAATCGTTAGTCACAAAAACTTTTGCGGCGGCGGTGACACCAGCACCAGGGGTGAAGCTGGTGTGTCCGAGGTGAATGAGAGTGGCTTCTAGAGCGGAGAGGGCAGTGAGGATGTCGCGATCGCAGACAAAACCCAGATGACCGATGCGAAATATTTTACCCTTGAGATGGTCTTGACCGCCAGCAAGGACGATATCAAATTTTTTCTTCATCACACTACGAATCTGCTCCGCATCAACAGTAGTTGGCGCAACTGCTGTAATCGCTGGGCTACCATGTCCTTCAGGTGCGTACAGTGGTAAACCCATCGCGGCAATTCCGGCGCGAGTGGCGTGCATCTGCCGCTGGTGACGCGCAAAAATATTTTCTAACCCTTCTGCCTTCATCATGTTTAACGCAGCTTGTAGGGCATAAATCAGGTTAACTGGAGGCGTAAATGGGGTGGTGTTCTTGGCCGCATCTTTGCTATATTTACCCAAATCCATGTAGTAGCGGGGTAATGTAGCAGTTTTGTAAGCTGTCCAGGCTTTGGGGCTGACAGCGACAAAACCTAGTCCAGGTGGAATCATAAATCCTTTCTGAGAGCCAGAACACACCACATCTAAACCCCAGGCATCGATCGGCACATTAGCAGCACCAATACTCGTGACAGCATCAACGATCGCTAGCGCACCGTGGGCTTTGACATGCTTGGCGATCGCTTCCAAGTCATTGATTACGCCTGTAGATGTTTCACTGTGGGTAATAATAACTCCGGCGATCGATTTATCAGTGTCGGCGACTAATACGGCTTCCACAGCTTCGGGATCGATCGGTTGTCCCCAATCTGCTGAGACTTCTACTACATCAAGAGCAAATGCTTTGGCTACTTCCGCCCACCGTTCGCCAAATTTACCATTGTGAACGACAAGCACTCGATCGCCAGGGCTGAAAAAGTTAATTATCCCTGCTTCCATGGCCCCAGTACCGGAAACAGTCAACATCAACACATCATTTTCGGTCTGGTGCAACCATTTTAGATTGGCAGTGACATCTGCCATAATCTTACTAAATTCTCCACTCCGGTGCCCGATCGGATGCTTGGCTAAAGCGAGCAAAACGTTCTCTGGAACTGGAGTCGGCCCAGGAATCATCAACATCAATTTATTTTCCACTGTTAAAAATCCCCGATTAATAATAAATAACTAAATTTACTGCTCTTCCTCTGGGGAATTGCCTTGCAGAATGTCAATCTTAGCTCAAGACCGCCCACTGAAGCTAGGGGAACTACCCATATCTTGCATCAATTAACGACTAAAGGTAGACTATCTAGATCTCCGTTCCAAGTACTTGAGCGCAGTCAGAATCACGATGGTCATCACAGTTGCCACTATAGCCAATTTCCATAATCCACAGCCAGCAATAACTCCAATTGCTGCCGTTACCCAGATTGAAGCCGCCGAAGTTAATCCAGTGACTTGAATTGATGTACCTGATGCTGGGGGAGTAGAATTAGAGACATGGAGAATCTCGCCTGCACCCAAAAATCCCACACCAGCAGCAATTCCTTGAACAATTCTACCTAAACTATCAAGATCTGTGCGATCGGTTAATGCTGTGGGCACAATAGTAAAGAGTGCAGCACCTAGGCTCACTAGCATATGTGTCCTCAATCCCCCAGCCTTGTGGTGAATGTATCGATCCAAACCAATCGATCCGCCCGCGACAATTGCGATACTTAGTCTGATGGTTAGATCGAGTAAAGTCCGATTATCCAGATCAGACACTCCGCCAAAGCTCAGAATGAGAG
>JANMEL010000309.1:0-9793 GCA_031376885.1 Chamaesiphon sp. OTE_70b_metabat_96 | reverse complement strand
GCACGAACAAGCCATGTTAGGTGAAGGATTTAGCGTCGAGCCTGGTTTAAACATTTTCGTTGTTGGCTCTCTCTGTGGTGGTACTGGCAGCGGGATGTTTTTGGATGTGGCGTATGCACTGAGAAAGGCTTACGGGGATATTGAGAATAAATTAGTCGGCTACTGGGTGATTAGTCCCGAACTTTATGGCGATACTCCCAGCATGAATGCCAATGTATATGCAGCGTTGAAGGAGTTAAACCATTATGCTGCTAGTAATACGCGATTTAAAGCCTGTTACGATCCTCAACAATTGATTTCGGTGAATGAAGATCGCCCGCCGTTTGATTTTACTTATGTGCTGTCGAATCGCACGGCGACAGATTATCGGATTCTCGATAAAAATAAGCTGTGTAATGTTATCGCTCACAAAATTTTTCTCGACTTTGGCGATGAGTTGACTTCGGTAATTAAGAGTCAGAAAGATAATTTCAGAGATCGACTCACCCGACTAGACAATCACCCGCGCCGAAATGTTCAACGATATCTGACATTTGGATTGGCAAAAATCTATTCTCCTCCAGAGCGAATTGTACAGATGGCGTTGACTAAAGTTAGTCGGCGACTGGTGAATTTTTGGCTCCGAGGCATCGGGCAAAGTCCCGATCCTGGGCTGTTATTAAATCGGTTTTTGTTGAAATGGGGTGACTCTAATCTCGATCGAGAATTTCCCCACCGCTTGCAAGGAATGGTACAGGATAATGGTAAAACATTCGCCCAAGCTCTGAAAACTTGGAGTACCAAAATCGAACAAGAAATTGGGATGGTACAGAAATTGGAAGATCGATCTCAACTACTCCAACAACTCAAAAGCGAAACCCGCGCTCAATTTCGGAAAGTACAGCCTGGAGAAACTGATGATATCCGAGGTGCATGGTTAACCAGAATTCAAAAAACTCAACCTCAGCTTACTCATCTACTCAGAAATGAGATCGGACACTTTTTAGGTGACTTACTCACACCATCTCATGGAGATTTTTCGCTTAATAGCGCGCGTGGTTGGCTACAAGCAATCCTGACATATATTAATGAATATCAGCGAGGGCTGGAAGATTATATTCAAAATAGAAGTGGTTTATCTACCCAATCAGATCTAGATACCCAATGGCGTAATGCCGAGCGTCGCTTACAAGATATCGATGAGAAAAAGGGGTTTCTGGGTTTATTAGATAATAACAAGCAGAAAAATAAAGACTTTCAGATCGAAGTAACTTCGATCGTCAATTCTATCAAGAAGCTAATTCAGGACAACTTTGATTATCAGCTTCATAAGACAGCATTAGTTATCGCCAGTGAAGTATCGACATTAATTCGATCGCTCATCCAGGAAGCAGGCTGGATCGACCAATTGTTAGTTTCTGTCGAGCTAAGTTATAAAAAACACTCAGAAGATTTAGAAAAACTAAATCCAGATGGGATCACTGGGGAAGCTTTATTCTCTCCAGAAGATGCCGATACCTGCTATTTTGAGTTCTTGCCAGAACAGAATGAGAAATCTATTCTGATCGATATTAGTGGACAAATACTCACCGAGAAGTTCGCATTTATTGAAAAGTCATTAATGCACTTCTTGATTCAAGTCACTGAAGAGGAAAAAACATCAACTGGAGCAATAATTCACTATTTAATTGGCTCCCGTGAGGTGGATGAAAAATTGGTAGGAAATAATATTCGTGAGGCTATAGATAAGCTCTTTGGCACTCAAGCTATTAGTTCATTACAGCCAGTGATGGCAAGATTTATTCAGAAATACCCCCTGGCTTCTGGCAATGCCGAACGAAGAATGCGTCAAATAATTAGTGAAGCCCAGCCATTACTGCCTTTATTAACTAGAGATGGACATTTTTATGAAGATGGTGGTAACAAATCAGAAATTATTGCCTTTGAAAGAACCGATAGTCGGGCTAGTCAACAATTGCAAGAGTTATTAACTAGGAATGTCGGAATTGCAGAATCAACAATTAAGTCGATTCAGAATGATAGCGAAATAGTCATCGTCAATGAGTATGCAGCTTTCCCACTCCGATTGATTCAAGGGATCGATCGAATGCGCCAACATTACGATCGAGAATGCTCCCAAAACAGAGCGCGTATTCATAACGACTATCAGCAAATATTCTCGGAAATCATTCCCCCAGATGCAAGACGGATGGAAGAAATGCAAGATGCTTTCTATGCTTGCTTGGCTTTTGGGATATTGGTACAGCAGGATGATTGTTATCTATACGAAGTATATGACGAATTTCGCGATCGCCATAACTCAATTCAACTAAGTCTAATTTGGAGTGAAGCTCTAGAACAAATATCGAAAGCTAATGGCGTTGCGGAGAGTCTGAGAGATCGACGAAATAGCATCATTACTGAAATTCAAAACAATCCCAGTCAATGGATAGATATATATTTGCCAAAACTTCGATCGTTCATTCAACAAGTAGATCGACTCCCTAGAAATAGTCCCAACTATCCTGAAATTAGTATCGTATTAGGTGAGGAAGCTACACTCGATCGACCAGCTACAAATGGTATTTTGAAGCGACTCTGGGGCTATTTAGATAAGTTAGCACAAGAAGCTAAAGCTAACCCAATTAACCATAGTAGAACCTTGCAGTCTCAAAGTTCAGTTAGTAGTAATAGTGATTCATTGGCGGAGCCTTCCCTGGAAATCGATGTAGATATTCTTACCCCATAGATTCTATTAATAATTTCTCTTTTGATATCTCCCATTCATAGAATATACCTGTCAAAAGCGAGGTATGAGCAGATCGTCTAGCTATTCAAAACTCATATATACATTTAAAAAATGGGAATCTTAAACTTAATATCAATAACGACTTGGGTTTCAATTTTATTTTGTGTTTTTTTACCGACAATCTTGGCAATAATACTAAGAATTGTTTTATACACAAGAATAAAAGGGATTAACAGAAGTAAGACACCAGCGATTTATACTGCTATTGAAGATAAGTACAAAAGTGCAAGTGAAAGATCGGAGTATATTAATACTCCCGCCATTATTGATAGTGAGTATCAACGTCAAAACATAGATTGTTGGAAGTTTAAAATTGAATTCGATCGGGCTGAAGGAATTACCAAGATTTTACCAAATCTATTAATTGCTTTTGGCTTAATTGGCACCTTCATCGGCATCACCAGCAATTTAGCTAACATTTCAAATATCATAACTAAGTTAGATCCAAATAATCCTGATATTGGAAAAATACTTAAAGGATTAGAATTACCATTACGAGATATGGGAGTTGCTTTTTCAACTAGTTTATTTGGATTGTTATTTGGTTCGTTCCTTACTGGTGTAAATACGCTATGGAATACTAATACAGCTAAATATCAATTAATATCTAGTTTAGAAGACCATCTCGATAATAGTTTTGACAAAGGAAGTACGCGGCTGGATAAAGCGATTACTGAAATGGCAAATAAACAGCAAGAATTCCTGATAAACTTTCATACTAATGTTGGTCAAGTCTTACAAGATACATTTGGCAAAGCAGCAAATCAAATTGCTGATGAATGTGGCAGAATTAATCAGATTGCCGAAAATGTCTATACTAACTTCTCAAATGCTGCTGGTACTATCTCTACAGGTGCAAGTACATTTCAATATGCGGCTAAATCCTTAGAGTCTCAGACTGCAACTTTCGCCGCATCCCTACATGAATTTAAAAGTGGTGTCGAGATATTTAATATAGCAGCTAATCGACTCGAAAATAATAACATCATCCAAAATCTCGATCGAGTATTGAGCGAACTAAATATCAATCAACAGGCTTTCGCGAACTCTACTCAAATCCTCCAAGATTCTCTCATCGGCATCACCACTACCAATCAAACAGCCGCACAACTAGCACAACAAGTTTATGAAACTTGGCAAGATTCTACTACTCAAATTGTTGCTGCGTCTGAAGCTATGGGTGCTGGCGCAATTATATTTCAAACAGCAGCAAACTCTCTAGAAGGGCAAACACAGACTGTCATAGGATTAATACCAGAGCTAAAGAATGGGGTAGAAACTTTTGCATCGGCTGCGAATAAAGTTAAGACAAATAATATTATCAAGCATCTAAATACTTTAGTAGAAAATCTGGGTACTACCCAGGCAGCATTTACTAATTCCACCCAAATTTTGACAACAGGATTAGGCGTGACAATCGCAAATAACCAGGAAGCTACAAAACTTGCGAGTCAAATTTATCAAGGCTTAGGCGAATCTACAGAAGGTATGCAGCTAGGAGCCAAGAACTTACTCGATGCAGCTCAAATCATTCAAGATAGTCAACTAGGTATCGAATTAAATAAAGCCGCAACTGAATTTTCCCACTCAACGGAAATCTTTAACCAAGCTGCGAATAATCTTCAGCCAGTCGCCGCCAATTTAGAGCCAGCAATTGCTTCGATCGATCGAGCAATTAACTCGCTTGAAAAAGTTGGCTCGGAAGTAGTTAGCCTCGGTAAAAATACGGTGCAAGCTTCAGAATCTACCCAAATTGCGATAACTGGGTTCGATCGCAATTATCAACAGGTATTAAATAATACTGACTCATCTATTCAAAATCTTGGTGAGATAAATCGCTCTAATTGGCACTCATTAATAGATATCTTGGAAAAGAAACTTTATGCAGATCGAAGTCAGAACTTGGAATCGATCGAAGCGATGAAAGAACATTTTATTAAAATGAGTTTACCCGATCCAGAGTCTTTAGGAAGATTGCTGACAATCCTTGAAAAACTAGAAAACGTATTGAATACTAACCAGAGTAACGATTCCTTCGTAAGTAACGGAAATCGTAAATCAGGATTCTTTGGGACTTCACAACGTAATTAAAATAAAATAATATGTCTAGAAGAATCGAACGACATCATCAGGATGAAGAACTAAATATATTTCAAGCATTTACCGATCTAATGTCAAATGCTTTCATGATTATGAGTTTCCTGTTGTTGATTAGTCTGTTGCAGTCAATATCAACCGCCGATAAACTCAAGTCTGCCAACAAAAAGCTAGAATCAGCATCACCAATTATTATCGATGAAAAATCTGGTAACTTTAAGTTTCCATCAGGGAGTGCCGAGCTAACACCAGATCTAAAAAAATATATTCAGAAAACTATTATACCTAGAATTCAGAGAGAAACAGTAAGAGGTGATATTGATTTTATCCAAGTTATCGGTCATACAGATAGTCAGGGAATTAGCAATGCCAGCAACCTTGATGCTAAACTAACCTTAGCTGCTACTGGCAATGCAAAAATCAATGCTTTACAAGCTGGCTCCAATACCGATCTAGGACTAATGAGAGCAGTCGCAGTAGTTCAGTTTTTAAATACCAATAAATTAGGTGCAGTTAAGTTTAGGGCTTATTCTGCGGGTCAATTATACTTACCATCTGGCAAACTTGCACCGATCGATATCCAGGCAAATGACGCTAGACGTAGGATCGAAATCCGGTTTATTCCTTACGGAAAAACTCAATAATTGGCATTGTTTGAGACGCTCAGATCCCCGACTTCTCCGAGAAGTTGGGGATCTAGTTGTACCCTACAAATTGCGCGATCGCATCAATCAATCTGTCAGGCTCATCAACCCGTAATAAGTGCCCACTTTCCTCGAAAATCTGCAACTGAGCATCAGGAATCAATCGAGCGATTTCTTCACTAAATTCTGGCGCGCAAATCCAGTCATGTCTTCCGGCTAAAACTAAAGTTGGGGCGACAATCTTGGGCAATGCCGATCGAATATCATAGTTTCTCAGAAAGCCGCCAAAAGCTTCATTCGTTGCTTCATAAGCGAGAATGCCATTCGCCTTAGTCTCAACTGATTTGATGCGGTAGGAGTAGAGGGGATGGAGGAGTTCAAAGTAGGTTTTGAGTTCATCATTCGATCGAAAGTTACCATCCCATAGCTTTTGGGCGATCTCAATTTGTGCGGGGGTACCAATTTTTTGAAGAGTTTGTTTTGCTTTGGCTAAAAATTCGTAGCTAGCAACAGTAGCGTAAGCGATGAGGCGAGAAACTGCATGGGGATACCGCGCGGCGTAACTCAGAGCAACCATCCCCCCATAAGAGCCACCTATAAGGATGATTTTCTCCAAGCCTAAATATTTTCGGAGGGCTTCGATGTCTTCAATATTGTTGTAGAGAGTATAATTTGAACTGTCGCCTCGTGCGGATCTTCCCTGACCGCGATGGTCGATGTATACTAATTGGACTCGATCGGCAAGTCTACTAAATAACGGCTTATAACTAGTATGGTCACCACCTGGGCCACCATGCAACAAAAAAGCGATCGGTTTCTCGCGAATTAGATTACCCTCAACGACAATCGATGCGCCTTCTACATCAAAAAATATTTCTGTGCCGCGAATCTTGGCTTTCATAATGTACCTTAGATGTCTATGGGAAGTTCAAGAGCTAATCCCTCCCCCTTTCACTAGGATAGTTGCGATCGCAACTACCGATCGAGGATACTCAGATTATGATAAATCCTACCGTTGACCGCAGCCAGCTACCCAATGGCATTACAGTACTAACGATCGCCAATCCCTCCGCAGATATCGTATCTTCTAGATTTTTTCTTCCGGCTGGAAGTCGTTGGGAGACAGAAGAGCAGTCTGGATTGGCTCATTTACTCACAGCATTACTCACCAAAGGTACTGAGAAATTATCATCTCAACAAATCGCCGATATTATCGAATCCGCTGGCGCGGGATTGGGAGTAGATGCGACGACGGATTATATCCAGATGAGTCTGAAGACGGTGACGGCGGATTTACCAGAGATATTCAAGTTAGCTGGGGAAATCCTTCGCACGCCAGCCTTTCCGGTAGAGCAAATTGAGCTGGAGCGCAAGCTAACTCTACAGGCGATTAAATCCCAAACCGAGCAACCGTTTAATAATGCTTATCAGCAATTGCGCCGCTCATTATACGGCAAACATCCTTACGCTCGATCGACTCTAGGTACAGCAGCTACAGTGGGGCAAATCAGCCGTCAAGACTTGGTTGATTACCATCAGACTCATATTCGCCCCGATCGACTAATTATCGCCCTTGCTGGACGGATTACGCCGGAGTTCGCGATCGAATTAGTCACTCAAGTATTTGGTGATTGGGAAATCCCCGAAATTGAACTACCCACTCTAAATATTCCCGCTGTAGATACCAAACCCCAACATTTAGTAGAGCATCAAGACACCCAACAAGCGATCGTCATGCTGGGTTATCTCGCTCCTCCGAGTGGCGATCCTGACTGCATCCCGCTCAAACTAATTAGTAGTTATTTGGGGAATGGAATGTCGAGTCGGTTGTTTGTCGAGTTGCGAGAAAAACGCGGTTTAGCCTATGATGTTTCGGCGTTTTTTCCGACGAAGCTCGATACTTCTCACTTTTCGGTATATATGGGTACGGCGGCTAGCAATACTAAGATTGCTGTGAGTGGTTTACGGGGTGAAGTTGATAGATTGTGTTTGGTGAATTTATCCCAGGAAGAACTTCAAGCAGCGAAGAATAAATTACTCGGACAATATGCTCTTGGTAAGCAAACTAATGGACAATTGGCACAGACTTATGGTTGGTATGAATTTATGGGTTTGAGTGCTGATTTTGATACAGAATTTAGCACGGCGATCGAACAAATTACCGCTCAACAATTGCAAGATACCGCCGTTAAATATCTTAGCGATCCTTATATTTCGATCGTAACTCCTGAACATGGGATGCAATGATTGTTGAAGTTACGGAAATTGTTACTGACTATCGTGACTGGAAAGATAACAAATTTCTTGGATTGGCTGTGAGCGTTGCTAAGTGTATGGTTAGTGGTGATTAGAATCGATTCTCCGTTCCCATAGCGTTCCGCAGGAATGGAGAGACTTTGCCAACAAATATTGGATATAATAGTACTAGAGCTAGAAAGGATGAATAGATCGTGCCAGAGCAACTAGAAGAACGGTTGACATTGTTAGAAGCTGAAGTCGAGCGATTAAAACGCAAAATCGAGCCAAATTCTGCCGAGCTACCTTGGTGGGAAAAAATAGCTGGAACCTTTGCTGAAAGTCCTGCTTACGATGAAGCAATGAAATTGGGGCGTGAATATCGAGAATCTGAGCGGACAACTGCTGTAAATACAGTAGATCGGTAAATGTATATATTAGATACAGACCATCTCAGCATTTTAGAGCGTAAGGGGGCTAATGCACAACCACTGTTACAGCGAATGATGGCAATCGATCCAGCTCAGATTTCAACAACCATTATTAGTTATGAAGAGCAAATGCGCGGATGGTTGAGCTACATCGCCAAAGCGCAAACAGAGGATAAGCAAGTTGAAGCTTACAAACAGCTCAAAAATCAACTGATGAATTATTGTGCTATTCCAGTGATTGAGTTCGATTTGGGTGCAGTTAGAGAGTTTAATAGTCTCAGAAAAACATATCCAAGGCTCGGTAAAATGGATTTAAAAATTGCAGCGATAACCATAGTCAATAATTCGATCTTATTAACAAGAAATTCATCTGATTTTGGACAAATATCAAGTTTGTCAATTGAAGACTGGTCAACTCCCTTGGACAATTGATATTAATGCTCGTCTTTTGTAGTGCAGGTGAAGTCTAATTGATATTGGTACGATTCAAGAGTGATATTAATAAAGCCCCACAAATAAGTTTGGGGGCTGATAAATTAGGTCACAAATAGCTTGGCGATCGCAGCACCAGGATCGTCTTGTTTGACTAAAGATTCACCGATTAGGACGGCTTTGGCTCCAGCTTTGGCGACTGTTTTAATATCTTCAGATGTATGGATGCCTGATTCGCTGACGACTAAGATATTGAGATCGATTAATATCTGTTGACGGCTAGTTAGTAAATTGACAGTTGTTTGTAAGTCTACCGTAAAATTAGCCAGATCGCGATTATTGATACCGATTAACTGTACGCCGTCTAGGGCTAATACTCGATCGAATTCCTCCGCCGTATGTACCTCAATTAGAGCAGTCATCCCCAATCCTTGAACAATTTTGAGAAAATACTGAATTTCTCGATCGGTCAAAATTGCCGCTATCAATAATATCGCATCCGCACCATGACTTCTACCTAAATAAATCTGATAAGGAGAAATAATAAACTCTTTACATAACAGCGGTAAATCTACCACCTGACGCACGGCTGATAAATTGGCAAAGCTACCCTGAAAAAACTTACTATCTGTCAATACAGATAGACAACTAGCACCACCAGCTTGATATGATTTGGCGATTTCTACAGCATCAAAATCTGCGCGGATTACCCCCTTACTCGGCGAAGCTTTCTTTACCTCGGCAATTACCGCCGGATTAGTTTTACCTGTCTGAAGTGCAGCCAAAAAGTCTAATGGTGGGGACATTGCCTCAACCAATTTTTGCAACTTGGGTAAAGGTGTTTTATCCCGCAGATAATCTACCTCTCGATCCTTATGCCAAACGATTTCTTCGAGGATATGTAGGGGTTGATTATCCGGTACATCAATTTTATATTCTAATGGGCCAACATTGATAGCAGCAGCAGGTGGGCGACGACGAATTTGCATTTATTTTGGGCGTGTGAAGAGTGGAGATTGATTAGACTTGTTTTTACCCCCTCCCCTTTCCACTACCGTGTATACATAAGTCGGCTAGACTCCAGTTTTGATCGGTTTACCCCCCCAACCCCCCTTGGAAAGAGGGGGGCTTTAACTCCCTCCCCTTTCTAAGGGCAGGGCGGGGTG
>JANMEL010000241.1:0-2218 GCA_031376885.1 Chamaesiphon sp. OTE_70b_metabat_96 | reverse complement strand
AGGATATGTTCGCTAAAGTGTGGGCTGGTGTCTAAGTTAGCAAAGAGCTTGGTTTGAAATCCGCACACCAAAACCCAATTCTCTGTTTGGTGCATTGTCTTTTCTTTTTTTTATTCTGGGGGAACCCCATAATAAAAACGCCGCTTTTTACCGACAGGGAACCCGTACGGTAAATGCATCCGCAATTCTCAATTAATTTAAAATTGGTCTTTGCGTCCGCGAATTCTGGCGAATGTTTCGATCGAATCGACACTATTTGCGGTAGCTTGAATCGCGGCTGTATCCCAACGGAGAAATGGATTGGTGCGTTTTTCTACACCTAAGTTTGTCGGTACTGTGGGAATGGAATTTTGCCGATCGACGGTTACTTCGACGAGTCTTTGTTGGAGTTCTTGATTATTTGGCTCGATGGTGACGGCAAATTTGAGATTGCTTAATGTATATTCGTGGGCACACCAAATTCGGGTATTGTCGGGGAGTTGGCGCAGCTTGGTCATAGATGATACCATTTGAGCGGGTGTACCTTCAAATAGTCTCCCACAGCCACCTGCAAAAATTGTATCGCCGCAGAATAGTTCGCCAGCTTCGGCGGCTACTGGGGGAAAATAATAAGCAATATGGGCGCGAGTATGTCCAGGGATAAATAATACTTGAGCATGTCGATCGCCGAATGATACTCGATCGCCATCTTCTAAATATACTTGTTGTCCGGGAATTCTCCCCCGATCTTCGGCACCACCATAAACGCAAAGTTCGGGAAATGCAGCGATTAATTCTTTATTCCCACCCACATGATCGCCATGATGATGAGTATTGAAGATCGCAACTAGCTTAACTTTGTTTCGATCTAATTCTGCGAGTACTGGTGCTGCTTCAGCCGGATCTACTACGGCAGCAATTTGTCGATCTCGATCGACCATCAAAAAGATATAGTTGTCTGACAGTACAGGAATGCGAATAATTTCCATATCAGGGGTGAGGGGGTGAGTTGAGGGTCTGTAGGGGCGGGTTTAAGCTATCCATATCGATTTTGCCAGAGATTCGTTCAAACCCGCCCTCCTCACTAGAAATGTAAGGAGTCTAAAATCCAGAACCGAAAATTCCGCCCCTGTCGGGTACACTAACGATGATTATTTGTTTATGCGATCGATTATAAATGTCAGAGCAGAAGTTAACAATTTTGGTGACGGGGGGAGCTGGATATATCGGCTCTCATGCAGTGTTGGCACTGAAAGAAGCGGGTTATGAGGTCGTAATTTTTGATAACCTAGAATATGGGCATCAAGAATTGGTCGATCGAGTCTTGGGTGTAGAGTTGGTAACAGGAGATACGCGAGATCGAGCTACACTCGATCGAGTATTCAGTACCCACAAGATCGATGCAGTCATGCACTTCGCCGCTTATATCGCCGTGGGTGAATCTGTGGCCGAGCCAGGGATGTACTATCAGAATAATGTGGTTGGTACACTCAATTTGCTCGAAGCGATGCGCGCTGCTGGAGTAGATAAATTCGTCTTTTCGTCTACCTCGGCTGTTTACGGCATTCCCCAATATACCCCCATTGTCGAAGAACATCCCTTCGCACCGATCAGCCCCTATGCTACCAGTAAGCTGATGGTCGAAAATATCCTCTCAGACTTCGATATTGCTCATGGACTCAAATCAGTCCGATTTCGATATTTCAATGCCGCTGGAGCCGATCCTAGTGGCAGATTAGGCGAAGATCACGATCCTGAGACTCATCTGATTCCCCTGATTTTATTGACGGCATTGGGCAAACGAGAGCACATCTGTGTCTATGGTACCGATTATCCAACGGATGATGGTACCTGTATTCGGGATTATATTCACGTTCATGATTTAGCTGCGGCTCATGTTTTGGGCCTAAAATATTTGCTAGAAGGTGGTGATAGTCAGGTATTTAATTTGGGAAATGGGAATGGTTTCTCGGTGCGGGAGACGATCGAAACAGCCAAGCAGGTGACGGGTAAAGAGATTAAGGTCGTATTTGGTGACAGACGAGCGGGAGATCCACCGATTCTAGTGGGTAGTAGCGATCGAGTTCGTCGAGTTTTGGGTTGGAAACCAACATATCCCGATCTTCAAGATATCATTGCCCATGCTTGGCAATGGCATCAACAACGTCATGGCTAAATGGAAGTTGACATCAACATCCGCGTCTCACACACCAACAAATCTGCCGTAAGACCACCCCAC
>JANMEL010000219.1:0-2337 GCA_031376885.1 Chamaesiphon sp. OTE_70b_metabat_96 | reverse complement strand
TCGAGGTAGAGAGTGGTCAATTTAGTCAAACCCGCTAGTGGCTTCACATCGACGATTTCATTGCTGCCGAGGTAGAGAGCGGTCAAATTAGTCAAACCCGCTAATGGCTTCACATCGACGATTGGATTGTAGCGGAGAGCAAGCTCTGTCAGATTCCTAAGTTTAGTGTCGGCTTGTTTACAGTTATTGGTACCAGCTTCTTTTAGCAATACATCGATCGTATGTTTAGTGTCCGCAGGTACAGATTCTTTCTGTTGACACCACTCGGCAAAGCTTTTCGGTTGCTGTGGTGGAGATGCAGCCACAACAATCGAGGCTTGAAATGAAAGTACCAATCCACTTATCAATGCAATAACTTTTTTCATGGTTTTAGATGAATTCGATCTAGTTTAAGTATTCTCCAAAATCTCTCGATCGCTACTCAAATTTCAATATTCATTTACAGCTACCTTGTAAATGACCATTTTATCACAAATCAATCGAATGTAATATTCCTGAGTTGAAAGGTTGGCGAAGAGATCGTTAATAGAGTCTACAATACCGATCTGTTATATTCCTAACTCCTTCTTTATCAATTTAGTTACTGCTAACATATCTAAATGTGATTCCACCTGTAGGGGCGGATTTAACTGTTTTGTCTGTACTTATCTATCTACTTTGGGGAAACTTTTAACTCGGACAGATTGCCGATCTCGATCGGCAATCCTCATCACTCATCTCAATTTTCAAATGTTAATTGTCCGCTGATTTCGCCAAGATCCATTGAAAAAATTATTCTCAATCCCGTGCGTTCATTTTCGGCAGGAGAGCCGATCGAAATTCGTAATCCGCCCCCAGTATGTCGAATTAAAGTACCCTGATTTTTTAACCGCGATACCAATTCCGCCATCGCTAGATCGGGATTTTCTACACCCTCAATTCGAGCATAGATAAAATTGGCATCACTAGGCCAAACTTTCAGATTAGGTACATTACTGAGAGTGGTAAATAACTTGTCTCGTTCGGCGATCGTTTCAGCAACTGTGGTGAGCAGAGATTTCCTATGTTTCAATGCCAAATGTGTGGCGGCGATCGACATACTAGTCAGATTATAGGGCAATCTGATTTGTTCCAAAATCGCGATCAATCCAGGATCTGCCACCGCATAACCAACTCGATGAGCAGCCAATCGAAACGCCTTCGAGAAAGTGCGTAAGACAATCCAATTGGGGTGATTGACTAATTCCCCCACCATCGTCATCTTGCTATACTCAAAATAAGCTTCATCAATCACTACCAAAACAGATCTAGGTAAGCTCCGCAACCACTCTACCTCTTCCTTGATCATGGCATTCCCCGTTGGTGAATTGGGATGCACCATAAATACTACTCGCACAGGTACATCGCTGCGATCGCGAACGCCCATTTTTGCAGCATCTAGATTTAACGACATATCGATCGGCGATCGATCGGCTCTCACCACTGGTATGCCCAAACTCTGCGCCAGAATCCCAAACATACTAAAAGTAGGTTCGGCAACCAAAACACTTCCCGCACCGCCAACACAAGTAGCAATCAAGATGCTACGAATTAACTCATCCGAACCATTTCCCAAGGTTATCTGACTGGGGAGAATTTGAGGATTACCTGCCGCTGATTCGGTCACGTATCTAGCGATTTCCGCCTTTAGGCCATTATGTCCACCATCGGGATAACGATTGCTCTCGATTGATTCTAGCCATGTCTGCGCCAATTCTTGCTTGAGCGCGATCGGCAAATCATAGGGACTCTCATTAGTATCCAATCTATCGATCTCTGTCTGGGCAGAATTAACCCCAGCCCCACCAGGATGGGGCGTATAGGCTTGGAAATTATGTAATTCGGGACGAATGAACGAAAAAGTCATGGTGAGGGGTGAGGGGTGAGAGGAACGATGGGGGGTCAGGGGTGGGAGGTTGTTTGAACAACACACCAACTGGCTGGCATAATTCCTTACCAATATCATAGGTGTAGAGGTCAGTTTTTTCTTAAATTTTTTCCCACCACCGCCGATCTCTGCTCAGTGAGCGTAGTCGAACTGCTGCTCTCTTCCCCAAAAGAATTTTAGCCAAGGGTATTGACATCGCTAAATATATGCCCTATATTAATAAATGTCATCGAACGCGGCCCCATCGTCTAGAGGCCTAGGACACCTCCCTTTCACGGAGGCGACAGGGATTCGATTTCCCTTGGGGCTATTCCGAAATTATCCAGAAACAGGTTGGGGATATTGCTCGACGTCTTTTTGCGTGATTTGTTATTGTGCATCGTCAACGATCCAATCGAAACTACTTCCTACTCTCATTGCTAGTTACCCAG
>JANMEL010000175.1:0-22171 GCA_031376885.1 Chamaesiphon sp. OTE_70b_metabat_96 | reverse complement strand
TGTTTGAGGCGGTGGATTTGGTGTAAGGCAGCTTTGTTGGTTTGTGGGATGCGGAAAGTTTTGGGAGAAGCAGGAAAATCTACATATTCCCTATCCCCTATTCCCTATTCCCTATTCCCTATCCCCTATCCCCTATCCCCTTTCTACTACAATATCGATCGAAGTTGCTCGATGTTTGTTTATTTTTAATTAACTAAAATCATTATGAAAATCCACATTCACCAGTCAGTGTTGTTGCGGGAATTGATTGATGTTCTGCTAGAGAGATTTCGCGATCGAACGTCGATCGTATTGCTATTATCATTGATGGCGATCGCACATCCAGGGGCGGTATTTGCTCAGAAGCAGCCATCAAAACTGCCGCAGACATCTACCGTGGAGTCTCCAGCTTTACCATCGGCTGCTGCGTATTTTAAACGGGGGATGGCGAGGTATCGCGATCGCAATCTCCAGAGTGCAGTTGCTGATTATACTAAGGCGATCGAACTTCAAGCCGATTTTGTCGATGCGTATAATAATCGGGGCATTGTCAAAGCGGATCTGGGCGATCGTCGTGGTGCGATTGCTGATTATACTAAGGCGATCGAGCTTCAACCCAATTCTGTTGAAGCTTATAGCAATCGGGGTTTTGCTCGATTAGAAGTGGGGGATTTGGTGGGAGCCAAGAGCGATCTCAAATTGGCGATCCAACTCAAACCTCAAGATCCTCAATTGTACATTGGACAGGGGGCGATCTTGAGTCGATCGGGGGATAAACAAGGGGCGATGGCTAGTTATACCCGTGCGATCGAACTTCGTAAAAACAATTTTGAGGCTTATTATAGTCGCGGTTTAGTTCGGCTGGAAATGGGCGATCGACAAGGGGCGATCTCGGACTATAATGTGGCGATCGGGATTAAACCAAAAGATGCCAATGCTTATTATCTCCGAGGGAGGGCAAAAGGGTTGGCTGGCGATCTGCGTGGAGCAGTAGCTGATTCAACTCGGGCGATTCAATTGCAGCCGGATCTGCTCGATGCTTATTTTAACCGTGCGATGGCGAGAAATACCCTCGGCGATCGAAATGGGGCAATTAGTGATTACACCCTGGCGATCGAACTCAAAGCCGATTATGCTAGTGCTTATTTCAATCGTGCGGCTATCTACGGCGAGACGGGAAATAAATCAGCGGCGATCGCTGACTACACTAAAACGATCGCATTAAATCCTCAGCTAATTGAAGCTTATAATAATCGGGGCGTGTTGTACTTTAATAACGGCGATCGACAAGCAGCCATCAGAGATTATACATTATCGATCGCCCGTAAACCGAACTATCCACTCGCATACTTTAATCGAGGCTTGGCTTATTATGCCACCCGCGACTATCCCCGATCGATCGAAGACTTTACGAGCGGGATTTCATTCCAGCCGGGTAATGCAGAACTTTATTACAACCGCGCTTTATCTGAGTATAAACTCCAAAATTATGCTAAAGCAATGGCTGACTATGATGCGGCGATTCGACTAGATCCTCGTCATGCCTTAGCCTATAGCAATCGCGGACTTCTGCACGTTCAACTGCTCGCCAAACCCGCTGCCATCAAGGATTTAGAAACTGCGGCTAAAATATTTACAGCTCGAAACGATACAGCAGGCTATGATGCTGTGATGCGAAAGTTGGAGCAAATCAAATCACCATCGATTGAGTGACTTCGATCGCTAATTATTAGCGATCGATCTGGCCAAAATTACGCTAAACTAGCGATATCCAAGCTTACTTAATCTAATTAAGTAGGCTTGTAGCTTAATGGATAAACTTTTCGTCTATGGGCGATCTACTCAGGGAGAAAGGAAACTGATTTAGTTTAGAACTAGATCTAGTGATTATTGCTGAGAAAAAATTGTGGGTAGCCGGATAAAATACGACCTTTAGCAGAGGACATTAGATGGGCATTGAGACTAAAATAGGGTTATTAAAAAACAAGTATCAAACGCAAATTGAGTAAATTAGATTGAAGGGGGTGGCATTGAGACAGGAGGAGAATTTCCCGTAATATTTCTCATTCGCTCGATTAGCTACTCATAAATATTAATTTGAGCTTCCAACCAAAGATCGTCAAATTACCAGTTAAATCATCGATCTCTACCCAAAAAAATTGAAAATGCTAACTATCAACAAAAATAATCAGTTTACCCACCCCAGTTTAATTAACTTTAATTTTAATTCAGTTAATTTTGATGACAGACATGTCCTAGATCGTCCCGAACTACGAGTAGAAACTAGCCCCGACTCAGTTTTAGATCGACTGGTAATAGGTAATCAGCAGTTTGTAGAGATCCGTGCAAAACAGATTCAGCGCAACGATTCCATCTGCTTATCTGGGATTGCGAAAGGAAATACTCCATTTGCAGCAGTCTTAAATTATGCCAAACTATCGACATCGATGGAAGATGTTTTCGATCGCAGATTTGGCGAACTGTTTACGATTGAATCATCTGGTAAAAGCACGACTCAACAGGAAATTAGCGCGATTGAATATAGCGTATTGATGTTGGGTGTTAAAGTAGTAATCGTATTGGGTGATGGGAGCAAAAATGAGCAACTAAAATCCGAAGAGTCACTCACCCAAAATCGCCAACACCTAAAAGTTGAGATCGAAAAAAAGAAAATTTTGATTTCTGAGCGCGTGGGAAAAACTGCCGATCTTCATCCACCTACTGTAAATATTAGCGATAGTATAAATAAACTCAAAGCTTCGCAGCTACTGTGTCAGTTTATAAATGCAGGCTCCCTAAAAATTATAGGTGCTTTGTACGACATAGATTCAGGTCGAGTAACGATTGACAGCTAGGGATAAATCCTTCTGTGTTGGCAGACGCTACAGAGGATGCCAACCCAAATTGGATTAGCGGGGATTAATTGGTGATAGCAAGTCTCAAATTCAGGTAGAATGGGAGTGTGAAAAATCACTCCTAAAAATATTTATTTAGAATTCCGGTAGCTAAATGCTTGCATCCATCACCACCTTAGATAACTGCTATAAGATATTGGAACTAGATCGAGAAGCCTCTTTTGAGGAGATCAAAATTGCCTACCGGAAACTGGCGCGTAAATTTCATCCCGATCTCAATCCAGGTGATGTAGATGCACATCAACACTTTGTCAACCTCAATCAAGCTTATCAATTAATACTAGAGCAAGCTCAATCCACCTCAACATCTCCGGCACCGACTGATGTCGCAGCAAAGGCTCCAGCACAGCATCAAAATGAGGATGAGTTAAAATGGCAACTTTATTATGAGTTGCAATCATTATTAAAAAATCGACAGTTTTTGAAGGCAGTTGTGTTAATTGAAGGGTTGGCAAAACAGCTACCACAAGATCCTCACATTTGCCAATGGCAAGGAATTGTTTATTGTCAGTTTGGTTATGAATTAATCAGACGGAGAGAGTTTGACAAAGCGGCTATTTATCTCAAGAAAGCTTTGCGGGTAGATCCCCACAATCGTCAATTGGGGGAGGAAGTGGAGCAGGCGTTGAGTCTAGCGAAACAATTGAGCTAGGATTATTATTCGCTGGCGATGATGTGTAAATCTATTTGTTTTTTACGAATTAATTGCATTAGTCTTTCGGTAAAAGAACGCTGGAAGAATCTTTGCCAGTAATTTTGTTGACTTTCGCCGATGACAATTTGGGTAATCTTTTCCCGTGCGGCAACTTCGGCAATAGTTGCGGGAATTTGACGGCTGGTAAAACGGATGAAGTTACCACCAACATCTAGACATAGTTGTTCGCATAGTTCGATTTGTAAACTCTCCGCTTTGGTTAAAAAGCGATCGGGATTGGCGATATATAAGACATATAAGGGTGCATTCATATAGTTGGCAATCCGCGCCCCCCTACGCAGCAAGCGGAGCGAATTGGGGTAGGTGGAGATACAGACTAATAATCGCTCTCGAATTGGGCAATAATTATCTAGAGTGGCATAATCATTACTTTCTTCTTCAACGGTATTGGCTACTTCTCGAAGAGCTAACTCTCTGAGGGCGATGAGGTTGCGACGCTGAAAGAAGTTTTCGAGGGATTGTTGAATTTTTGCTGATGCGTATATTTTGCCGTCGAGGAGGCGTTCTTCGAGTGTTTCTGGAGTGACATCAACTAAGATTACTTCATCGGCTGTTTCGAGTAATCGATTGGGAATTCGTTCCCGCACGACAACACTCGTAATTCTAGCTACGAGATCGTTGAGACTTTCGAGATGTTGAATATTGACAGTGGAATAAACATCAATCCCCGCATCTAAAATAGCTTCTACATCTTGATAGCGTTTTTGACGTTGGCTATTTGGGATATTCGTATGGGCTAATTCATCGACTAAGACTAACTGGGGCTGTCTGCTGATAATAGCATCAGTATCCATTTCCGTCAGCTCTAAATTATCCCGTTTGACGATCGATAATGGTATGACTTCTAAACCGATCGATTGAGCCGCTGTATCCTTGCGCCCATGTGTCTCTAATACGCCGATCGCTACGTCAATACCCGATCGTTTGAGGATTTGGGCTTCCTGGAGCATTTTATAGGTTTTGCCTACTCCAGGAGCCATCCCGATGAAGATTTTGTGTCTAGCTTTACGGTTCATAACTATTGTTTTGCTAGTCGATCGAGTGCTAAATTTAATTTCAATACGTTGACTCCAGGTTCGCCGAATATGCCCAAGAATGGATGATCGATCGCGTCAGTGATGATAAATTCTACGCGATTTTTGTCTAGATTACGGGCGGCGGTGATACGGGGAATCTGGTTTCTGGCGGCTTCGATACTAATATGTGGATCTAAGCCTGAGCCGGATGTATAAACTAGATCGTTTGTTGGTTTAATTGTAGCTTTTTTCAACCTGTCGATCTCAATAGTAATGCGTTTGGGTAAGTCGCCATTACTAGGGGCTAAATTACTCGCACCGGAGACACCTGTGGGGGCGGCGGTTTTGTCGGTGCTGTAATTGATACTGCTGGGGCGACTCCAGAAATATCGATCGGATGTAAATGGTTGCCCGATCAGTGTGGAGCCGATAATTTTATTATCTTTGGTAATTAGACTACCATTGGCTGGGGATGAGAAGCCGATTTGTCCGATGCCGAAGATAATTAGGGGATAAATAATAGCGGTGAGGAGCCATAAGAGTAAGATCGATCGAATGGCGGTGGTTAGTTCTTGAATCCGAATCATGTTAGAATTTCTCCGGTTGAAAAATGACGGTGAATAGGTAGATTGAGATGGCGATCGTGCCGAGGATGAGTAAGCCGAGGGTGAAGGATTGTTGGCGGGAGATGGTGCTGTTGGTTGCGGCTTGTACGATCGGGGCGAGGAGAAGGTTGAGGAGGGAGGCGAGGAGGATGTAGCGGTATTTTTTCATGTTTAGTTGGGGTGTGTAGTTTGACGCAGAGGAGGAAGAGATAGGGGAGTACGCAGCGGAAAGTGCGATCTTGGGGTTTCCCCAAGTAAAGCACCTTTACAAGACAGAGAGGTTGATTGTGGGGGTTAGGCTAGTCCGATTTGGGTAATAAAGATATCAATGATTTTGACGGCGATGAAGGGGGCGATTACACCGCCTAAGCCGTAGATGAGGATGTTGCGTTGGAGGAGTTGATCTGCGGTGAGGGGGCGAAATTTGATGCCTTTGAGGGCGAGGGGTACGAGGGCGGGGATGATTAGGGCATTGTAGATGAGGGCGGAGAGGATGGCGGATTGGGTGCTGGTGAGTGCCATGATGTTGAGGCTACCGATACCTGCGGTGGCGAAGATGGCGGGGATGATGGCGAAGTATTTGGCGACATCGTTGGCGATGGAGAAGGTGGTGAGTGCGCCACGGGTGATGAGTAGTTGTTTGCCGATGGTGACGATATCGATCAGTTTGGTGGGATCTGAGTCGAGATCTACCATGTTTGCGGCTTCTTTGGCGGCTTGGGTGCCGGAGTTCATGGCTACGCCGACGTTGGCTTGGGCGAGGGCTGGTGCGTCGTTGGTGCCGTCTCCTGTCATGGCGACGAGTTTGCCTTTGGCTTGCTCGGCACGGATGACTTCGATTTTGTCTTCGGGGGTGGCTTCGGCGATGAAGTCGTCTACTCCGGCTTCTTGGGCGATGACGGAGGCGGTGATGTTGTTGTCTCCGGTGAGCATGATGGTGCGGATGCCCATTTGTCGCATTTGCTCGAAGCGTTCTTTGATGCCTGGTTTGATGATGTCTTTGAGGTAGATTACGCCGTAGATGTCATTGTCTTGACAGAGGGCGAGGGGTGTTCCGCCGAGGCGGGAGACTCTTTCGTAGGCGGAGTCCAAATCGGCGGGTATTTGCCCGCTGCGGGAGCGGATAAAGCCTTTGATGGAGTCTACGGCACCTTTGCGGATTTCGCGCCCGTCAGCGATGTCTGTGCCGCTCATGCGGGTACGGGCGGAGAAGTCGATCCCTGTGGCGGTGGATCGATCGAAGTCGATGGTTGCACCGGATTTTTGAGCGAGGAGGACGATCGATTTACCTTCGGGGGTTTCGTCAAAGATGCTGGAGCCGAGGGCGATTTTGGCGATGGTTTCGGGGCTGTGGTTGTTGACGGGGATAAATTCTTCGGCGAGGCGGTTTCCCAGGGTGATGGTTCCGGTTTTGTCCAAAACTAGGGTGTTGATGTCGCCGCAGGCTTCTACGGCTCTGCCAGAGGTGGCTATGACGTTGAATTGGGCAACTCGATCCATGCCTGCGATGCCGATCGCGCTCAAGAGTCCGCCGATGGTGGTGGGGATGAGGGCGACGAGGAGGGCGACGAGTACGGCGATACTGACGGGGGATTTGACGTAGTTGGCGATCGCGGGGAGGGTGGCGATGACGATGAGGAAGACTTGGGAAAGTACGGCGAGGAGGACTGTGAGGGCGATTTCGTTGGGGGTTTTGGCTCTTTCGGAGCCTTCGACGAGGGCGATCATTCGATCGATAAATCCTTTGCCAGGATCGGCGGTGACGTTGATGATTAGTTCGTCGGAGAGGATGCGGGTACCGCCTGTGACGGAGCTGGCGATGTCTGTACCTGGTTCTTTGAGTACTGGGGCGGATTCTCCGGTGATGGCGGATTCGTCTACTGAGGCTAAACCGCCGACTACTTCACCATCGGCGGGGATGATGTCTCCGGCGATGACTTTAATGCGATCGCCACGGCGTAAGCTGGTGGAGCTGACTTCTTGGGTGGAGCCGTCGGGGAGGATTTTTCGGGCGGTGGTGTCGCTTTTGGTGGCTCTGAGGGCATCGGCTTGGGCTTTGCCGCGTCCTTCGGCGATGGCTTCGGCGAGGTTGGCAAAAAGGACGGTGAAGAGGAGGATGGCGGTAATTAGTCCGTTAAATAGGCGGGGGTTGGTTCCGGTTGCGTCGCCAAAGAGGTTGGGATCGATGGTGACTAGGGCGGTGATGATGGTGCCAATCCAGACGAGGAACATGACGGGATTTTTGATGGCGATGCGGGGATCTAGTTTGATGAAGGCTTGTTTGATGGCTCTGGTGTAGATGCCTTTGGGTTTGGCTTTGGGTTTTCGATCGGTGCGGGTTAGGTTCATGGTGGTGGGTTAAATAACTTGTCTGCTGGTGGTGTGGAGAATTCGGATCTGGGATTGCTGGTGGTGTGAGAACCCGGATCTGGGGGGTCTGGGGGTCAGAACCCCCATTGGGTGGGGGAGTGTCCCCCCCCCAAACCCCCCCTCAAAGCATAGGTGGTTGGAGACGGTGGGTTGGATGTACGGCAGCTTTGTTGGTGTGTGGGATGCGGGTTTTTTTGGGAGTACATCAGCTAACCCCTATCCCCTATCCCCTATCCCCTATCCCCTAAGTTGCTAGTTGAAATCCTTCGGCGATCGGACCTAGTGCTAGGATGGGGAAGAAGGTGAGGGCACCGAGGATGAGGATGATGATGGCGGTGATGCTGGTGAATAGTACTGTGTCGGTGCGGAGGGTGCCTGTGGTGCTGGGTACGGGCTGTTTGCGGGACATGTTATCGGCGAGGAGGAGGAGGGCGAGGATGGGGATATATCTACCGATGAGGAGGCTGAGGCTGGTGGTGAGGTTCCACCAGATGGAGGTGTCGGCTAGTCCTTCAAAGCCGGAACCGTTATTGGCGGCGGCGGAGGCGTATTCGTAGACGACTTGGGAGATACCATGAAAGCCTGGGTTGCTGATACCTGCGAGGGTGTCGGGAAACGATAGGGCGATCGCGCTGGGAATGAGCACGGCGATCGGATGCACTAGTAAGACTACGCTGGCGAGGATAATTTCTTGTTTCTCGATTTTGCGGCTGAGAAATTCGGGGGTACGTCCGACCATTAGTCCGGTGAGGAATACTGTTAATATTAGGTAGAGAAATAAGTATGCTGTGCCTGTTCCTTGTCCGCCCCAAATGATTTGGAGGAAGAGATCGAACATGGTGACGAAACCACCTGGGGGCATGAATGAATCGAGCATTCCATTAATTGCGCCGCACATTGTGGAGGTGGTGGCTACGGCGAAGAGGGCGGTTTGTGCCCAGCCAAAGCGGACTTCTTTACCTTCTAAGTTGGGTTCGGATATTCCGAGTTGGGTATTAATTAGGGGGTTGCCTTGGTATTCACCGATCGCGGCTATTCCGATTAAAACTAGGAACATTATTCCTACCATGCCGAATATTAACCATGCTTGTTTTTTGTTATTTGCAAATATGCCGTAGGTGTAAATTAGGGAGGTGGGTATCGCTAACATGGCGATCGTTTCGATCAGGTTGGAAAATCCATTCGGATTCTCGAAGGGATGGGCGGAGTTTGAACCAAAGAAGCCGCCCCCATTTTCTCCGAGTTGTTTGATGATTTCTAAATGAGCGACAGGGCCTAATGAGATATACTGTGTGGCTCCTTCTAGGGTTGTGGCGATCGCCGGAGAGTTCAATGTTTCGGGTACGCCGGATATTAATAATAATAGGGCACCGATCGTGGATAATGGTAGGAGAATGCGGGTAATCGATCGAACTAAATCTGCATAAAAATTACCGAGAGTTCTGCCCGTTAATCCTCGAATAAAAGCAATCCCAACCGATAAACCCGTCCCTGCCGAAGTAAAAAACAGAAAGCCTAATCCTAGAACTTGACTGCTATAGCTAAAAGTAGTTTCTCCTGAATAGTGTTGTTGGTCGGTATTAGTTAGAAAGGAAATCGTCGTATGTAAAACAGTATCCCAAGTTGGATTATTAAGTCCGGTTGGATTCAACGGTAAAATACCTTGACCCATTAAAAGTGCATATACCAGAACAAACATGACAACATTGCTATAGACGATCGCTCGTCCATATTGCCAACCTGTCATCATTTCCTGAGCATGAATCTGACTAAATCGATATATTAACCCTTCGATCGGGGTGCAAATGCGATCGAGTATTGTTCTCTCACCCAGAAAGACACCTGCCATATACCTACCTAAGATCGGCACAATTAAGGCGATCGGCAGTAGGGTTAAAGCGATTTGAATCCATCCTTGCCACATATACTTAACCTTTGAAGTCAGATATGAATATTATTATACGATCTAACAACTCAAGTCTAGATATCTAAACATGTGTTTATATTCAAATTAAACAGGGTCTAAATATATCTAAATTTGTCTAAATTAGCTGAATATCTTATCAGAGATTGGCTTGAGTAACCTAGATCGACTATCTTGGAGATGAGATTTAGGAGTAAAGGTTATCTATGGTAAGCTATGGTGACGGATCGGTATGAAAAATAGACCGATTCGATTCAATCGATTATCCTCAGAAAAGTTTCCGCCAAAGAGTATTTCAGATCGGAGTTTAATTATCGGCATATTTGCAGTTGTTGCCGTCCTCGAATTTAATACTCCAGCCAATTATGTATTTGGTTATCTCTATACAGGGGCAATTTTGCTTACCAACTCACGCATTGGTCGAACTGCGACGATTCAAGTGACTTTTATTGCGGCGATTTTAACCATAATTAATATTTGGATCCCTGGCGGTAATGTAGTAGATGGTTCGATCGTTAGCGATCGACTTATTGCTACGCTATCTTTGATCGTGACTGGTTGGTTGAGCGAACGCAATCGAGTTTATCAAGAGGCAATCTCCCACCAAAAATATCAACTCAATGCTCAGACAGAATTAGTGAGATTGCGCGAAGATTTTGCTTCAACTTTAACCCACGATCTGAAAACACCGCTCTTGGGGGCGATCGAAGCAATTAAGATCTTGGAATCTCAAGCTATGGGGGCAGTGACAGAGATTCAACAACAAATTTTGACTACGATGTCACGTTCTCATCAAACTAGCCTAGAATTAGTCGAAGCTTTATTAGATGTTTATCGTAATGATTCTGAAGGCTTGGAATTAAACCTCGCTCCCATCGATCTAACTACCCTCGCCGAAGAAGTGAGTAGTAATTTAGCTACCTTAGCTTTAACAGCACATGTAAATATATCCATCAACTATGGTGAATCCGATTTTCGACAATCCCTATGGGTAAATGGTGATGAATTTCAACTCAAACGCGTCTTAACCAATTTACTCATCAATGCGATCGAGCATTCTCGCCGTGGCGATCGAGTCGAAATTATCTTAGAATCAGATCTTGACGATCGAGTAGTCAAAATCATCGATCGAGGTTCGGGAATTACCGCCGAAGAATTACCCCATCTCTTCACCCGCTTTTATCAAGGAAATAGCCATCGTCAAGCCAAAGGTACGGGTTTGGGTTTATACTTGTGCCGTCAAATCGTTGCAGCTCATGGTGGTATAATTTGGGCAGATCGTCCACCTCATCGTGGGGCAATCTTCGCCTTTCGCCTGCCTAGTTATCCCCATTCCTTGGCGCAGCAGCAATAATTAGCATCCTCATATCTTGCAAGATAAATCGCCCACACCCATTCGGATTCTGCTTGTCGAAGATGACGAACTCTTTCGACTAGGCTTGCGGTTTCGGCTTGAGCAAGAGTCAGACATCGAAATTGTCGCCGAAGCCGCCGATGGAGAAACAGCCGTAGAACTTGCCAATCGCCACAGCTTAGATGTCATATTATTAGATGTGGGATTGCCTCGAATGAGTGGGTTAGAAGCCTTTCACCACATCAAACAACGACAGCCCAATTTACCGATTCTGGTCCTCACTTCTCGCTCTGAAACAGTCTTAATTAACCAACTGATTGAACTTGGTGCGGCGGGTTACTGTCTCAAAGGTGTCACTGCTGAAATGCTTGTCTTGGCGATTCGATCAGTAGCTGCGGGAGCGTCTTGGTGGGATCGAATTGCTACAGATGAAATTCGATCGGCAGTAGTCAATCGAGAATTGAGCACAGGTAGAGAGCGCAAGATCAGTCTCACCGTCAGAGAGAAAGAAATCCTCACCTTGATGGTGAATGGGAAAATCGATCGCGATATCGCGACTACCCTCTACATTGCCCCTGCAACTGTCAGAGTCCACATCCACGGCATTTTACACAAAATTGGGGCGATCGATCGATCTGCGGCGATCCTGATTGCCAAGGAAGAGCATTTACTCGATGGTTGTTGAATAGACTCCTGCGAAAGCAACAATACAATCTTTTTTAGTATTTTTTCGTCTAAAGTTCCCCCTATCCCCTATCCCCTACCCCCTATCCCCTATCCCCTATTCCCTATCCCCCTTCACATTCCGCAACATCGTGCTATGATGGTGAGCAACGATTCAATTTCGACTGCTCTTCAATCTACGAAACAACCCGTAATCGGGGAAGCTGGTAGACAAAACTAACAGCTTCAGTCAGAATTCATCCGCCGCAACTGACACCAGTGAATGGTGGTTTGTCCCAAGCCTGGGATATAGTTCTAGTTTTTCAGAGTACGTCACAGCAGTTGACATTATTGTTGGAAACAACCAAATCAAGACTAAATGGGCAACAAGCCAAGCATCGCAATCTCTCACCTGGGTTGTGAAAAAAACCGAATCGATAGCGAGCATATGCTCGGTCTGCTAGTTCAAGCAGGCTATGATGTAGATGCTGATGAAACCTCAGCAGATTATACGATCGTCAATACCTGTAGCTTCATCGATGCCGCTCGCGAAGAATCGATCCGTACCTTAGTCGAACTGGCTGAAGCGGGGAAGAAAATCGTCATCACAGGCTGTATGGCACAACACTTTCAGTCTCAGTTGCTGGAAGAATTGCCAGAAGCTGTTGCAGTAGTAGGTAGTGGTGATTATTATAAAATCGTGGATGTCATCGAGCGGAGCGAGAAAGGGGAGCGGGTAGTAGAAATTACCCAAGAGCCGACTTATATCGCCGACGAGCATACACCGCGTTATCGGACGACGAGTGAAGGGGTCGCCTATTTGCGAGTTGCTGAGGGCTGCGATTATGCTTGTGCCTTTTGCATCATCCCACATCTGCGGGGCAAACAGCGATCGAGAACGATCGAATCGATCGTCGCTGAAGCCCACAAATTGGCAGACGAAGGCGTACAGGAACTGATCCTCATCTCCCAAATCACCACCAATTATGGCATCGATATCTATGGCAAACCTCAATTAGCGGAACTGCTCCGCGCCTTGGGCAAAGTAGATATCCCGTGGATTCGGATGCACTACGCCTACCCAACGGGATTAACCCCCGCAGTAGTCGCAGCCATGCAAGAAACCCCAAATGTCTTGCCCTACCTAGACTTGCCGCTTCAGCATTCCCATCCTGAAGTCCTCCGTGCCATGAATCGTCCGTGGCAAGGAGCGGTGAACGATCGCATCATCGAGCAACTCAAAACCGCGCTTCCGGCTGCGGTAATTCGCACGACATTGATTGTCGGGTTCCCTGGGGAAACCGATCTTCACTACCAACACCTCCAGGAGTTCCTACAGCGGCATGAATTCGATCATGTTGGTGTATTTACCTTCTCAGCCGAGGAGGGCACTGCCGCCGCCACCTTGCCCCACCAACTGCCTCAAGCAGTGATGGATGAGCGACGGGATGGGATCATGGCAATCCAACAACCAATTTCACTACGGCGCAATCAAGCCGAAGTAGGAAAAGTAGTAGATGTGCTGATCGAACAAGAACACCCAGGTTCTGGGTTATTAATTGGTAGATCTGCCAGATTTGCCCCCGAAGTTGACGGATTAGTGTATGTTAGTGGGAGTGCCCGACTTGGGTCGATTATTCCCGTTCGCATTCATCAAGCCGACCACTACGATCTTCATGGCGAAGTAGTAGTAAAAGTTCTGACTTAGAATTTCTTGTAAATTCAAATTTGGAATTGGAGCGAAGCCTCTAGATCGCCCGGACAAAACCTGACTAACCTAACAACAATTCATAACGGAGTCTCAGCGCAGTAACTGACGCGAACATTCTGTGACTATTTGGTATCTCTCTCGTTGGTGCAAGTTTATAACTAAATTTTGCCCGTTCCTATGCTGAATGGTTTAAATATTGGGTGCAACGTTTCCCCAGGTCTATATACCGATCGATTTATAAATATTAGCTCCTAAATTTTCAACCGAAATCATACCGAAACAAATAACTAGAAATTATGACCGTTTCCTTCTCTAGCCTTGGACTTTCCGATCTATTAGTCACTCGATTGGAAAGCCTGGGGATTACTGAACCCACCAATATTCAAGAGCAAGCCATTCCGCATCTATTGTCTGGGCGCGATGTCGTCGGACAATCCCAAACAGGAACAGGGAAAACAGCCGCATTTGCTCTACCGATGATCGAGCGCATCGATTGGCAACGTCCGATCGTTCAAGCTTTAGTATTGACTCCTACTCGCGAATTGGCGATGCAGGTTTCCCAAGCAATGAAGAACTTCCAAGGTGGTAACGAGCGTCGCTCACCCATTTTGACAGTCTATGGCGGACAATCGATCGACCTCCAAATTCGTCGTCTAGAAACTGGTGTAGCCGCAGTAGTTGGTACCCCCGGACGTGTAATCGACTTGATCGATCGCGGTTATCTAAAATTGGATAAAGTGGATTGGTTGGTACTCGATGAAGCCGATGAGATGCTCAGTATGGGCTTCATCGATGATATCGAGCACATTTTGACCAAATTGCCTACAGAACGCCAAACAGCATTCTTCTCGGCGACAATGGCACCCCCCATTCGCTCTCTGGTCAACCGCTTCCTCAAAAATCCGCTCACAGTTACTGTAGATCAGGTCAAAGCTGCACCTTCTAAAATCGTTCAGCAAGTCTACTTTATCCCCCGTGGATGGACAAAAGCGCAAGCCTTACAACCGATCCTCGAACTCGAACGCCCAGATTCGGCGATTATCTTTGTTCGGACGCGGAAAGCAGCAGCAGAACTCACCAACCAACTCCAGTCCGCCGGACACAGTGCGGATGAGTATCACGGCGACCTCACTCAAACTCAACGAGAACGCCTATTAGCGCGGTTCCGTGGGGACAAAGTTCGGTGGATTGTAGCGACAGATATCGCTGCACGTGGACTAGATGTAGACCACCTCAGCCACGTAATTAACTACGATTTGCCCGACAGTGTAGAAAACTACATTCACCGGATCGGTCGTACCGGACGTGCGGGTAAAGAAGGGGTAGCAATCTCCTTGATTCATTCACTCGATCGTCGTAAATTACAAGCGATCGAACGTCGGGTCAAACAGTCACTCAATGTGTGTCAAATTCCGACTCGCGCTCAAATTGAAGCCGCTCACGTCGATAAAGTCCAGGCTCAAGTCCAAGAAGCACTAGCTGGCGAACGGATTGCCTCCTTCTTGCCAATCATTGCGAAAATGGCCGAACAGTATGATGTCCATACTGTCGCAGCAGCCGCACTTCAACTAGTATACGACCAAACTCGTCCAGCTTGGTTGGATATGGAAGAACCCCAACGCGACAACCGCGACAACAATCGTGGCGATCGGGAGTACGATCGTAGCAGCAAGCCTCGCGGTGGTAATCGCGGTGGTGGCGGTGCTGGTGGTAAACCAGTTCTCCGCTCTGGTGGCGGTGGCGGCGATCGTCCAGAACGCTCTGGTGGCGGCGGTCGTGGCGAACGTTACGATCGTCGTGACAGTGCTCCCCGTGGTGGCGGTTACGATCGCGACAATCGCGGTGGATACCGCAGCGAAGAACGAGTATAATTGACATCCTCCTACGCTTTGTGAAAGGCAGAGGATGAGGTTGCTACCCAAATTTTCGATAATGTATGCCCACGATAAATAGTGGTGTAAAATTTAACCAACTAGAAGGTGAGTATTTATTACTCATCTTTTTTTAATAGCCGTCGATCGGAGATTTTTAATTTTGGATTGAAACTCACCCTCCACCTACATCGCTAGTGAGGAGGGCGGGTTTGAACGAATCTCTAGTGGAAGCGTCATCGTTGGCATAGCCTTTGCTTCTCTGTCAGAGAGGCTACGCCAACAAAGTAGGTAATCTCATCAACAAAGCCATCTACAGATCCCTCACCCCTCACCCCTCACCCCTGAATGAGAATCGCTCTATTCACCGAAACATTCTTGCCCAAAGTCGATGGTATCGTCACGAGGCTCAAACATACCATCGAACATCTCCAACGTAATGGCGATAGCGTCCTGATTTTCTGCCCTGATGGGGGATTGGAATCTTATCATGGCGCGAGGATTTATGGATTGTCGGCATTTCCCCTGCCGATTTATCCCGAACTAAAATTAGCTCTGCCTCGCCCTGAAATCGGTGAGGAACTAGAAAAATTTAAACCAGATCTAATTCATGTCGTGAATCCGGCGGTATTAGGACTTGCTGGAATTTTTTATGCCAAATCCACCAACACCCCATTACTGGCTTCCTATCATACCCACCTCCCCAAATATCTAGAGCACTATGGGTTTGGGATCTTGGAAGGGTTGTTGTGGGAGCTATTAAAAGGGGCGCACAATCAGGCAAAATTAAATCTATGTACATCCTCGGTGATGGTAGAAGAATTGCGCCAACATGGGATCGATCGAGTGGACTTATGGCAACGTGGTGTCGATACCGAAACTTTTCATCCCAGTCGAGCCACACCAGAAATGCGGCACCATTTGACCCAAGGTGAGCCAGAACAGCCCCTATTACTCTATGTTGGTCGTCTTGGGGCCGAAAAGGAAATCGAGCGGATTAAGCCCGTTTTAGCGGCAATTCCTGGGGCGCGACTGGCGATCGTCGGCAATGGGCCAAATCGAGCCGAGTTAGAAAGTCACTTTGCCGATACGAATACTTATTTTGTTGGTTATCTACAAGGCGAACAGTTAGCAGCAGCTTATGCAGTGGCTGACGCATTTGTATTTCCATCGCGGACAGAAACATTAGGTTTAGTTTTATTAGAAGCAATGGCGGCGGGATGTCCGGTGGTTGCGGCGAGATCTGGGGGCATTCCTGATATTGTCACTGATGGTCAAAATGGCTATCTATTCGATCCTGAAGATCCTGACGGCGCGATCGTGGCTACCAAAAAACTACTTGCAGATCCAGAAGCTAATATTAGTCTTCGTCAAAATGCTCGTACTGAAGCCGAACGCTGGGGTTGGGCGGCGGCGACGCAGCAATTACAGGATTATTATCAGTTGGTGGTGGAATAGGGGATAGGGGATAGGGAATAGGGAATAGGGGATAGGGAATAGGGGATAGGGGATAGGGAATAGGGAATAGGGAATAGGGGAAATCTAATAACCTCCCACTCTCCCACCCGCCTACCCTCCTACCCCTCCAGATCTTCGTCACCAGCTCGCTTACCGATCCCTAGTTCCTTCCTGCTCCGTTTGAGTTCTTTCCAGAGGCTTTTTATTTGTTGATAAGATTCATCGGGGGTAAGCTTTCCACCTGTTTCGAGACTACAGATATAGCCGATTTTTTGGCTAAACTCCTGTAAATTGGCATTGAATACTAAATTTTCGGGTTTAAATTCACCGTTATAGTGGTTATGTGGGTACAAAAATGAATCTACCTCTTTCGGCATGGGTTTGGTTCCTGATTTGGCGATGATTTATATTAGGGCTTTTTGTTATTTGTAACGTCTGCTTTGAGCAGAAACAAAATCATCTGGGCGTGAGATCGATGTCTAGTTGCAGCCCTTTATAATATTAATGACGATAGTTGTTTAAATCTGTGCCGATCGTAACCTTTTCTTAATTTGTCTTATGTTACAGATGATGCGATTATTTAAAACCTCCGCCATTACCGCGATCGCAATGGCTCACCAGAAAGATTCATGTTCGAGATTGGAGATTTTTCGCGACTAGGGCAAGTTTCGGTACGAATGCTGCGTTACTATAACGATTTGGATTTATTGAAGCCAGCTTATATCGACAGATTTACAGGTTATCGCTACTATACGAGCGAGCAGTTGCCCCGACTCAATCGGATTTTGGCTCTCAAAGACTTGAGCATCCCTTTAGAAAAAATCGCCGATTTACTGCAACAGAATTTGCCCTTAGTAAAGTTACAGAATTTACTGCGATCGAAAAAAATAGAGCTAGAGCAGCAAATTCAAGTCGATCGATCGCGGCTAAATCGTCTTTCTGCTCGGCTACATCACTTGGAGCGAGAAGGGTACGCTACGGCTAGCTACTGTATCCTAAAGAAGCCTGTGGAAATTATTGTATGAGTACATGCGGATTAAAGTGTGCTGATGGCAATAACGATCGATAAATTGGGATAAATAGGGGTAACAAGATGATTCGATCGACTACCCAGTGCATTTTAACTGCTTTAGGGGTTGGAATCGATCGGCACCACAAGAATACCCATATGATATCTGAAGATCGAGGACAGGTTTTTAAAAATCCCCCACTGCCAATTCCCTCTAGGCGAATTGTGGCTCATTATAGCCGCTCCCAATTTTTTCATTTTGACATGGCAGAGGGAAAGATTGACGACGATCGCCGTCAGCGCAATTTACTGGTTGGGGAAGACTTCATCGTATCCCTATTAAAAGGACTAGAGCATGAAGTTGGTGAGGCAGCCGGATGGTTGTGTTATCAGATTGGATTTGACTGGGGAAAACAAGATGCTGTGCTGTTTAAAGCCTGGTTTAAAGAATTTTACAATCTCACCCTAGAGACATCCAATCTGGCTTTTGCGATGGAAACATGGTGGTGGCCATATACGGTGCAGGGATGGGGTACTTGGTTGCCCAATCTGACTAATAAAGATAGTGGTTTTTTCTATGTAGATTTGTTTGATTCCGCAGTTGCTAAGTCCCTGGGCTATGTGGGCAAACCAGTTTGTCACCTGTATGCAGGGTTGTTAGCTGGCTTTTTTAGTCAAGCATTTGATGAGAATCTTTGCAGTACAGAAATTCAATGCTATGCAATGGGCAATGATTTCTGTAGATTTTTGATTGGTTCGGAAGAACGAATTCAGGTGGCTGAATTTTGGATTGCTTCTGGAGCAAGAGCTAATGAAATAGCCGAACGGTTTGAATCAGGTGAAATGCCTACGAAACTAGAATTATCGATGGGAGTAGGGGTGTGATGAAAAAGAATAAATATCTAAAACTCAAGCGAAATTTTTTAGTACGTTTTATTCGCTGGGCATATAGATGTCTGACGAACTTATTGAAGCCAAGAAAAAGTAATTCTAGAGCAGTCGATCGGCAGCATATATCCGACCTAAAAATAGATCGCGGCGATCTATTAGCTCGTGAAGAGGCTCTTGTAAATGAGCAGCTAATTACAGTTGGAGAGTTATTTGGGCGGGTGAAATGGCAATCTCTCGAACAAGACACCCAAAAAGAAATCTTCAATTTCAGGAAGATTTCAAAACCAGATGACGCTTCGATGAATTGACTATTCAGATTCAAAGCTTGTGGGATTCACTAGAATATATATTTATTAACTCAAGGCTAAAAGATGATTACACTATTAGAAACATTGCTTGAAGGGGCAAACGGATCTTATGCTACTAAGCAAGATATTCGTAATTTAGAGCATGTGATGTTTTCTTGGGCAGAACG
This sequence comes from Chamaesiphon sp. OTE_70b_metabat_96, assembly GCA_031376885.1. Taxonomy (GTDB): domain Bacteria; phylum Cyanobacteriota; class Cyanobacteriia; order Cyanobacteriales; family Chamaesiphonaceae; genus Chamaesiphon. The sequence continues at coordinate 3,215 of JANMEL010000175.1, read as the reverse complement.
AAAAGATGCTTATTCGGCAGTAGAAGATAGCGAAGAATCTATCATCAACCGAGCGATAACTTTGATGCAACAGAGTAATGTTTTTCCAGACGATCGAACGATCGACCAATCGAGACTCGATCGTTGTCGTCGAGATCTAACTTTAGCTTTGAGGTATTATGCTCTAGGAATGCTTTTACAAGATGAAGAAATGTTAAAGGATCGGTTTATCTACTGGCAAAGAAATATGCTGCAAGCGATGGGCTTACATCACTACCATGGAGTTCAGTTTGTTCTAGAATCGATTGTTATTGAGCTACCTAAAAATCAAGCAGATTTATTTAAGCCTTATTTTAAGTTAGCTCAGGATATCATTATGTCAAACTAAAGTGGTGGAGTTTTATTACCTTTATTTCGCCTAAATCCGTGAACTATTATTCAGAATAGATCTTAGCTCACTAATCTAATAGATAGTAATCTGATAAGATTTTATGCTTTGAGCCTTTTCTGGTAAAGAGAGATTATTCATTATTTGAAATTTGCGATTGATATGACCGATTCTACTATTCCGATTCCAGCAAATTGCTTTAATCATAAAAGCTATGTCAAATCCAATCCTGCTTCGGGATTATTGGCTACACGTCATGGCGATCGATTGATTGCCATTCCTGAAGTATTATTACGAAGTATTCCAAAAGTCTTGCGGGTAGAAGCAGGTGAAGCTTCCTATTTAGCTCTCTACACTTTCGGCGATAACTGGGGCAAAACTTTTAGTCGTCGAATCGAGCAAGATATGGTGAGATACTATCGTCAACCTATCTTAGAGACGATCGCAAATGAATTTTTTGTGAATATTCAATCTGCTTGGGCTGTACATGGTTTGGGTAAGCCTTCGATCGACTTTAGGTTATCAGAGCGGGGTCTTTTGATAGTAACGATTGAGAACTCTGGAATTGCAAATGGTAATACTATTGAAGATAATCCTAGTCACCGTTCTTTTAGCTTGGAAGCTGGATTTATTGCTGGATGGTTGTCGAACCTTACCAACCAAAAACTTCGAGCTTGTGCGAGCAATTGGAGTGAGGCTCCAACATCGATGCAATTCTTAGTGGGTAGTGTAGCCCACATTGAATCGATCGAACTTTCCCAACTCAAAACAGGAATGCTAACTCCCGATAGACTAAACTTATTGTAAATTATGAATTAGCGGTCGAAAAGTTCGATCGAATCGATTTATATAAATTGACAAATAGAAAGAGATGTCTACTAATATCAAAACTAAAATCACTACAAATATTGACTTATCTACAACTCAAATTTTATTAGCTGAATCAAATTCATTGGAGATCGATCGAATTAAAGCAAATATAGATTTAAAATTCCAAAATAGAATTAAAACTGTTAAAAGCTATCAAGAAATTTTGCAAAGTATTGTCGAACAAAAGCCCCAACTCTTAATTTTGGGCAAGATCGATAAATTCAACTATTTTGATACTTGTAAAGGATGCCATGAAATCTGGTTGGATTTGCCGATCTTCTTACTATCCAAACAGGAGATCATCTATGAATCTTTTCTAAAGCTAGCCAAAACTCGTGGATTGACAGACATTATTACTCTGGATTCTACAAACCTAAATCAACTACTTCAAACATTAGATAACTCTTCCGATCGTCAGTCAATTGATTCTCTACAGGAGATTCCTTCGGTAGTAGATGTTATTACTGGAGGAGATATCCTTAGATGCTTGGACGAAATTGTCATGATTAGTAATAACTATTTTGGCCCTTTGGCGCAAGGTAATTATTGGCGGAAGGCTCATACAAATACAATCCATAAGTTTCCATCGCTCCTGAATTGGTCAGCAGATCACTTCAGTAAAATTAGTTGTGCCAATCGGATATTAGAAGTTACGTTGACAGCCGAAGACATTCAAAGTATGCGGGCATGGGTGCAATTCTTTATTAGTGAATGCGAGCGAATCATCATTGATTTTGGTGATATTTTAAAAAAATCAAATCTCTCCCCATTAACAAAAGATCTTTTACCTAAAGTCTAATCATCATCACATAATGCCTCCATGACAAAAATCACTCTTAGTATTGACGGCAAGCAAGTAGAAGCCGATCGGAACTCTACTTTACTATCTGTGTTCAAAGAACATGATATCCTCATCAATCAGATCTGCGGCGGACAGGGAATGTGCGCTTCTTGCCACTTTTTCGTCATGGATGGCTCAACTAGTTTGACTGCTCCAACAGCACAAGAACAGATGACATTCCAGTTCACCAAGATCGCTCGCCCTGGAGCTAGATTAGCCTGTCAAACTCGCGCCATCGGTAATGGGATAGTTATCGAATTGCCTGGTGGAACTTTCGTTGAAACAGAACAGGATTTGGAAAAACAAATTGGTAAGAAAGCTACCCAAACACTAATTCACCCCATGACAGGTGAGGTGCTGGTAGAAACCGGAAAACTAATTATGCGATCTGCTGTGGAAAAAATGAAGCAATCTAGTAGTAAATTTGCGGCTAGTTGGGCAAACATCAACCTATAGCAGGGGTGAGGGGTCAGGGGTCAGGGGTCAGCTTAGAAAAGCTGATGCACTGATGGTTTGTTGGCGTAGCCTCCGCCAGAGCGGAAGCACTTAAATCTGTCTCGAACGCCTTGGCGACTGCTATATGATGCGGGATCTGCGATCGATATCTAGTTGCAGCCTTTTATAATATTAATGACGATGGTTGTTTAAATCTGTGCCGATCGTCACCTGTTCAGTCTAGATAGGAATTAGTTTATAATACCTGCTAAAATAATATGATAGTTAGCAGGTATCTCTATGGATCGGACTTACAAACCAGCGGAGTTCGCTTCATTAGTAGGGAGAACGCCGCAAACGCTGAGACTTTGGGACAAGAAAGGATTATTGTCAGCCAAAAGAACACCTGGAAATCAACGGTATTACACAGACGCAGATTTACGTCATGCTCTCAATCTAGACATTAAAGAAGTTGATAAACAAGTCATTGTGTATGGGCGTGTGAGTTCCCCGAAACAGAAAAAAGACTTACAGCGACAGATTGATAGCTAGGCGGGTCACCCGATTCGTGACAAGTTAAGAAAAACGGAGGTTTGTCAAGAAGAGAAAGAAAAGATGTCAAACTCGGACTAGCACAGAGTTAGAACCGGGTTTGACCCATGCCAAAAAAGCGAACAACAAATCGTGACCATGCCAAGCGAC
>JANMEL010000296.1:0-3978 GCA_031376885.1 Chamaesiphon sp. OTE_70b_metabat_96 | reverse complement strand
GCGAAAAGTGCGATCTTGGGGTTTCCCCAAGTAGAGCACCTTTTCAAGACGGGGGGAAGCTAGAGAGGCGGCGATTCGTGTTGTCTCTAGAGCGGAAACTGTTGGATTTGGATAATACTTTCTTGAAGTGCGGAATATGGGGTATATTGTCATCTTAGAAGGGCGCAAGTTATTGAGTTATCATGCCTAAGATTGTTTTGATTTGCGTTCGCTATATCGATCGGTCAAATAGTCTACTTCATCGCGCAATAGTACGGTAAACTTATACAATTCTTCCATCACATCGACGACTCGATCGCGATATTCAGAATCTTTCATCGTGCCATCTTCATTAAATTGTTCGTAAGCTTTAGCCACTGAAGACTGATTGGGAATCGTAAACATCCGCATCCATCGCCCCAGAATTCGCAAAGTATTCACCGCATTAAATGATTGCGAACCACCGCTAACTTGCATCACAGCTAATGTTTTGCCCTGAGTCGGACGTACTGCACCGATCGTCAATGGAATCCAATCAATTTGATTTTTCATCATCCCAGAAATGTTACCATGCAGTTCGGGACTAGACCATACTTGTCCTTCCGACCACAAACTGAGTTCGCGCAACTCTTGTACTTTAAAATGGGTATCGGGAACGCTACCATAAATCGGCAATTCGCGAGGATCGAAAAACTTTACCTCGGCTCCAAATGATTGAATAATCCGAGCGGCTTCTTCGGCAACCAATCTGCTATAAGATCGATCGCGTAATGAGCCATAGAGAAATAGTATTTTTGGCGATCGATCTGTTGGCTGCATATTAATTTAATTGGTTAACTCTATCTGCCACCTAAATACCCCAATTTTCTACCGTTTATACACAAGTCATTTGAGTTGCTGCGTAGTCCTTTTCCCCCTCCCCAGCCCTCCCCTTTCCAAGGGGAGGGAGCTAAAGCCCCCCCTTTCCAAGGGGGGGTTGGGGGGGTAAACCAATCACAACTAAAATCTAGACGAATTATGTATATAGAGTAGTCCAAATGGGGGGACTAGGGGGCTATTCAATACTTTTTAAATATCCTCTAAGCTGAGAGTTTCGCAATCAATTTCTCAACGCGCTCTTTTACTTCACCTCTGACTCTAGCAAATATTTCTGGCTGCTCGGCGGGATCGTCCAATTGCCAATCTTCAAATACTTCTCGCAGTACCCAATCTTCGGGTAGATTCACACCGCAACCACACAGAGAAATCACCACATCAAAATCTTCAGAATTGAATTCACTCAAAGCATTAGATGTTTGATTGCTAATATCAATCCCCTCATCCGCCATCGCTTTAATTGCATATGAATTAACTTGACTAGCCTCTAAACCAGAACTGGTAACAGTAATTTTACCCGCGCCTAATTTTTTGGCAAACCCTTCAGCCATTTGAGATCTGGCTGAATTTTTCTTGCACACAAACATTACTCGTTTCATAAATTAGAAGATAGGGGATAAAGTTAAATTAATCGATTTGAGTGCAATCTCGAAAATTATTGGATAACCAGCGGTATACCCATCCGGCTAATTGTGCGCCGAAGATCGGCGCAACCCAGTATACCCAATGATGTTGCCACAATCCGGCGACGAGGGCGGGTGCCAGCGATCGAGCCGGATTCATACTCGCACCAGTAATCGGCCCCATCACAGCCGCTGCTACCATCACTGTCAGACCGATCGAGATGCCCGCAAACCCAGTCGGTGCGCGGCGATCGACTGCCGAACCAAAGATGACAAGCATCAAAATAAATGTAAGCACTGTCTCGACGATCGTAGCTTGAAGCCAGTTGTCACCGAGGGGTAGTGTTGCGCCGAGATTACCGACGATGCCAAATATCGATCGCAGTAATCCTGAAGCGGCGATCGCCCCAACACACTGCCCCACAATATAGGGCACTACGCGCCGCCCAGGGAAAAAACCATTTCCCCACAAGGCGAGAGTGACAGCGGGGTTGAAATGGGCACCGCTGATATGTCCTAGAGTATAAATCAGTGCTGCTACTACCGCCCCAAATACACTACTGATGCCCAGATGGGTGACTGCACCTTGACTGATTCGATCGACTACAACCGCTCCCGTACCAATAAATACAAGAATAAATGTGCCGATCGTTTCGGCAATAGTATCACGGGCAATAGGGCTGATTGGCCTTGATTTATTCACGCTACGGGGTATATCCTCTGCAAAAAGAGCATTACTGGTGGGTACATCTCTATTATTTCAAAAAAAGTTGATATGTCAAGTAGCAAGAGGGGGATCGCCAAAGTTTTCCCCATATACAGCAACCGCCAGGGCGGTTAGGACAGATGCAAACGCTTCCGCTCTGGCGGAGGCTACGCCAACAAACCATTATTGCGTCAGCTTTTCCAAGCTGACCCCTGACCTCTGACACTTCTGCGGAGGCAGACGCTACGCGAACGACTACGCTCAGTGCACGCCTCTGACCCCTGCTATCGCAGCGGCTAGGACGTTTGCGCTAGCTAGATCCCTGACTTCAAAGGAGAAGTCGGGGATCTGATATCTCCCAACTATAATTATTAATTGTTAATTTAATATTCAGGTTTTTTTGGTAATAAATCCGAAATTTTTGTATCGATCCGAGCTTTACCCCCAAATACTGTTCCAGTTTTACCTCTGTTGAAGTGAATATAATTGATATCCCGAACTTTATTTGGTAGAGGGATATAGCCGACAGAAGTTGCTACTGTCGCGGCATTATTGATGTATAGCTTGACAAACTTACTGAGTACAGGTCGATTTGCACTAGACCGAAGATTGACATAAATCAATAAAGGTCTTGAAAGTGGTCGATAGTTGTTTTTCTCTACAGCTTCGACTGATGGCAAAGTCGGCCCATTGCCACTGTCAACCGCCACTAGTTTCAACTTACTTTTGTTTTCTTGATAATAAGCAAAACCAAAATAACCCAAAGCATCAGGACTTTGGCTAATCCCACTTACCAAGAGTTCATCATCTTCACTAGCAATATAGTCTTTACGACTAAGTTTTGATTTACCGACTGTTGCTTCGGTGAAATAGTCAAAAGTACCAGACTTATCGCCCGCACCATACAACTTTAGGGGTCGATTTGGCCAACTTGGGCGGATTTGATTCCAGCGCAGGATTTTACCTTGAGCGGCAGGTTCCCACATCTTTTTCAATTCAGCGATGGTGATATCTTTTGCCCAATCATTTTGAGGATTGACAGCAATAGTGAGCGCGTCAAAGGCAATGGGAAATTCCATATACTTTACGCCATTTTTTCGGCAAGTTTCCATCTCTGCTTGCAAAATTGGCCGGGAAGCATTGTTGATATCTGTTTTTCCAGCGCAGAATTTTTCAAATCCGCCTGTGGTGCCGGAGATACTAACTTCAACTTGTCCCCGATGATTTGGATCTGCTTGAAACTGTTTGGCGATCGCTTGAGAGATCGGGTAGACTGTACTCGACCCATCGATTCTGACTGCTGGTCTAGCCAGCTTGGAGTTGTCTGTTCCAGTCTGTTGGGCTAGAGATGGTGTTTGGGTGGATGCTATGAGGCTAGAAACAACCCCAAAAGCCAATATTCGCCCAGCTATGGTTAAATTTTTAACTGTTGCCTTCATCGGTCTTAACTCCTTTTTGACACACTAGGATATGGTAGCAGGCTTATAAAGTCGATCGTTGAGCTGATGTAAGTAACAACACTAAATCAATCATATCAAAAAAAATTGATATGTCAATGCAGATCGAATGTAGGGATAATTCATGAATTCCCCCTACACTCGACTTCATTCAACTGTTAGAACTATCCCTGTTAATGTGACTATTTGTACTAAGCGAAGCGGTAAATGGGAAATACTTGTGGGTTGCGATTGTTGGTAGTGAAGACAGAACCCGGATCTGGGGGTGTCTTGTTGCGCTTTTTACGTCGGGGAACCCGACGAGCGCGCACCGCTCTGACCCCCAGACCCCCCATTG
>JANMEL010000295.1:0-6113 GCA_031376885.1 Chamaesiphon sp. OTE_70b_metabat_96 | reverse complement strand
GCGAAAAGTGCGATCTTGGGGTTTCCCCAAGTAGAGCACCTTTTCAAGACGGGGGGAAGCTAGAGAGGCGGCGATTCGTGTTGTCTCTAGAGCGGAAACTGTTGGATTTGGATAATACTTTCTTGAAGTGCGGAATATGGGTCAATATCCCCGACTTCTTGGACTCGACTTTGGACATTTGGGATTCGATCGAGTCCGATCGTGACTGACTGGGGAAGCTTCCCCCGAAAAGCTCGCGCCCCTACAATTTAATCACGTAGGGGCGCGGTCTTGTGCCCGCCCTGGATTAATGCCGTAATAGTATTTCTGCATTGGTGGAAGATGTGAGCCTACCGATTATTTAATAGTTCGACGGCGATATCTTGCCATTCTTGACGCAACCCTTCATCTTCTGGTTTACTGGTTAACGATCGACGATTGAGTTCTGGATGCTTGAGATAGAATGCTCGATCGACTTGACGATAAAATTTTGTGGCGGGGATATTCAGTCGCTCTAGTCGTCGATCTAAATCTCGTTGACGTTCGGATGTCGAAGGATTTGGTTGGCGCGAATTGGGGCGAGACTCAAATGGATTGGGAATTGAGTTGAAAATGCCCGCTATGGCACTATTAATCCGATCTTCGACCATTCTAACCGGATCGATCGATTTCGCCCATTTGATGGCGAAATTACCTACCAGACAAACGACGAAAATTTTGGTCATGACTTTAGTGACTTGCCAAGCGGGTTTTTTCCACTCATCGGGATTTTGACTCAGAATTGTCGCCATCGCTCCGCCAGGATTCCCTTTGGGGCTAACTTTGATGGTTGGAAGTTGGGTGATTTGACGGCGAGGGGGTGGATTTGATGGAATTGGTGGGGAGTAAGCGACAGGATTGGTGGAGAGGATCGTCAAAACTTCTCGTGCTGACTGATAACGATTTTGGGGATTGTGTTGGAGTAAGCGATCGATTATGGCACCAAATTCGGGGCTGAGATTGACATATTTTCTCCACTCCCATATTCTCTCGGAAGCATCATACATTGCTTTGGGTTCTTTCCCCGTCAGGAGTACGAGTACAGTAGTCGCTACCGCATAGAGATCGCTAGCGGGAGATACTTTTCCCCGCAACATTTGTTCTTCTGGAGCATAGCCTTGTTTGCCGAGACGAGTCTCGACTTTGGCTTGGCTATAGTTGGAAACTGCGGTGATAGCCAATTGTTTGACACCACCAAAATCGATCAGTACTGGCAATCTGTCGCTGTGACGATAGATAATATTATCGGGAGAAATATCCCGATGAATTACGCCTAATGAGTGAATATATTCAATTACGGGTAATAAGTCTATACAAAATTGCACCATCTCGGCTTCGGTAAATACTCGCCCTTGTTTCAATCGTTGATTCAATAAATTGTGATAGGTTTCGCCCTCCACATAATCTTGAACTAAAAATAATGATTCAACCCGATTATTGCTAACTCGAAATAGCTCTCGAAATCTCGGTATCTGCACACGATCGAGCTTATACAAAACTCCAGCTTCACGTTCAAATAATTCCTTCGCCTTTTGAAGCTCGGCATCGCCTTTGACTTGGGGCGCAAACTCTTTGAGAACGCATTTTTCGCCAAATTTATTGCGATCGATACTTAAATAAGTCCTCCCAAATCCACCCCGCCCAAGTTCGCGAATAATCTCATAACGGTTGCCTAATACAATACCAGGAGTAAGCGGCGAAGACTCTGACATCATAAAGTAGATGGTGAGGAGTGGATAGTGAATCGCAATTGTCTATTTTTTGAGAGCCGAAGGGAGTAGCTACTTTTAGACACTTATCTACCTATTTTGACACGATCGACCACATTCGCGCATCAGAGCAATGTCTCAACTAATTTAGCATTAGACCTCCTCCGAAAGTAGCGATACAATCTTGTTTAGTATTGTTTTCCCTATTTCCTATCCCCTATCCCCTATCCCCTATTCCCTATCCAATCATGATGCCAAGTAACTTTTGGTACGCCGTCGAGTTTAGCAGTGCGATCGTCGATCGACCCAAAGCGTTGAAAATACTCGATCGAGAGTTAGTATTATTTCGGACGAAGGATGGTCAAATTCGGGCGATGGATGATACCTGTATCCATCGTGGTGCAGCTCTGGCAAATGGTTCTGTCGTCGGTGATTGTATCGTTTGCCCCTATCATGGTTGGCATTATCAAGCCGATAGTGGTAGTTGTGTCAAAATTCCCTCTCAGTTACCGCCAGCCAAGATTCCGATTCAAGCTAAAATGACTACCTATCCAGTTTGCGATCGATCTGGCTGGATCTGGCTATTTTTGGGCGAGGAAGGCATGGAAAACAGTTCGCCTATCCCCCAAATCCCTCAATTTCAGGATGCCAGATTTAGGTCGATTCAGGGTGAATTCCACTGGAATGCTAATTACGAGCGGGTGCTGGAAAATGGGCTAGATTTTGCTCATGCTCCATTCGTGCATGGGAAAGCTTTTGGCAATCCTGACGCACCAGAGATCGGTGATTTGGCGATCGAGAATTATGATTCGGGTGCCAGTGCGACAGTGATGCTCAAGCCCAATCCACCCAAAGGATTGTGGAAATTTTTGGCCCAGAAAGAGCCGATCGATATTCAAACTCGAACGGGCTTTTGGCTGCCAAATATCACTTTTCTAGAAGTTAATTTACCCTTTGGTAAACTAATTATTTGGACGGCTCATGTGCCGATCGATGCCAATACGACGATTAGTAAATGGATTAATTTTCGGACATTTTTCCGAGGTAAATGGGCTGATAAAGATGCCTTCGATCGCACGATGAAAATATTTACTCAAGATAAACCGATCGTCGAATCTCAACGTCCTCAAATTATTCCTACCCAACTCAATACCGAACTCCACGTCGCCGCCGATGCCCTGCAACTCCAATATCGCAAACTTCGCGAGTAGAGTTAAATCTCAAATCAAATTGGGTAAAATAAAGATATGTTGATTCAAATCGATCGCCGATATTCGGAGATTATGTATTCAATGTTACCAAAATTTGACGGCAACTATCTCGATCGCCTATCCGTCTAAGGATCCAGAGCGAGATTGGATATTTAAAAAAGATGCAAGTACAATATTTTGGTGAGGTGTGACGATGTTTGAACTACTGACATATAAGAAGTTTCGCGACACTCCTAGCGTCCGATTTTTTGATATTACCATCCCCGATTCTAATGTGCGTGACTTAGTAGCTCATCAAGGAGCCGCCATTAGTCCCCCAGACAGTAGCGAAGGTGACTGGGAATTTTATCTTCATTCCCACCAAGAAGACAATTTACTCGCCATATCTGGGGGTAGGACATTTTATTTGGTGAATTTCTCATGGAGCAATCCCTTTCATATTGTCCGCCTAGAATCCGAGCGGGAAATGCTGCGAATTCCCCGTGGAACCTTCCATCGGTCTGTTTCTGACCCAAATGGTTCGATCGTGATCAATCAAGCCGTACGAGACGATGGGGCCACCGTAGCTCGTGAATTTCGCGTTTATAATAGCGGTAAAATACCCCGACTATTTAGGCTGTTGAAATCTGTGATTCCGCAAGGCGGACGCTATGGGAACAAGGATAACATCGATCGCTATACCCCCAACTTATTAGAGAAGTCGGGGGTACGATAGGCAAGTGGCGAAATGTTCGTAACCGAGAGCCTCCGCTTTGCGGAATCGATTTAGAGTGCGCCAGCCGCAGTTTTGTCGAGAATACCACCAGAAAGATGACTGGTAATATTCAATGCTTGAATGACAGGTTGACCATCAATTCCATTGGGATAGTCGATAACTGTCACCGCCCCATTGCCCTGTTTGATCTTCCAGAAATCAGCTAAACTCAGACCCAGGAGATGACAGAGCAGCACCTTATTCGTGGCATCGTGAGCGACGACGATCCCAGTTTGCTGAGTATTGCCTACCTGTGCCAGCAATTTTTGCCAAGCTGCAATAGCTCGTTGCGATACCCCTTGCAGATTTTCACCTTCGGGCATTTGAACGTGTTCTGGTTCGTGGTGCCAACGCTCCAATTCCCCAGGGAATTCAGCTTTGATTTCGGCTTCAAATTTCCCTTCCCAGAGTCCATGACTGATTTCGCGCAGATCTGCATCTTCATGTAATTCTACTTGAGGATGGTGTTTGAGAATGATTTGGGCAGTCTCTTTGGGACGTAGCATGGTGCTAGTGAACCCAAATTCGATCGGCACGGTTTTTAAAAATTCAGCGGCTAGACTGCCCTGATTGCGTCCATTATCGTTGAGAGGGACATCAATTTGACCCTGAAATTTGCCAGCGCGATTCCAGTCGGTTTCGCCATGACGGATCAGCAAAAACCGAGGGCCATTATTTGGGGGTCTAAAAGTGGGTAAATTTTGACCCAAATGACTGGTTTGATTGAGAGATTCTAATTGAACATTTTCACCCCAACCGCCGCTAAAATTCAGTACGCTAACACCACAATTTGACTGTTGGACGCTATGATATCGATCGGCCGGAATTCCCAAAGCTGTGCTAATTAGGGCGCGATTAATCCCATTATGGGCGACAATCAGAATAGTTTGTCCGGCGTGTTGTGGTAAGATCTGTTCCCAGAATTTACTAGCTTGAGCGTATAGAGCTAAAACTGGAAAATGCTCTTTTTCGCTACCATCTGCTTGAGGTAAGAGCATTTTCAATTCATGGGGACGTTCTTTCCACGCTTTGTATTCCGCCCCATATTTCTCCTTGACTTCGCTGTTGAGCATATTTTCCCACAGGGGAATATCGATCTCCAACAATCGATCGTCTGTCTGCAAACTATATTCATCTTCCAGACAAGATAGGACTTCTCCGGCTGTCTGCTGCGCCCGCTGTAAGGGGCTACAATAGACCCGATCGAACTTTAGACCTTGAAATGCTTTACCCGTAGTTTGGGCATCTTCTCGACCGCGATCGGTCAATACTGAGGCATCGCTGCGCCCTTGGATGCGCCCTTGACTATTGAATGTACTTTGTCCGTGACGTAAAATTATAACTCGCGTACTCAAGGTCTTATCCTCAACTCGTAGGGGCGTGCATTGAGCGTAGCCAAAATGTGCTGTGCCCTGCGCCTAATCTTATCATGGGAGTTTAATCGCCAAACGATCTAATAAAGCTTGGCGCATCACCTCGACTGGAGCAGATTGTTGGAGCCAAAGTTCCAGAGCTACCGCGCCCTGTTGTACCAGCATTTCCAAACCATCGATCGCCGTTACACCTGGCACAGCTTGAGCCAATTGTAGCAACTTAGTCGGCCTGGGTATATAGATCGAATCGTAAACGATCGCCCCAGCCCTCAATTTCAACATCAATTCTTCACTAACTGGACTAAGATCGATTTGAGGGTGCATCCCGATCGGCGTACTATTAATGAGCAGCAAGTTTTCTCGATCGATTAATCTTGCCAATTCATCCCATAAATGAGTCTGCAATTTAACTAACCTCGGTAAATCTTCCCCATTCACAGCCAGCTCCACATCTAGCCAACTCCGCGCAAAAGCCGTTAACTTTGCCTCATCTCTACCCAAGACATGAATTTCCCCACAGCCTAACTGATGACAGCCAGCCACTACCGCCCGCGCCGCTCCACCATTCCCCAAAATCACCGCCGTAGCCTCGCCCCACTCCCGCTCTAATGCCTCTAGAGGCGCAATAAATCCCGCCACATCCGTATTTGTACCTTGCCAACCCGTTTCGGTGTTCCAGATGGTGTTTACCGCGCCTACCGCTTGAGCAAGAGGGCTAATCTCTGACAATAGAGGGATGATTGCCTGTTTGTGAGGAATTGTCACGTTGCAGCCAACTACGCCCATTGCGCTGAAACCAGCTAATGCAGTAGCGAGATTGGCTGGAGTCACGGGAAATGCCACATACACATAATCGTCACCTAATTTGGCGATCGCCGCATTGTGCATGACGGGCGAAAGTGAATGGGCGATCGGATCGCCGATGACTCCGAGCAATTTGGTTGTACCTGTAATTTGCATGGGATAGGGGATAGGGGATAGGGGATAGGGGATAGGGGATAGGGGATAGGGGATAGGAGTTTTGTTCGCGCTGATGAGAGACGTAGAT
>JANMEL010000136.1:0-17379 GCA_031376885.1 Chamaesiphon sp. OTE_70b_metabat_96 | reverse complement strand
AGGGGTTAGGGGATAGGGGATAGGGGTTAGGGGTTAGGGGTTAGGGGATGGCGGATAGGGGATGGGGGATGGGGGATAGGGGTTAGGGGTTAGGGGTTAGGGGATGGGGGAAAGGTACTAAAAAAGATGGTATTTTTACTTTTGCAGGAAGTCGATTATGTTCCAGTAAAGATTTGCGGACACATTTGGGTAACTAGATTGCAGAAGGATTGAATGGGGGGGATTTGAATCCGATCGCCAGATGTCACGAGCACGACATGACGAGAAAGATTTAGCCCCATCTGTGCATCGGTGGCAATCGATCTTACCGTTAAGGTGCGATCGCCATGGAGATCTAGCAATGCAGATTGAGGGAGCATGGCGATTAGCTCTCCTTGTCTGACGATGCCTCGGAAAGCATCCAGGGTATTTAATTCTAGCACTGCATGGAGTTGGCAACCCTGTTTGGCAAATTGTTCGCGCACCAAACGTTGCATTCCATAACCATCCTTGAATACAACTTGGGGATATTTCACCAATTCAACCCAGGGTACCCGATCGAACTGAGCGAGGGGATGTTCGACTGACATCAAAATCTCAATCTGTTCCCGATAGAGACTTTGGACTATGAGTTCAGGGCTAGCTTTAAACAACTTATTATCCATCACGATCGCCACATCTACCAAACCATCATTGAGCACTTTCAAGGCGCGATCGCTACCCAAAGCGGTTACTCTCAATTGGATCAGAGGATGTTGACGACAAAACTGTTGCAATATTTCTGGTAAAATATAGGCGCAAACAGAATGAATTGCGGCCACACACAATTCCGCCTGATTGCCCATCAATAGACCATCAATGACTTGATGTGCGAGTTTCCACTCGTGACAAATCTTCCGCGCATAAGGTAACAATTTCTCACCGCCGATCGTCAACTTGGTATGATGATGACGATGAAATAATGAGATCCCCACATCTTGCTCCAAAGCCTGGAGTTGACGGCTAATAGTTGATTGGGTGCAACCACATGTCCGAGCAGCCTGTTGGAAACTCCCGCTTTCGGCGATCGCCAGAAAAGCTTGCAACTGTTCGATCCGCATAGTCAACCCTAGTTTTGTTCGCGTAGTTATTATTCATTATCCTCTAGGGGCGATCGAGACGTAATCTTCACTTGGGAAACCCAAGATTGCACTTTTCGCTGACCCCTGACCCCCGATCCCTGACTTCTATCAGAAATTGGTAACCGAATTTGCAAATAAATGTTGTTTTAGGACGTATGATAGCGTTTTGGCACCGTTTGTTACCAGCTAACGTAAGAACTAGGGTGCAGATCCACATTGTATAAGGATCTAAGCTGTCCGAATCACCAGGGGAGAATTGAATGAATATGCCAGATATGGCGATCGTCGAAATTAAAGCCAGAGAAATTCTCGATTCTCGCGGTCGTCCCACAGTAGAAGCCGAAGTATACTTAGCTAATGGCGGATTTGGGCTTGCTCAAGTCCCTAGTGGTGCCTCGACAGGTAGTTTTGAAGCTTGCGAATTGCGCGATGAGGATCCTAGTCGCTATGGCGGTAAGGGTGTGCTCAAAGCTGTTGCCAATATCGAAGGCGAAATCGCCGATGCTTTGGAAGGGATGGATGCTTTCGATCAAATGGCGATCGATCGGACGATGATCGATTTAGATGGTACGCCAAATAAAACTAATTTGGGTGCTAATGCCATTCTCGCGGTATCTCTAGCCAATTCCAAAGCTGTGGCTAATGCTCTAGGAGTACCACTCTACCGCTATTTGGGCGGCCCTTTGGCAAATCTATTGCCAGTGCCGTTGATGAATGTGATCAATGGTGGTTCTCATGCATCGAATAATGTAGACTTCCAAGAATTCATGATCGTACCTGTCGGTGCGACTTCTTTCAAGGAAGCTTTACGTTGGGGTGCGGAGATATTTGCCGCTCTAAGCAAAGTTTTAGCCCACAATGGTCTTTTGACTGGCGTAGGTGACGAAGGGGGGTTCGCGCCCAACCTGACCTCAAATAAGGTCGCGTTAGACCTGCTGATTACAGCGATCGAATTTGCTGGTTATAAACCTGGGACTCAAATTGGCTTGGCTCTCGATGTAGCAGCCAGTGAATTTTATAAAGATGGTAACTATACCTACGATGGTAGCAGCCACACCCCGATCGAGTTTATCGACTATTTAGCAGATCTAACTACTAAATATCCGATCGTGTCGATCGAAGATGGTTTGCATGAAGATGATTGGGCACACTGGAATTTACTCACCCAGAAAATCGGCTCAAAAGTCCAACTAGTCGGCGACGATTTATTCGTCACCAATTCTACCCGTCTCAGGGAAGGAATCAAGCAAAAATCAGCCAATGCGATCTTGATCAAACTCAATCAAATCGGCACCCTGACTGAAACCCTTGAGACGATCGATCTAGCTACTCGGAATAGCTTCAAATCCATCATCAGTCATCGTTCTGGTGAAACTGAAGATACCACGATTGCCGACCTCGCCGTGGCAACTCGTGCGGGGCAAATCAAAACTGGTTCCCTCTGTCGGAGCGAGCGGGTGGCAAAATACAACCGCCTCCTCCGCATCGAAGATGAACTAGGCTCGCGCGCTCTCTATGCCGGATTAGGCTAAGACTAGAACATATCCAAAGGCTTCTTGCAACTCGACTTTGGACATTTCTGATGATGACGGCGAGCAGTTGATTCAACTGCTCGCCGTCATCATCAGAAAATAAAGCCGGAGCCGAGGAAAAAGTAAGTCGGGGAAAAATGCGTTCTCGCCACAGAAAAAAGTAAATTAGTAGACACTAAAAAAACCGATCGCTAAGTTTGTTAGAATGTATCATATCCAAAGGCTTCTCCAAGAATCCTTTGGATATATTGTCAGATCGCCAGATCGTAATGCGATAATAAATGGTAGTCAATTTTTGATTCTGACAAATAACTAAAGTTGTAGCGAAACTATGGATAATGCCGTTGGCGAAGCCTCTCGGAACGAGAATCGAGTTGCTGAATTGTCTGTGCTTAAATCGATTCTCCAGGGGAGAGGCTTCGCGAACGATCGGTTGCGCGGATTGAGTCAGATCGATATTTTAACTGATTGGGGCATATATAGAGGGGATATCTCGACAGGTGGAGATCTGGCTCAGTGGGATGCGGTGTGTCTGAATGAGAAGGGGAATATCTCCTGGGAGCGGGGTAGTCAGGTGGTATGGTTGGGACAAAGGTTAGTTATTCCCAGTCATCTACATGGGTATCCGGTTGGTGGTTTATGCTGTCGGTTGGCTCTGACTTGGTGGGCGGAGTTGGCGCAGGTATATGTCGATGGTAAGCTGGTGCAGGAGGGCGATTTATTCGACCATAGTGCGCGGGTGTTGTTGACGACAGCGGCGATACCTGGGACAGTTGTAGATGTACGCTTGCGATTGGTAAGTCCAGGACATGACATCGGTGCTTTGATGCGATCGAAGCTAATATATGAGTCATCAGATCCAGCATACCCCGAACCTGGTTGGTTGGCGGATGAGTTGGCGGTGATGGTAAAACAGGTAGGGAGTTTTGAGCCGACGCGGTTGGAGCAAGCGGCAGATATTATCGAATCGATCGACTATACTCTTTTAGATCGAGATAGCCATCTATTTATCCGACATATATTAGATATTAAGCAGCAACTTAAATCGATTGCCACATTTGAACAGCCTACATCGATCGACTTACTCGGTCACGCCCATTTAGATATAGCATGGTTATGGGAAGTAGCCGAAACATGGGAAGTAGCAGAGCGAACATTTCGATCGGCGTTGGATTTACAAGCTCAATATCCACAGCTCACATTCTGCCATTCTACCCCTGCACTGTATGAATGGATCGAACAGCATCAACCAGCATTATTCGATCGAATCCTCGCGCAAGTCAAGGCGGGTAAATGGGAAGTAGTCGGCGGAATGTGGATCGAACCAGATCTTAACCTGATATCTGGAGAATCGATCGCTAGACAGATTATCTACGGACAACAGTATACTCGATCGAGATTTGGCGCACTAACTCAAGTCTCCTGGCTACCAGATACATTCGGCTTTTGCGCTCAATTACCCCAATTACTCAAACAAGGGGGAATCGACTATTTTGTGACGCAAAAATTCTTGTGGAATGATACGACGAAATTTCCCCATCAACTATTCTGGTGGGAGTCTCCCGATGGAAGTCGCGTACTTAGTTTGATGTCATCGCCGATCGGTGAAGGAATCGATCCACTCAAGATGATAGACTATGCTTGCGGCTGGCAAAATAGTACGGGGATAAATGAATCCCTCTGGTTATTTGGAGTCGGCGATCATGGAGGTGGGCCAACTCGTGATATGTTGGAGCTGGCCGATCGATGGTCAAAATCAGATGTATTTCCCGATCTAAAATTTACCACGGCGGCTGAATATCTCGCCAAACTAGCCGGAAGTAAACAGAGTCAAACCCTTCCCATCTGGAAAGACGAACTATATCTAGAATTCCATCGTGGCTGTTTTACTACCCACGCCGATCAAAAGCGATCGAATCGTCAGTGCGAAGACTTATTATATCAGGCAGAGCTATGGTCATCTCTAGCGAGTATAGTTACCAAACGAGCTTACCCAGATGAAACCCGCAGCCAAATCGAAGTCGCCTGGAAACAAACCCTATTCAATCAGTTTCACGATATCATTCCGGGTACGGCGATCGCACCCGTATATATTACCGCCAACGAAGGTTGGGAAAATGTCGAACGAATTACGACGCAGATAGTTAGCGATGCTTTAGCTGAGATTAGCGATCGCATTTTACTACCATCCCCACCTGTAGAGGGCGCAATTCCGATCGTGATTTTCAACGCGCTCAATTGGAAGCGCACCGAAGTAGTCAGTATTCAAACAAATCCCCGACTTCTCCAAGAAGTCGGGGATTTGGGAACCACTTGGATTATCTTCGATGCTGACGGAAATTTATTACCGAGCCAATCATCCACCGAAAATCTATTATTCCTCGCCACAGACTTACCCAGCGTCGGCTATCGATTATATTGGCTCGTGGTGGAGACGCTAGAATTACCCCCCCAACCCCCCTTGGAAAGGGGGGCTTTAACTTCCTCCCCTTCAGGGGAGGAAGTTTCACTACTGATAATGAGCGAAGCAGAGAAGAGTGGGGTAAAAATCACCTCCACAACAACTCAAACAAATACCGCCAACAAGCCTGCTCTTACTCCCTCCCCTTTACAAGGGGAGGGCTGGGGTGGGGTAAATCCAACCAAAACACGCCCTTCCAGCGGTTTTATTTTTAAAAACCAATTCCTCGAAATCGAAATAGATCCTCAAACAGGAGATATCGCCAGCATCTGGGATAAAATCAACCATCGCCAAATCCTCACATGTGGAAATCAACTTCAAGCCTTCAAAGATAGCGAGCAATATTGGGATGCGTGGAATATCGATCCAAAATATGCCGAACATATATTGCCCCCTAGCCAACTAAAATCAATCCAATGGATCGAAACTGGAGCAATTCGCCAA
The DNA here is from genome assembly GCA_031376885.1 of Chamaesiphon sp. OTE_70b_metabat_96. GTDB lineage: Bacteria > Cyanobacteriota > Cyanobacteriia > Cyanobacteriales > Chamaesiphonaceae > Chamaesiphon. The sequence continues at coordinate 11,842 of JANMEL010000136.1, read as the reverse complement.
AGATTGCGAGTAGTGCGAACATTAGCTGGAGCCGAATTTACGCAAGATTATATCCTAGATGCTCATGAATCGATCGTCCGCATCAAAACCAGCGTCGATTGGCAAGCCGAACATATTCTAATTAAAGCTAACTTCCCCCTAAATCTTACCGCCGATCGATCCACATCCGAAACTGCTTGCGGTGCAACCTGTCGCACAACTCTACCCACAACCCCCGCCGAGCAAGCCAAATGGGAAATCCCCATCCACAAATGGATAGATCTCACTGACAACTCCGGCGAATATGGAGTCAGTCTACTTAATGACTGTAAATACGGCGCAGATGCAGGAAGTGATTACCTCCGCCTCACCCTACTCAGAAGCTCGAAATGGCCAGATCCGATCGCCGATCGAGGGTACCATGAATTTACCTACGCAATTTATCCTCACAGCGGTACCTGGCAAGCCGCCCAAACCGTTAGAAAAGGCTACGAACTCAATTCACCGCTCCGAGTATTTGAACTAGCTCTAACAGCCCGTAAAAACGATAATATGTATTTTTCCAGCGATGCTAGTCTCATCGACTTACAGGCGGAGAATCTAGTATTAATGGCATTCAAACCTTCAGATCTAAATCAGTCGTGGATATTGCGGTGTTATGAATGTCATGGAGTCGAAGGCGAGATTAAATTAACTGGAGATCTAGAATTGAAGATCGATGGAGTAGTAAATTTACTCGAAGAATCACAAGGCGAGGTAGACTTTACGATTAAACCTTGGCAGATTCGGAGCTTTGGGGTTTCAACTTAGATCGATTTTTATCAATACGGATTTCTATTGGCAAGTTTCGATGTTGAAAAAAGCCCCCATGAGAACTAAATCCTAGTATCCTAATAACAGACCACAATAGGATAAAAGTATGGCAGTCAAGAAAGGAGATATGGTGAAGGCGATCGCGAGTAAACTAGCAAATAGCCTAGAAGCAAAAGCTAGCGATGCTAGATTTCCGAACTATTTATTTGAAACCAAAGGAGAAGTGCTAGACTTACGCGGCGATTATGCCCTGATTAAATTTGGGCAAGTACCAACGCCGAATATCTGGCTGAGATCGGATCAATTGGAAGCATTTTAGAGCAGTATAATGGGTGTTTGGGTATTTCGATCGCTAGAATTGAAGCTTTCGCAACACTTTACACCCAATCGATTGCTCAACCTTTGTCGCGGAGTAGTTCCTGAACTTGTTTGAGAGCATAGGGGAAAATGTTAAAAACTGCCCAACCACCAGCAACAGCTAAGGGTGCGAGGACAATTAAAAGCCGAAAATCAAAGTCCATAGTTATGCTCCTAAAAATCCCTAAAATATTTTGTGATAATTGAATACCGTTATTTACTGTAGCAGAATTGGGGATCCAGCCTCGGAAGAAATATAACAGGGGTCAGGGGTCAGATGTCAGATGTCAGGTGTGTGTAGGGGCTTTGTTTATGCTACAGACTATTTATTAACTTTGAGACTCATTCAAACAAAGCCCTCCACACCAGCAATAGCTAGGGATCGGGGGTCAGGGGTAGCGATATCGAGCCTTTGCCACGAAGCAAACCTGTATTGGCACCAGGGCAAATATGGCTCAGAGGGGCACGAGCGGGGAACTGTTGCCAGATTGCCTCGACACTCCGCAATTGACGTAGCCAGTGGAAGGTTTTGGGGGTACGAAGGGGTATGGGTGCGCCAGATCGATCGGGTAATAAATGCCTTCCGGTAAATAAGACCCCACCACTACTAGAATAGTAAATACAAGTGGAGCCTGGTGAATGTCCTGGAGTCCAGATCGACCGGGTTGACTCACTAAGCTCTAATTTGTACTGGAAGGTAGTTACTTTGGTGTCTGGGAGTAAATAGGCTTCTTGCTCTTGAACGATCGTTTCACAGCCAAATTCGCTGGCAATCATGGCAGCTTTCCCCATCCCACCTCGATGAGTTATGGCCAACCACTTAATTCCACCCCGATCGACGATAAACTGACGGTTGGTATCGTTCCATGCTGGACTATCGATCGCCATGTTACCTGTAGGTGAGACAATCAAGTAGGCAGTACCGCCTAATGTGTCTCGATTCGGGGGAAACGCAAAAATACTCGGCAAAATTTCCATCGGCAATTTGACTGATGGTGAGCCGATCGAAAATGGTGCGGATGATAAATGTGATTCTGCTGGCATGAGCGGGCTGGAGCTGCTAGGATTCACATTTTAACAATTTCTAGTGCCAGTGCGTGAGTCGATATTTTATTTGTTTTATCGATCGATGATGATTAAACTGAGATAGAAACAAACCCCTTCCCATCGATATTGTAAATTTTCCAGAGTCATCTGATGGACAAAGAGGTTATACCCGTGCCAGAAAATACCGAATTACCAGAGACAGCTATCCCCGTACGCCCGATCGATACTACAGAAGAGGCAACATTACGGACTTGTTTTCCCTGGAATGTATTCTTTCTGGAAAAGATTGAATATCGCCCCCAAGCAGTCTTATGTCGGGGAAAACTACGCACCGATGCTGATGCTGCATACAATACAGTCAAGGATAATATCCAAAAACTATTTGGCGATCGATTTTATATCTTGTTTCAGTATAGTTTATCTACAGGTAAACCTTTTTTTGCGGTGGTGCCCCAGGCTCAACCAGTTCTGGCCGATCGATCGAGGCCGTGGATCGAGTATACTGCGGCATTGTTATTGTTGTTGCTAGCGATAGTTTCGACGACATTTTCCGGTGCAGCTCTAGCAAAAATAACTGGAAATGTTCAATTGATGGTCTGGGCTGGCTTACCATATGCTGTATGTACGATCTCTATTTTGGGGCTTCGGGATCTGGGTCGTTATCTAGTCGCCCGATTTTACCAGATCGATAGTAGCTTACCCTATTTTATTCCGCTGCCATTCCTGCCCGGAACATACGGCTGTCTGGTACAATTGCAATCGCCGATGCCCAATCGTAAAGCAGTTTTTGATTTAGGCTTTGTCGCTTCTGGTTTGGGGTTAGCGATCGCTCTACCAATTTTGATGTGGGGATTGGCACATTCCACGATTGTGCCGATCGATCTCAAATCCACATTATTCAGCTTTGACGCATTCAATCCTCGTTTTTCTTTGCTGCTATCAATTCTGAGTAAATTAGCATTGGGTAATAAATTTGGGCCAGAAAAAGCGATCGATCTACATCATATTGCTATCGCCGCTTATCTGAGTCTAACGATCGTCACAATCAACCTGATGCCGCTCCGTAGAATGGATGGAGGTTATATCGTTCATGGAATGTTCGGTCAAAAACCAAGTGCGATCGTCAGTCAATTAAGTAAATTTCTGTTATTAATTTTAGGATTTATTCGCTTCAAGTCTTCTGAAGTCGGACATACAGATTTACTCTTTCTCGCAATTGCGATCTCACTGATTCCGGCGATCGACGAACCCGCACTCAATGACGTTTCGGAACTAAATCCGTGGCGGGATGGATTGGGGATAGCGATGTTGATCATCCTAGCACTAATCCTAATTCCCGTCCCAGCAATATTAATGCCACTGTTAGATCTATAACCACCATATGATAGGATTTCGTTGCACCCTAACTATTGCTGGTGGGGAGGGCTTTGTTTGAATGAGTCTCTAGTCGATCGTTAGGCTGTAGCATAAAACCGCCCCTACAGACACCTGGCACCTGACACCTGACCCCTGACCCCTCTTAAATTGGAGTATAGTACATTGACTTGGACGCGCCGACATATCCTATCCTTGGCGGATTTTACCCCAACTGAGTATGATACAGTGCTCCAGACAGCCGCTAGCTTCAAAGAAGTCTTATCCCGCCCAGTCAAAAAAGTACCCACCCTCCAAGGGCGCGTAGTTGCCAATCTTTTCTTTGAATCCTCCACCCGCACTCGAAGCAGCTTTGAATTAGCCGCCAAAAGACTTTCCGCCGACACCCTCAATTTTGCGGCGGCGACTTCCTCAATGACAAAAGGGGAAACCATTCTAGATACCGCCAAAACTTATTTGGCGATGGGTGCAGACTTGATGGTAATCCGGCACAAACAAGCGGGAGTACCTCAAGCGATCGCTAGAGCAATGGATGAGATGGGCGTGAAAGTTGGTATTTTAAATGCTGGAGATGGACAACACGAACACCCTTCTCAAGCATTACTAGATTTATTGACTATTTGCGCGACAATCGATCGAGACAATCCCCATTTATCACTACTCAAAGATAAGAAAATTGCGATCGTCGGGGATATTTTGCACTCTCGTGTGGCTCGATCGAATATCTGGAGTCTCACCGCCAGCGGTGCTCAAGTCCACCTAGCAGCACCGCCAACACTGCTACCGATCGAATTTGGAGATTATTGTCATTCCCATGTCTCCCCTAATAACTTATTCATCCATTGGGAGATCGAACCAGCCTTAAAAGATGCCGACTTTGTAATGACATTACGGCTTCAACAAGAGCGGATGACTGACAATTTATTACCTAGTTTGCGTGAATATCATCAATACTATGGAATTACCCGCGATCGATTGAAATTGTGCAAGCCAGATGTCAAAATCCTCCATCCAGGGCCGACAAATCGCGGTGTAGAAATTACATCAGATCTGATGGACGATCCCAAATTGAGCCTCATCGCCGAACAGGTAGCTAATGGTGTAGCGATGAGAATGGCTTTGTTGTACTTGATGGGGAATACTCGGTAATCGGGGATCGGTGGGCGGGAAATGTTAAAAAAATGTATCGAATTTGACCAAAACATGGTCTTTTGGTAAATATTCACATTAGAATTATGATAAGCAAAGTTAATATCTATCATAAAGGGGATCGTAGTAGTCATGGGACGCAACAACTGGAACGAAGGCAGAGAAAGAGCGATTTATCGCCCTGGTCAAAAGGTAGAAGTCAATCACAGACCTGGGATCGTCGATACTGTAATCGCTTACGATCCCTCGACAGTACCACCGATCGTCCTCCAGAACGATCCCCAGCCGCGCTACCCTGAAGAATTAAAGTTGGTTTCTACGCCCAGACGAATCTTTAACTGGATCAAAACCTCCAATAGAGACAACGAAAGTCATATTTGCACAGGCTGAATAATTAAACACAAGACTCTCGTAGGTTGGGTTGAGGCACGAAACCCAACCGCATCAACAGCGGCACTCACCCCTCACCCCTGAACCCTGACCCCTGAACCCTCACGAATTGTAACGTAACCCTCCCGAACGACAACAGTTATCTGCGATACTGATAAACCGATAAAAGATTATGGTTGGGAGAGCTATCTCATGCGGGATGCTGTTACAAATCTCATTAAGACATACGATATAACAGGTCGTTATTTTGACCGGAATGCACTAGATAGCCTCAAAAGCTACTTTGATACTGGTGCCACGAGAATTGCGGCGGCGGGAGCGATCAATGCTAATGCAGCGGCGATCGTTAGACGAGCGGGTTCACAGTTGTTTGAGGAATTGCCTGAGTTAATTCGTCCGGGTGGAAATGCTTATACTACCCGTCGGTACGCTGCTTGTTTGCGGGATATGGACTATTATCTCCGGTATGCTAGCTATGCGATCGTGGCTGGAGATTCCAATGTTTTGGACGAGCGAGTGTTGCAAGGCTTACGGGAAACCTATAATTCTCTAGGTACGCCAATCGGCCCTACAGTGCGCGGAATTCAAATCATGAAGGATTTGGTCAAAGCTCAATTAGCAGCCACTGGAATCGCCGATACGAGCTGTGTGGATGCACCTTTTGACCATATGACTCGTGAGATTAGCGAACGAGATATCTAGTTGATGAGGGTTCAGCTTTGAGAAGCTGATAATCTAATGGTTGGAGGAGTTAAATCTCTCTCAACTTCCCTGGCGACTGTATGATTCGATCGATCCAAATACACCCTCGACTGCTCTAGGTAGTCGGGGGTGTATTTTTGAAAGGTAGTCAAATTGGGCGAAATGGGAGATGTGGATTTAAACTCCACATCTCCGATACTTCACAGCTTACGCTGCTGGTGTTGGAGCTGGAACTACCGCAGTGAGACTATCGAGACACAAGGGAATGAAGTCACCAGTGCTAGTCAAACCCAACAGCATTTCTTCTTTGGGGTTAATTACTTTACCAGTAATCCCACAGCGTTCTTCAGTATTGGCGATCGCCGTGACTGTAGCGCGGATATCATCGGGGGTGAAGCGATGACGATAATCACCAGATTTTTGTTGGACATATTTCCACAACACCTCACGAATCAAAGCTTGGTAGCCTTGATGACCGGAAATTTCTTTGAGTCGTTCTTTGAGTTCGCGTTCGAGACGAATACTCGTTACTTCCATTTCCGTGGTTGGTGTGCGTTTGAGCGTATGAATCATTAGGTTTCTCCGAGAATTAATCTAGACAGGGTGGTATATCGTAGTGTATTACTAAAATGCCATAAATGGGGAATGTTTGTCAAATTTAATATTAATTTAATCAGCGTGTCTACTCATTTCTGCTCGATCTTGTTAGCCTGGATAGCTTTGGATAGTCACTTTCAGCCCATTTGGGCGAACGGAAGGCTGAGGAGCTGCTGATTGTCTCGATCGGTTCCTCACAATTTCCTCACAACTTTCCGATATGGTCTGTTGATGAGCAGTAGTTCGATCGAGCAAGCTATTCAATTTAGCGATCGACTAAGTGATTTTGCACCTTCTACCCCCGATTCCCGATTTCCGATGTTAAAATTTATTTACTCAGAAGCAGACCTACAGTTAGAATTGGTAAATGCCAATTTAGAGGATTGGGTGGCGCAGCGAGTGAAACTTGGCAATAGTTACGAACATCTGTGTGCAATCGCTGCCAGAGTTTGCTTCCCCTTGCCAAATCTTCTCTGTGACTTGACGATCCTAGATGCCTATCTCATGAGTGAGCGGGTGGAGACGGTGACGATCGAACTTTGTGATGCGGAGCATGTCGAAATTGGCGTGAGTGGCTATTGGGTTTCGCCTAATGCGGATACTCTTGAGGGAGTCTTTGTGGCTGAATTACCCGATTGCATCGAAGCTTATCTGTGCCGATTGTACTCTGCCACTCAAGATCGATCGATCGTTGGTACGGAGACGATCGTCAACGGGTGATAATGGTTAATCTAATCACTCACCATCCCCACCCTTGAAGAAACAACGCTTGGATTTATTACTAGTCGAACTGAACTTATGCGAATCTCGCCAACTAGCTCAACGCTGGATTCAAGCGGGAGAGGTGCGGGTGAATGGGGAAATAGTGGATAAAGCTGGAACAGAAATTTCGATCGCCGCTGACATCGAAGTCAAAGCCAGAGCGAGGTTCGTATCGCGAGGTGGGGAAAAATTGGTCAAAGCTTTGGAGGTATTTGGGATCGAGACAGTCGATCGAATTTGCTTGGATGCCGGGATTTCGACGGGTGGATTTACTGACTGTCTATTTCAAGCTGGGGCAAAACAAGTTTATGGGATTGATGTGGGTTATGGACAGGTGGATTGGAAAATTCGCACTGACGATCGATTAGTATTGCGAGAAAGAACGAATATTCGTCATCTGACTCCCGCTCAATTGTATGGAGAGCCGACGATTCAGCCGGAGGATGGGAAAGTTATTTATCCAGTTAGTTTACCGGATTTGGCCGTGGTAGATGTGTCATTTATTTCGATCGTCAAAATCCTCCCAGCATTATTTGAACTCCTCGCCCCACCAAAAGAACTCTTATTGCTGGTTAAACCGCAATTTGAGGTGGGTAAACACGCGATCGGCAAGCGTGGGGTGGTTAGAGATTCTTCAGCCCAGGCAGGGGCAATTTCAGCGGTGTTAGCTGAGGCGCAAAATTGGGGTTGGGAATATTGTGGCTTAACTTGGTCGCCATTAACTGGGCCAGCGGGGAATATTGAGTATTTATTATGGTTAAATACTAGTGGTGATGAACTCGTACAAGCACCCAGTTTGGCCGAAATTCAAGCTCTTACTGCTGCTGCACAGCAAGAATTGAGTAAAAAGTCAGTGAGTCAAGAAATCTAGGGATCTGGATTTAGGCTGTGGGGCAGAAATATCGATCGTAAATGGTTTAGTTTAGATGTCAGGTAGGTTGGATCGAGTTTGGCGATCGTCAACATAAATCTTAGCAGTAGAGTTTTTCCGATGAGTAGCGAGCAGAAAGAACCCGAAAAGACTGTACCACCAGCACCGCCACCAGCACCACCACCAGAGCCTGTAGATCCAGTGTATCGGATCTTTAGTCAGCGCAAAATAGGCCAATATCTCAAAGGCGAAAATCTGGCAGGAAGAGATCTCAAAGACGCACCGCTGGAAAATGCCTATCTCGAAGGGGCAAACCTGAGTAAAGCAGATCTGCGGATGGCAACTCTCAAGGGAGCTAACCTAGTCGATGCCAACCTATCGGATGCTAAACTTGCAGGGGCTAACCTCGATCGCACAAACTTATATAAAACGAATTTTACTGGTGTCAACTTGACCAAAACCAGTCTCGACGGTGCTAAAATGCGTGAGTCGATCTTGAACAAGGTCGATCTGATCTCAGTACGTTTGTTTCAAAAGGATCTGACTAGAGCCGAGCTGAAGGGATCCAAGCTAAACAAAGTCAATCTGAGTGAAGCTAGACTCAGTGGAGCCAATTTAGAATCCGCCAACTTGACGGGAGCTGATTTGACTAAAGCCGATTTGGAAGAAGCCATCCTAAATAAAGCCAAACTCAATGAAGCTATTTTAGAGGGAGCGATTCTGATTAAAGCCAAGCTGATTGGTGCTGATTTGACTAAAGCCAAGCTGACTAAAGCCAAGCTGACTGGTGCTGATTTGACGAATACCAAGCTAAGAGGAGGCAATTTGAGCGGAGCCGATTTGAGTGGATCTGATTTCAGCAATAGCAATTTGAATGGCACCGATTACCGTGAAGCTAATCTAACTAATGCCAAGCTCAATAAAGCCGAGTTGAATAGAGCTAATCTCCAGGGAGCTGATTTGAGCAATGCGGAGCTAAAGGGAGCCAATCTAAATGGAGCCTACTTGGATGAATTTGTGGAGGGAAAAGTAGTCAAGCAGACAAAGCTGATTAAAGCTGATTTGACTGGAGCCAAGCTCAATGGAGCTACTTTGAATGGAGCCAATTTAACCGGAGCCAATCTAGATGGAGTCGAGCTAAATGTCGCTGAATTGAATAAGGTGATTTTGAGTGGAGCCAAGTTGAATAAAGCCACCCTCAAGCGAGCCGAGCTGAATGAAGCCAAGCTGATGAAAGCAGAGCTAAATGGAGCCGATTTGACTGAAGCTACTTTGATCAAAGCTGACTTGACTGAAGCCAAGCTCAATCAAGTCAAGCTCAGTGAAGACAAGGTAAAGAAGACTAGTTTCAAGAAAGCTGATTTGACTGAAGCCAAGCTCAAGAAAGCAGAGCTGAATGGAGCTGACTTGACTGAAGCCATTTTGACAAAAGCTGATTTGACTGAAGCCATTTTGACAAAAGCCAATCTGAGCAAAGCCAATCTCACTGGAGCCAATCTGAGCAAAGCCAATCTCACTGGAGCTACTCTAGCTGGAGCCATTCTCACTGGAGCTGATTTGACGGAAGCCAATCTGACTGGAGTCGATTTGACTGGAATCAAGCTCAGTGAAGCCAAAGAAGTGAAAGGAGCTATTTTGAGCGAAGTCAAAGGTATCTCGCCTGAAGAGCTAGAATCCCTCAGCAGCAGAGGAGCTAAGTTGAGCTGGGATTTGAAGGCGCGTCTAGTGTATCACAGAGCTTCTACATCATTCCGCACTACTACTAAGCCATAGGGCGGATTTTCGATAAAAACAAAGCTAGTGGCAAGATCGATCGCCAGCTCAAGTTATGATGTTTCAGAAATCAAGGTTTATCTCATTCCTACTCCTATGGCAATCCAACTCCGTGTATATGTTCCCCCACATCCACTGATTCAACATTGGTTGGGAATGGCGCGGAATGTCGAGACAACCCCGAAGGTGCTGCGTCAGACATTAGCAGAATTGGGGAAATGGTTGGCTTATGAAGCGATTCGCGACTGGCTCCCGACGATCGAGTTGTCGATGCAAACCCCTGTAGCTGAGACAACAGTTACTTTTATCCACCCTCAAACTAAACTGGCGATCGTCCCCATTCTACGCGCCGGATTGACTTTAGTCGAGGGGATTCAATCGGTGTTACCGTTAGAGTCAGCAATATATCATCTTGGATTAGTGCGGGATGAGGAAACGTTACTGCCTAGTTGCTACCTAAATAAGCTCCCAGATAAGTTCGATCCAGATACCCGAATTATCATCGCTGAACCCATGTTAGCGACTGGTGGGACGATTATGCAAGCAATGTCCGAACTTACTCAAAGAGGCGTAGATCCCGCTTTGGTGAGAATTATTGCCATTATCGCCGCACCTCCGGCTTTGAAGCAATTGAGTGAGGCTTATCCTAGTTTGACTATCTATGCTGCGATGATTGACGAACATGTCAATGAGGTTGGTTATATTGTACCAGGTTTAGGTGATGTTGGCGATCGAGCTTTTGGCACCTAAATAATAATTGAAAATCTATGGTTATGAACCCGCGTTGGCGGGTTTTGTCGATCTATTAAATAATCACAAAATCACTAGCGGCTAGACTAGTAATATCCGTTAATGTGAGCAATTCGCCCCCATTAGTACCAAAACCAACACCTGCACCATTTTGGTTGTAGAATACTTTATTACTGCTTTGACTAAAGACGATCGATGCAGTTTGAGCACTAACTAAAGTATCATTAGCAACGGATATAAAACTAGTTAGGGTAGAGCCGTTATTCGTTATGGCTGTAAAGGTGGCTTTACTTAATACTAATTTGTCTTGCCCTGATGTGAAGTCAAGAATAGTATCTTTACCAAATAGACTATTAATAGTATTCGTACCTGTCAGTGCTGCACCCTGATAGGTAAATCGATCGTTTCCACCATCCCCATAGATTCCATCGTTTCCGGCTTTACCTTGAATCTCATTGGCGAGAATGTTACCAGCGAGAAGATCGTTACCACTTCCACCAATGATATTTTCGATCGAGATGACTGGAATTACTAAGTTGAGATTATTCGTGACAAATTGCTGGGCAGTTTCAGCTAAATCGATATTAATATCGATAGAAGTAGAACTAAAATCGAGGGTATCAATTCCGCCATTAATATCTTCATTAATAGTATCTATGCCTAAGTTAATATTGGCATTGAATTGATAACTATCATTCCCATTACCTCCAGTCAAAGTATCATTTCCCCCACCGCCTTGGAGAATATCGCTATTTTTACCGCCGAGGAGATAATCACTATTCACACTACCAGTAAGATTAAATCGTTCGATTTCACTAAAGTTTATTTCGTTGTCAGTGTACCAACTAGCATATCCCTGATAGTATTTACCGCTATAGCCATTAGCTCCATTATCGGTGACACTATAGCTGATGCCATAGCTACTAGCACTATTACTATAATCAATTATAAGTAAATCTTCGCCAGTACCACCGATCGCATTATCGTTACCTAAACTACCATTAATAGTATCATTACCAGTACCAGCATTAATAGTGTCATTGCCTGCTCCGGCATTAATTAGATCGTTGCCAGCACCAGTACTAATTGTGTCATTCAAAATACCTGCAACGATCGAATCATTACCGCTACCAGTAGTTAGTTGTCCAAATCCTTCAATATTCGTAACAGTTACCCCTGCCGTACTAAAATTACCAGTAGTAAGATCGATCGTTAAATTAGCAGTTCGATCGGCTAAATTCAAGTCTACTCGATCGATGGTGGTACAGGTATCGATCG
>JANMEL010000127.1:0-23834 GCA_031376885.1 Chamaesiphon sp. OTE_70b_metabat_96 | reverse complement strand
CACAAGACCACGCCCCTACGCAATTAACCTGTAGGGGCGTGGTCTTGTGCCCGCCCCGATCTACGCTAATTACTAATATTTTAGTATTGGTGCAAGATGTGAGCTACCCATCTTGTAGCAATGTTGACAATGGCGGTCAGTCTAACTGTACAATTAAGTTGTACAGTTAATAAATTTAATAGTGATTAATCAAGAAATCAGCTATTCTCAGGTACGCGCAAACCTAGCGACTATTCTTGATTCGGTCAGCGAGAATCGTGAGATCGTCAAAATTACTCGCCGCAATGGGGCAGATGTCGCACTTATCGCCGCTGATGAGTTGTCTAGCCTGTTAGAATCAGTATATCTCCTGCGCTCTCCCGCTAATGCCAAACGATTATTTAGTGCGATCGAGTGGGCAAAATCCGATGCAGCTATTCCCCAAAGCTTGGAGCAATTGAGACAGGAGCTGGAGATTGAATCGTAAGCGTAAGCAGAAATCAGCCAGCAGTGATGATGAAGCGATCCAGTCAGAGGTAATTTTACTCGTTCCTATCTTTAGTCCAGAATTCAAACTAGATTTGCGCTGGTGGTACCGATACGAACCGAAGAAAGGCGATCGGATCGTGGATTTAGTGGCTGATATCCTAGATGGCGATCCGTTTGCTGGAATCGGCAAGCCAGAGCCATTAAAGTATGTCGCTGTAAATACTTGGTCGCGGCGGATCGACTTAGAGCATCGACTAGTCTATCAGGCAGAAGACAATCGAATTGTGTTTCTGCAAGCTCGTTATCACTACGAAGATTAGAAAAAGCTCCAAAATAATCCAGATTTACGCTAATTAGTAATATTTTAGTATAGCAGGGGTCAGAGGTCAGGGGTCAGGGGTCAGTTTGGGAAAGCTGAAGCACTAATGGTTTGTTGGCGTAGCCTCCGCCAGAGCGGAAGCGTCTACATCTGTCCTAACCGCCCTGGCGGTTGCTATACTGTCTTGTCTCGCTGCTTGGTGTGCTCCACTGTCGGGGAACAAAGGAGTAATCCTTAACCAAACCGTATTGTCCCCACTCCGGTATCATATAAAATATAGAATTATAGTGTGACAATGGATGATTTTCGCCGAGCTGTTGTTGGTGGTGAGTTTTTGATTACGGCTGAAGTTGCACCGCCCAAGGGTGGGGATGTCAGCCACATGGTAGAGATGGCGAGCAGCCTCAAAGGTAGAGTTCATGCGGTGAATATTACCGATGGAAGTCGGGCGGTGATGCGGATGTCGCCCTTGCCCGCAGCGGTAATTTTGATGAAACATGGCATCGAACCAATTTGTCAATTTGCCTGTCGCGATCGCAATCGGATCGGGCTTCAGGGTGACTTATTGGGTGCTCACGCTCTGGGTATTCACAATGTTTTGGCACTGACAGGAGATCCGATGACAGCGGGGGATTATCCCAAAGCCAAGGCAGTATTTGACCTGGAATCAGTCAGATTGCTGGCGTTGGTTGATAAACTCAATCATGGCTTGGATGGGAACGACAAACCTCTACCCGATGGCGCGACGACCCTATTTGCTGGAGCGGCTGTAGACCCTCAATCCAAGAGCTGGTCGGGATTACAGAGCAGATTCGATCGGAAAGTAACGGCGGGTGCCCAATTTTTTCAGAGTCAGCTAATTTCAGACTTCGATCTGCTGGCGAAATTCATGGATCGAATCGCCGTAAATTACAACAAGCCGATTCTCGCGGGCATCTTTCTCCTCAAGTCCGCCAAAAATGCCGAATTTATCAACCGAAATGTACCTGGAGTTGATATCCCTCAATATACGATCGATCGCTTGGCACAGGCGAAGGAACCTCTCTTAGAAGGAATAAAAATTGCTGCCGAACAAGTCAAGTTAGCCAGCCAGCTATGTCAGGGTGTCCACATGATGGCAGTAAAACGGGAAGATTTGATTCCGCAGATTCTGGATTTGGCAGGAATTCCACCGATTCGAGTGGGGAAAGTTGACACTCCATAAATCTGTCGATCGAAATATGGGCATTGAGTATTATTGCGGCTTGATTGGGTACGCTGAATTGGTGTGGGTTCGCTCCGATGGCGAGTAATGGCTGGATCTCTGGATCGATCGGCAGCATCAGATTAGAGTAAACTGACAAGTTAACTAAGTTTTTAACAACAATATGCGAATACTGGTGACGGGTGGTGCGGGATTTCTGGGGTCACATTTGGTCGATCGATTGATGAACAATGGCGATGATGTGATTTGCTTGGACAATTTGTACACGGGAAATAAACAAAATATTCTCAAATGGTTTAACCATCCAAATTTTGAATTCATTCGTCATGACATCACCGAACCAATTAGATTGGAAGTAGACCAAATTTATCATTTAGCTTGTCCGGCTTCTCCCATCCATTACCAATATAATCCGATCAAAACAGTCAAAACTAGTGTCATCGGTACGATGAATATGTTGGGATTGGCAAAACGCATCAAGGCGAGATTTTTTCTAGCTTCAACTAGTGAGGTATATGGAGATCCAGATGTCCATCCGCAGCGAGAAGATTATTGGGGAAATGTCAATCCGATCGGCATTAGAGCTTGTTATGATGAGGGCAAACGGATCGCTGAAACTTTGACTTATGACTATCATCGTCAGCACGATTTGGAGGTCAGAGTAGTGCGAATTTTTAATACTTATGGCCCCAGAATGTTGGAAAATGATGGCAGAGTAGTTAGCAATTTTATCGTACAGGCTTTGGAAGGAAATCCCCTCACTATCTATGGCGATGGCGACCAGACTAGGAGTTTTTGTTATGTATCAGACTTGATTACTGGATTTGTCAAGTTGATGAATAGTGAATATAGTTATCCAGTCAATATCGGCAATCCAGAGGAATATACGATCGCCCAACTAGCGGCGGCGATTCAATCGATGATTAATCCAGACTCAGAAATAATTTTCAAACCCTTACCCTCAGACGATCCTCGTCGTCGTCGTCCAGATATTACCAAAGCAACAAGTCTCTTGGGTTGGGAGCCAACTGTGAATTTGAACGAAGGTTTGAAGTCAACGATCGATTATTTCAAACAGCGCAGAGAAGATCGGCTGAAAGTTTAGATCTATATTAATTAATTGGCATAATAATATTGGAGGTTGATTCTGATGCGTGTTTGTGTAATTGGGACTGGTTATGTGGGCTTGGTAACGGGTGTTTGTCTGGCGAAAATTGGCCATGATGTTGTCTGTATCGACAATAATGAAGAAAAAGTTCGCCTGATGCAGTCTGGGGAATCACCCATCTTTGAACCAGGTTTATCTGAATTGATGACTGAAGCGATCGCTAATGATAAAATTCAGTTTTCGACAGATCTCGGTATGGGTGTAAAACATGGGGAGATTTTATTCATTGCTGTCGGTACACCACCGCTCCCAAATGGCTCTAGCGACACCCGTTATGTCGAAGCGGTAGCCAAAGGAATTGGCGCACATCTCAATGGTGGTTATAAGGTGATAGTTAATAAGTCTACAGTGCCGATCGGCTCTGGTGATTGGGTCAAAATGCTGGTGATTGATGGGATCGCACAACGCAGTAAACAACCAGTTTTAGTCGGTTCGACTTTGGTCGGTTCGGCTCCGCTCACCGAGCAAAACAAGGATAGTGAAAATATTCGATTTGATGTAGTAAGTAATCCCGAATTTTTGCGTGAGGGTTCAGCAATTTATGATACATTTAATCCCGATCGAATCGTATTGGGTAGTAGTAGTCAAGATGCGATCGAATTGATGCAAAAATTATATGCGCCAATTGTCGATCGAGAATATTCCGAGCACAAAAATCAGCCCCCAGTTCCAGTATTAACTACCGATCTAGGTTCTGCGGAAATGATTAAATATGCCGCAAATGCTTTTTTAGCCACCAAAATTAGTTTTATTAATGAAGTAGCGAATATCTGCGATCGAGTGGGTGCAGATATCACTCAAGTAGCTAAAGGAATTGGTCTAGATTCACGGATTGGTGGTAAGTTTCTCAATGCTGGAATTGGTTGGGGTGGATCGTGTTTTCCCAAAGATGTTTCGGCATTATTGACAACAGCAGAAGATTATGGTTATGACGCGCAGTTATTAACAGCGACAATTGCTGTCAATAAACGTCAACGATTAGTTGTCATCGATAAATTGCAACATGCACTAAAGATTCTCAAAGGCAAAACAATCGGTTTATTAGGGCTAACTTTCAAACCAGATACCGACGATATGCGCGATGCTCCAGCTCTAGATTTGATTAAGGAATTGAATCGATTGGGTGCTAAAGTCAAAGCCTACGATCCGCTGATATCTAAACTAGAAAATACAGAAATCGAGGGTGTATCGATCGAACCAGATCTTCATTCTCTAGCTGATGGTTGCGATGCGTTAATATTAGTTACAGAATGGCCAGAATTTAAAAATATGCCAGATCGAGAGATTGGTAAACTAATGAAGGGTAAAATAATATTAGATGGCCGTAATTTTCTAGATGCCGAGTTGTTGAGTTCGATCGATTTTCAATATATTGGTATGGGGCGATAAAGATTGGCTGGTGAATTAGAACAGGGCGGGCACAAGAAGACCACGCCCTTACAGATTAATTGCGTAGGGGCGTGTCACGAATCGGGTCACCCGCCCAGTTGCCTTGTGCCCGCCCTGAGTTCATCTAGCGACATTTTGCGAACTGAAATACTGAAAACTGACCATCGAGACTAATCTTCTGGTGCGGCACTGGGTACAAATTCTAATTCTGTGTCTGGATCTAGCGGTGAGTCAGCTCGATCTTGACTTATTTTATTAATCAGGGAGATGACATGAGTTGCTCGATCGAATGATTTATCCTCGACAAACAATACTGTAGGCGTACGTCGTAGCCGCACCCGTTTACCGAGTTCGCTACGCACATATCCTGTCACCGATTTGAGTCCTTCCATTGTCTCCGCGCGGGCTTCATCGCTACCATAGATGCTGACAAAAATCTTGGTATGCTGAAGATCTCCAGCCACATCTACTGCCGTGACGCTCACCATTCCCGCCCCTACCCGATCGTCTTTAATATCGGAGAGGATCATCTGAGAGACTTCGCGTCTGATTAATTCTGCAACACGCGATACCCGACGATCGTTAGCCATAATTCTTTTAGCTTCAAACTAGTTGATGGGGAAAATAATCTCAAATCTAGGTCATGGGTGTAAAGCCCAGCATGGCTTTCAGGGTCAATGCCACTGTAACTATCGTCCCGACGGCAAAGCCAACTACCGCTACGGCTGTAATTGGACGCTTTAAAAGTGGTTCGAGCCAGCTAAAGGTGGAGATAAAGATCCCCAGGATAATTGAAATAAAGTAGCGCGGGTAACGCCCCACATTCTCCAAAAAGTCACCAAACATTATAATTTTTTAATTATACTAGCTACCGATTGATATTCTAACCTAAAATCGACCTTAGTAGTGACTCAGATCGACAAACTGAGGATATCTGCGCTTTTTTCAACCAGCCTCTGTTGGCGATCGCCAGAAATTTTAAACATGATTCCTAAATTTACTGATGAATTAGCTTGGGAACAAGCGGAGTTTTTGATGCAGCCGATTTATATTCGCATTATCGATCTCATTCGCCAATATTCGGATGTTTCTAGTTGGGAAGCTAGTTATATCGAAGCGGAAATTCCCCACCCGACTCATTATCTTTGTCTACAATCGAACGATCGTCAGGTAAAATTTGAGATTTGGGATTTATGCTATCGGGTGTGCTTTCAGGGTTATGATGGTAGTAGTGGCGAGCGAGAATCTCGAGTAGTGGCAGTAGACACCAGTCTAATCGATCTAGCGGCCAGGGATGTGGATTGGCAACGGTTGGATGATAAAGCCGAGGGAGTAGTTGCGAGTATTTTTGCTAGTCTACCTCAATAAGTTGTGCCGTTGGGACTAGTTTATATGTTTAAATTAATAATATCTAATTGGTGAAAATATATATGATTTCGATCGACTTATCAGCAATTCAGATCGATCGGGGGGCGATTTTCGATCCTGATGGAAAGGTGCCTTTGACTTTTGGCAATGATTCGATCGCCTTAGAAGCTGCGCGTTCGAGTGTAGCAATTTACGATCGGTCACATTGGGGGAAGATTTTGGTTGGCGATCGAGATCGGTTGCGATTTTTGCACAATCAAAGTACTGGGAATTTTGAAAGTCGCAAATCTGGGGAAGGTTGTGATACTGTATTTGTGACTTCGACGGCGAGGACGATCGATCTAGCTACTGGATTGATTTTAGATGATGAAGTACTATTAATTGTATCGCCTAATCGACGGAAGTATTTATTTGATTGGCTCGATCGCTATATCTTTTTTGCCGATCGAGTAACGCTGGTAGATTTGACCGATCGCATGGCTAGTTTTACGTTGATGGGTGCAGAAAGTGAGCGGATATTAAATCAATTGGGTTGTGAAGGTTTGGCGGATCTGCCGCTATTTTCTCACCGACTAGATTCGATCGGTGGGATCGAAACTCGAATTATTATCGGCACTGAATTAGGTTTAGTTGGATATCAATTAATTTGCGATCGAGATCGAGCTGCTGGGATATGGCAACAATTAACAGAATTGGGTGCAATTCCTCTGGGCGAAAATGCCTGGGAAGTCCTCCGAATTCAACAAGGTAGACCAAAACCCGATGCCGAACTAACAGAGGATTATAACCCCTTAGAAGTGGGTTTGTGGAACACGATCTCTTTTGATAAGGGCTGTTATATCGGTCAAGAAACGATCGCTAGACTCAATACTTATCAGGGTGTCAAACAGTATTTGTGGGGAATTAAATTGGCTGTATCTATGCCTGTTGGTACTCCATTAACCATTGATGGTGAAAAGGTGGGCATTTTAACTAGTTGTACTGCAACTGATGCAGGGGCAATCGGATTAGCTTATGTTCGATCGAAGGTTGGGGGAGTAGGCTTGAAAGTATCGATCGACAATGTAGATGGAGAAATTATCGATCTACCTTTTGTTCGACATGACTATCCGAGTTAATTAATAATTGATAATTAATAATTAAGTTTAGAGAAGTACCTGAGTTTTTTATTTTTTAATACAACCCATAATTATGACTCCTGAAATTCGCACCCAGATTCAACAACTGAGAACAAAACTTCAGTCAGCTAGTTATGCTTACTATGTTTTGGACAATCCGACGATGGAAGATGCGGTATACGATCGATTGTATCGCCAGTTGCAAGAATTGGAGACTGAATATCCCGATCTAATTACTTCAGATAGTCCAACCCAAAGAATCGGAGAACGCCCTGCTGCGGGGTTTAATTCTGTTCGGCATAATATCTCTTTATATAGTCTAGAAAATGCCTTCGATCTGGTAGAATTTGGCAAATGGGAACAGGGTTGGCAACGGCATGTAGGGCGAAAGGATAGTGCTGAATATGTGTGTGAATTGAAGATCGATGGTTCGGCGATCGCGCTGACATATGTAGATGGTTTATTAGTGCGAGGGGCGACTCGTGGCGATGGGGATACGGGGGAAGATATTACGCAGAATGTGAAAACCATTCGATCGATTCCGCTCAAATTAAAGATTGACAATCCACCCCCATTAGTTGAAGTTCGCGGCGAGGCATTCTTACCATTAGCTGTATTTGAACAACTCAATCAAGAGCGTCAACAAACAGGAGAACAACTATTAGCAAATCCCCGCAATGCGGCGGCGGGTGCTTTGCGACAATTGGATCCCAAAATGGTGGCTCGACGAAAATTAGATTTCTTTGCCTATACTCTCCATCTCCCCGATGAAAATAGTCTCAATAAACATTGGGAATCCCTCGAATTGCTCCAACAAATGGGGTTTAAAGTCAATCCGCATATGGCATTGTGCGCCGATTTAGTGGCGGTGGGTGCTTATTACGATCGCTGGAATACCGAGCGGTTAGATTTAGCCTATATGACTGATGGAGTTGTGGTAAAAATCAATTCACGCTCTTTGCAACGAGAATTAGGCTTTACGAATAAATTTCCCCGTTGGGCAGTAGCTTTGAAGTATGCGGCGGAGGAAGCCCCGACGAAGGTATTGGATATCGTTGTAAATGTTGGACGTACGGGGGCAATTACGCCCTTG
This sequence comes from Chamaesiphon sp. OTE_70b_metabat_96, assembly GCA_031376885.1. Lineage (GTDB taxonomy): Bacteria > Cyanobacteriota > Cyanobacteriia > Cyanobacteriales > Chamaesiphonaceae > Chamaesiphon. The sequence goes on along the minus strand of JANMEL010000127.1, from coordinate 15,707 downwards.
GCGCACCTCGAACCAGTACAATTGGCAGGAACTACAGTTCAGCGGGCAACGCTCCATAATGGCGATCGCATCGCTCAGTTGGATATTAGAATCGGTGATACTGTAATCGTCCGTAAGGCGGGGGAAATTATCCCCGAAATCGTGCGGGTGTTGACGGAATTGCGCCCTTTGGGGAGTTTAGTCTTTAAAATGCCCAGTAATTGCCCTGTATGCGATTCTGTAGTCGTTAAGCTAGAGAGTGAGGCGGTGATGCGGTGTATCAATCCTCATTGTGCGGCGATGCTCAAGGGTGCAATCGTGCATTGGGTGAGTAGAGATGCGTTGGATATTAATGGTGTGGGCGAGAAATTGGTGGAGCAATTAGTCGATCGTTCATTTATTAATTCTGTTGCAGATTTATACGATTTGACGATCGAGAAATTGATGACATTGGAGCGGATGGGCGAGAAATCGGCGAGCAAAACTATTGAGGCGATCGAGTCGTCAAAATCTAGACCTTGGGCTAGGGTATTATATGGTTTGGGGATTCGTCAAATTGGGAATAATGGTGCTAACATATTGACGGATAAGTTTCCCTCGATCGATCTACTTGCTCAAGCTACTACCGCTCAAATGGAAGGTATTTACGGGGTGGGTTTTGAGACTGCTCAATCTGTGAGTAGTTGGTTCAAACAGCCTGAGAATATCCAGCTAATCGGCAGGTTAAAAGCCGCTGGATTGCAGTTGGAGCAAGAGCGAGTAGAATTAGATGCTGATGCTACTCCAGGTATATTTACCGATCGAACTTTCGTCGTCACGGGAACTTTACCAACTCTCAAACGTGATGAAGCTAAAGATTTGATTCAGCAGCATGGCGGTAAAATGAGCGATTCGATTAGTGCAAAGACTAATTATTTAGTCGCAGGCGAGAAAGCTGGATCGAAACTAGCCAAAGCGGAGAAGCTAGGGATTAAAATTATTTCCGAAGCCGAATTATTAGAGATGATTAAATTAATTAACAATTAATAATTAACAATTAATAATTGAGAGTGGGATTAAATCTTCATCCTGTTTTTCGTCGAATAATTTTACGCGCTATGACGGCAGAATAAAATCTTAGCTAACCCCTAGAAACATGGGAGAAAGATGCCCGACTTCTCTCGAAGAAGTCGGGCATCTTGCGTAATTTTGTTGACGGTGGGAAAAGCTTTGAACCCTTGCTGCTTCTAGTCCAAAATCCAGAATCCAACTATGGACTTTCGGGATAATTGTAGACAACAAATTTGCTGCCATTCCATTCAAATGTTTTGAGCGCGGAAAGACTCATACAATCATCGCTCAAACAGGTACCGTGTAAAATATTAATCTTTTTATCGCCACTCAAGCCGTAGTAAAATTCAATTTTTTGATTCTTAGGTGCTTTTGGCACGCTAGCACTATTACTAACAAGACTTGCTAGTTCTCGATCGGTAACAGTCGGTAATAGAGATTTGGTAACATTGTGCCAGGTACCTTCTTTTTTCTCCAAGAGCGAAATATTCCCCGAACAAAATCTAAATTTATTGCATAGAACCTTATTCAAAGCTACAACCGTATTGCCATTTTTTCGTTTAAATAGAGTTATCTCACCGACTCTTTTGGTGAGAGTAGAATGAAGCTCTTTGGGGATATAAGTGAGCGGAAGGGTAAACTCTAGGTAATTTCGATCGAAGTCAGAACGAAATGAATCGATCGCATTAATTCGAGTCGATCGATCTAATCCTAAGTACTCATTCGGTAGATCCAAAAAATACTGACGGACACCTACAGATTTTGAACTATTAGTTTGCGATCGAGCTTGAGCTAATATTAACCCAGTTGAATCTTTTGGGCTAGCGATCGACGATTGAGGGGTCAATACGGCGATCGAGAGTATAGTCAAAGCGATTTTTACAACTCTCATAGAAAAGTAGATTAGATTTAGTTGATGTTACGATCTAGACAACCGATCGTCATCATCCTATCACGATCGCCAATCTCAGCAACGATCTACCCCAACGCCCCACCAAATGAAACAGCTTTGAACCTTTCCGAATCCCCAATCTCAGCAACGATCTAGCCAACGCCCTAACAGTAGATTATGATGGTGTTGAGTAAAGCGATCGCACTTCATCAGCTATGGTAGGGTTAAAACGGCACCTTAGGAATGCAATTATCGTAATTATCGCGATCGTTGGTTTCAAGTACACTCAAGATATCCAAGACTGGGCAAAACTAGTCCAGTATCAACCTCCCCAAGCGATCGCCAGACTAGCCACAGTCACCACCATGACAGATACGGCGCGGCGATTGTTTTACGTCAACAACCCCCACATCGAAGCACGAAAATCAGCACTCAATCTGTGCAAAAACACCGAGCACACAGTAGTTTTGGGGTGCTATGTCACCGGAAAAGGGATTTTCTTGCAATCAATTCCCGATCCTCGGTTGGAAGGAGTGATGGAAGTCACGGCTGCCCATGAAATGTTGCACGTTGCTTACGACAGATTATCACTCGTGCAGCAAAACCAACTCAATGAGAAATTACAGTCAGCATTTAAGCAACTCAAAAATCAACGGATTCGCAACCTAATTGGCGTATACAACGCCCAAGATCCACGATCGGTCAATACTGAGCTACACTCTATTTTAGCCACCGAGGTGCGCGATATCGGTGGGGAACTAGAAGAGCACTACCGCACCTATTTTAACAACCGATCGGCGATCGTCGCTCTATCCGAACAATATGAAGGCGTATTTACCTCTCTACGAGATAAGGCAAAGACTCTCACCCAACAACTAGCCAGTCGAAAACTAATGATGGAACAGTTGGGGCAACAAGTCGATACAGAAGCTGCTAACATCCAGTCAGAACGAAACTCACTTCAAAGCTCAATCGCCGCGAATTCCCAAGCTGACAGTAATATCCTCGTGGCGCGGTTTAACGATCGAGTTGAAAATTATAATCGTCTAGTCGGCGAACTCCGCCAGCAAAATGATAACTACAATCAAATGGTCAACGAACACAACGCCCTCGCCCTCGAAGAAAAATCCCTGGTTGACTCACTCCAAAACAAACCATCGGCACCGACTGAGCGATAATTAGATGGTGTTATTTGCCAGGTGGAAAAATGGATCTTCGTCGTCTAACTAATATCGCTCAACAATTCGCCCATTCAGGAAGAGTAACCACAGTGCGCGCCTTTGGGAGTGGCAATATCAACGATACATTCCTTGTCACCATGACTGACGGCATCGATCCCTGTTTTGTCTTGCAACGGATCAATACTCGTGTCTTTCTGCAACCTACTTTGGTGATGCAAAATATGCGGATTTGTACCCAACATATTTGCGACAAGTTAAACAGCGAACCCTTAGATTTAGAGCGACGGTGGGAAGTTCCCCTCGTGCTTTTGACTGCTGACAACCAGGATCATTGGGTAGAGCCGGATGGTACCTATTGGCGGGCGATTAGTTTCATTGATGATTCCAGAACGATCGATACCATTCAGGATATCAAACATGGGTGGGAAGTTGGTTATGCATTAGGTAGATTTCATCATTCGATCGGGGATTTAGATCCAGCTCGATTGGCTGATACTTTACCAGGATTTCATATTACCCCCCAATATCTCGCAAATTATCAGACTACTTTAGCTGGGTATACCGAGTCTAGGGATCCTCTGGTGGATTATTGCCTGAAATTTGTCAAAGATCGCCAGGAATGGGCGCATGTGCTCGAAAATGCCAAAAACGATGGCAAACTACCATTAAGACCAATTCACGGCGATCCAAAGGTCAATAATGTGTTGATCTGCAACACCACCCAACGAGCGATCGGCGCGATCGACCTAGATACAGTCAAGCCAGGACTGGTACAATATGACATCGGCGATTGTTTGCGATCGGGTTGCAATCCCCTTGGTGAAGAGACAGAACAATGGGCTGCCGTAGAATTTGACATTGAGATGTGTCGAGCCATGTTAGATGGGTATATTTCCCAAGCCCAAACCTTTTTAACCGATCGCGATTATGAGTACATGTTCGATGGGATTCGTCTAATTGCCTTTGAATTAGGCTTACGGTTTTTTACCGACCATTTAGCAGGTAATATTTATTTTAAAGTCAAACATCCCACTCATAATCTGACGCGGGCACTAGTTCAATTCAAACTCACCGAAAGTATCGAAGCCCAAGAAGTCGCCATTCGTCAAGTCATCGAGCAATGTCGAGAAAACCTCAATAATTTATCTCTAACACCTGGTTAATTGACAAATCTTTTGAACCGTCGAAAATCGTAGGTTGGGTTGCGCTCAAGCAAAACCCAACTAACCCCACCAACCCCCTAGAGATGTTGAGTTATCCCCTAACGGAGAGGCAAAGCAGGGAACATTCCTCAACCCAACCTACAATAAAAGATTTACATCTTACAATCAGCTCTGTTCGATCGTCTCACGATCGGGTAGTAACGATGGAATGCGGATTTCAAGAGTTTTATTTTTAAAAACCAATCCCTAATCCCTCGATCTTAATTCCGTGCAAACCCCATCCAACGGTAGATCCCAAGGTTCGATCGGCAACACATCCACATAGCCAAAATCGAACCCAATGCCGATCGTCGGAACATTTCGCCACAACGGATTTGCCCGCAGCCTGTCATAATAACCCCCACCATAACCCAACCGATAACCAGATCGATCGATTCCCACGCAGGGAACCAACATTAAATCCACCTCCGCAGCCTCTAGCCGCCGCGAATCTGCGCTAGGCTCCAAAATACCATAAGCCCCAGGTAACAGCGGTTGGGGAGGCTCCCAGCGGTGCCAGAATAGATCCTTACCCACACAGCGAGGTAGCCCCCATTGCCGATCGGAGTGCTCAAACAAATAACTCAAATCTGGCTCTTGACGATGACTGCAATAAGTCAGAATCGTCTGCGCTTGTTGAAACTGCACACAATTTTGGAGCCGAATACAGATTTGCTGGCTCTGCCGCGCCCAAATTTCCGAAGTTAGAGCGATTCGTTGCTGGAGAAATTGACGACGAAGCAGAGTCTTAGCAGAATTCACAGGATAGGGGATAGGGGATAGGGGATAGGGGATAGGGGATAGGGGATAGGGAAAAGTGCGTTGGGGTAGCCTCCAAACAATCAGGGGCAAATTTCAATTTTCAAATAAGCTCTAAGCAAAATATGCTGTGTATCGATCGACACAATCAGCCAAATTGACCATTACCATCGGCCCTATTGCTAGCTAGAATCGAGAGATAAACATCGGTAGATATATCTAATTATATGTTATCACTAGATGCCCGCGACAAAACTAAGGCTGGTGGATCTTTTTCTGGCTATTTTAATGATATTTTTGTCAAGAAGCGTAAATTAGTTAAATTAGAACTTGATTTCATCGACCAAGTGAAAAGCGAGTGGCAAGCTATCTTAGGTGACAACAAAACCGATCGAGCCAAAGCAGAAACGACAATTAAAGCTTGCTATCGGTGCGCGGGATTGAACGCGCCGAATGTAATTTGGGCAGCTCATCCGATTAATGCGATTAAAATTTTGCTCGACCATCGAAATCTAGTCAATGTATCTGGAGCGATCGCCAACCAACTTTGGAACCAGAGCGAACTCATTATCCAACAAACAATCGATCCTGAATCTACGGCTAGTGTTCTAGCTCATATTAGTCCTAGTTATCTAGTTAGAACTCCGAAAGGTGTTCGTCAAATTACGGCAGTTGCCGATCGATTGAATGAAGTAATGATGAAGCAGATATCCGATCTGTATATCGATCTGGCAGCAGCAAATGTTCCGATGCCGCATCAAGACTACCGAATCGCTGACTTGAGTTATTTTGATTACTTTTTGCGGATCGGATTAGCGATACCTGAAATTCAACTGCCGATCGATCTAGCCAAGTCTTGCGGCTGGTGCTGGACATTTTCTAATCTCGTTATTCTCACCCCCAAGCCATCAAAGATTAAGATAAATCGTCGCGGCGAAATCATCGCGATTATCTATGGTGATGTGAATATTTTGAGTAGTGACGAAGCCTAGTTAGCATAAATAACGTAAATATACATACTATTCTTTCTCCAGTCAGTTAGCATAAAATTTTTATGATATCGCTCGATTTTCCAGTCTTAAAGCAAAAAAACAAGCCGATTTCGATCGACATAACTAAACGATCTACTGAACGGCGAAAATTAGTTAAACTAGAGCTAAGTTTCCTTGCTCAGATTAGAGTGAAATGGGAACGAATTCTTGCCGACTCAACCACCGATCGACCTGAAGCCGAACGAACAATTCGCAATTGCTATGCCTATGCTGGTTTAGGTCGTCCACGAATTCTCTGGGCTGAAAATCCACTCATAGCAATTAGTATCTTAGTCAATCGTCCAGATCTAAAAGATGTCGCCAGCATTATTTTGAGTCGGATTTGGGATGGTTGCAATCAAGAGATCGAAAGTAAAATCGATCCAGAATTCATTCAAATAGTCATGGCTGATGCCAATCCCCGCGCTCAGATTGTTGGTGGTTCGCCAACAATCTCATTCGATCCACTCGGCGATTATTTAAACCGAGTTTCGATCGCCAAAATTCTCCAAGTATGTCCCTTATTAGATCCAGAATCTCTACCTGCGGCTCTCCAAGATCATCGAGTTGCTTATCTGAGTTATTTTGATTATTTCCAAGAAATTGGGATTAATATTCCCCAGATCGATCTACTCATCGATTTAGCCAAATCATGCGGCTGTTGTTGGGCTTTTGACGATCTGGCAATCGTCACCCCCAAACCCACTGAAATCCTGTTTCAAACAGGATCCGCCCAAGAATTTGGTAATTGTGGCGAACTTCGCGCTCTCATCTATGATGGCGAAAACATTCTGGATTAATCTCTCGCGTGCAAAGATAGTTCGGGGTATCGAATGGTGATACAATACAAACGAACTATTAATTGCGGAGATTTTCGATGATTAAACTCTATGGAAGTGGCTTTAGTCGCGCCTCGATCGTCAAATGGTACCTAGAAGAACTTCATCTCCCCTATGAATTTATCCTGGTAGAGATCCGCAAAGGCGAGCAATTCCAACCAGAATACCTCGCCCTCCATCCTTTTGCCAAAGTTCCGACGATCGATGACAATGGCTTTATCCTTTGGGAATCTGGCGCAATTTTAAGCTACTTAGCCAGCAAATACGATCCAATCATCGATACACCAGAAAAACTGGCGATCGTCAACCAATGGGTCATCTTTGCTAATTCTACCCTCAGTGATGGTATTTTTGCACCCCAATTTCAAGCCAAAGAAACCCCGCACCTGCTCGGTAAACTCGACGAGATCCTCCGCAGTCAGCCCTACTTAATCGGTGAAACTTTCTCGGCGGCGGATGTTGCGGTAGGCTCATTGCTGGGCTATGTGCCGATGCTCTTGAAAGAATTTGATTTCGCGCCCTATCCCAACGTCATGAATTATATGCAACGCTTGAAAGAGCGGCCCGCATATGAGTAGTTGAAGCGATCGGCCTCAGCCATGGCATAATTATGATGGGGATAGATCTTCCCCATTGTATCCACTCAAAAGGATGTCGAGACTGTGCCCTTACTTACGACTGGTAAACCATTCATCCGCGACTTAGAACAAACTGGAGCTTTGGGCGTATATGCTCCTCTAGAAGGTGGTTATGAAGGTAGATATTTGCGCCGACTGCGGGCGACTGGATATGAGAGTATTTCTCTATCGGCTAGAGGTTTGGGTGATATCTCAGCTTTCTTGACGGAAGTACACGGAGTGCGCCCAGCTCATCTAGGCAAAACAGATATTCGCACCTATTTTGTGCCGCCGATTCTCGATGCTCATCTGACTCATCTCCTCCCCACATCGAAGGGGTTGATCGTGTGGCTCATTGATGGGCAAGTATTATCGAGTCAGGAATTGGCTTATTTGGCGCAATTACCGACGATCGAACCTAGAGTCAAAGTGGTGGTAGAATTAGGCGGCGATCGTCAGTTTAGCTGGAAGCCCTTACGGTAGCTAGATCGATGCTAAAATTGCTGCGCGTAGAGCTGGAATATCGCCGATGCTAATCGTATCAACTCCCGCCAGATGTTGCAATCCACAAGCCTCAGATGCGATCGTCGGAATGCCTTCCCCAATGGCTTGTAAGAGCCGACGGGGTTGGTGTTCTACCCATGCAGGTAAGACGATCGCACTCGCCCGTTGCAGCGCAGGATAATATGCTTGACTATACTCGATCGAGTACCCATCCCAAAATCCTGGATCTTCCAATTCACTACCCACAATAATTAGCTTTAGATCCATCCCCGCTATTGCCGATCGCAACTCATAGATCCCTTTACGCCCTAGACTAGAACAGGGTAAAACGATCGTCGGTTTAGTTCGATCTCGATCGATCTTGGGTAAATCCAATGGTGTCGGTAGCTCCCAATCGAGCAATTCCGTCTTGGATGGAAATAACTTCGCCAGATCTCGATGGGGGGTAATTATTTTCCGAGCGCAATTGAGGGCGGATATTTCCAGTGTTGCAACATCAGCAGGTGCGCGAAAATCTCCAAGCGTCGAACTAGTCGGATGAAATTTGGCTGCCAAATCTAACCTAACCTGCAAATACTCAATCGGTAACGTCGTCAATAATACATCAAAAGTCCTACCGCCCAAATATCCAGCTTCCCATAGCCACGGTAGCAAACTTTGAGCGATAACGAGGTGAGTGGTTTCGGGGGTTAGCGTTTTGCCATAATTCAGGGCTAATTGGCGCGATTGAGCCATTAATTCCCGCTGACGTGCAGATCCTTGTCTGGCTAAACGACGAGATTTGTAGGCTCGATTGAGAACAAATCCCCATTGCTGTGGAGTGCGGGCAAATCCAGTCAGATTCCAACGATAGTTTTGCTTGTGGAATCTTCGACCATCGATCGGTAAGTATAGTATATCTCGATCGATCCGAACTGCCTGGATATATCGATCGAATTCCGGCCAATAATCATCAACCAAATAGCCCGTGCGCCCCTGAATCGAGAGATTTTGTACCTGGGAGCGAAAACAGCTAGTGACACCGCAGGAGAGGCAATTGTGCGGCGTTGGAGCGGCTGATGGGGAAGGTAGAGATGGGGCAGCAGTGGGAGCAGTTTGAGGTGATAAAGTTTTGAACTCGACGATCAGATTTCGATCGTCCATCCTCGCTTCAATTCTGAGATCTCCACTAGCCCTAAATTTTAAGTCAATATAGTTCCAAAATACCGTCGCATCTCGATCGATTTCAGCTAGAGAACCAGGAATCACTTGACTGTGAGCATAACGCTCGACTATTTCCAAACCCGATTGCAAAGCTGCATCATAAAGCGCGTTCGACAATTGACACAACCCGCCGCCCACTGTAGGAATAATACAACCCTCTCGCAACTCTCGACCAACTGCAAAACCCCGCCATACGGTAGGTTGTCCGACTTGACTCCAAAAACTAAATATCTCCCCCGCTGGAATTTCAATCCCATTAATAGCTCTAATTGCCCGCCGTAGATTATGGATTTTCCCCGCTTGCAAACTCCATTCCCCATCACTCGCACCCACCCAGAGAGCGGTTTGGGAGCTAGCACAAGTCGGGGCACTATCGAGTTGAGATCCTTGTGGCCATTTTACCTGCCCACCGCGCCAATTTTGCCAACCACGGCGGAATTGCAAGATACTTGCTTTAGCCCGAAACAATAAATTACCGAATAGAGTAGGTATTTTGCTTTGTTGGCGCAGACTCTGGGCAAAAGACATAAATTAATATTAATTAGCAATATTGACGGATACAATTGAGGGCGCGATCTTTCCTGAACCGACTAAAATTTGGTTGTAAATCAATCATAGCAATAGTTGTAACCATAGTTAGTGTCGATCGTCACAAGTCCGTTGCTGTCGTGAATTAGAGTAAAATCCGAACATTTGAGATCGAGATTGTCCGAAATAATGTAAAGTAGATGACAGTTCGGGCATGGTTGACGAGTCTAAAAATTGCGCCCTTACCGCAGAAGATACAAGTAATAATTCAAAACCGAACAATGGCAGAACGTCCAATCAAGAAAGCCGATCGTCAAAATCCACCAGTTGATGGCGATAATACCCCCAAACCTTCTGAAGCACCAAGTAAGAAGAGTAGTTCGAGCCGTGGTGGGGAAAAGGGTAAAAGAGACTCCAAAAGAGATGAACCCAGAGCACCAGAAAACCTCGCATTGATGCGCGGCCCCAAACCCAGTAAAACACCACCTCCAGTCATCAAGGAAGCCGCCACAGAAGTCGATGAAGAGACTTCTAGTGATGAAGCTACAGCAACTGAAGAGAGCTAGTCAGAATTTTCTGTTCCCCGACTTCTTCGATCGAAAATCGGAGCCATAATTCAGATCCCCGACTTCTTTGAGAAGTCGGGGATCTAGATCTCTTGAAAATGCGATCGATCCTAAAAATAGTATCGATCGCATTTCCGATCGATACCATGTTTTGCGCCAACAGAAAGTCACACGACTCTATCTAAGCACGACTTTCTAAAATCTCAAAAGAACTAACATTCAAGACTTTGCCAATCATTGCCAGAGTCATCACATCATCATTTAATGTACCATTGACTTTGACTTGCAATCCCACCTCACGCAAATCGCGGGGACAATCTAGCAACTCGTAAGTCGCTCCATCTTCGCCTACCAATGCCCAAGCACCAGTACCAAAGCCTTTGTGTTCGATTTCACCAATCACCGTAATCATACTGTTTGAGCATCTCCTCTCGCCGCGAACCTAGCCAAACCAAAACATAGCAACCCATTCACTACCAAGAAACTGCGGGCAACAACGCCATCACCTAGTAGCCACACATTTGGAGCAATTACTGCACTGACAAAAAGACAAGCAGCAACACCCAAACTAGTACCAACAGAAAACCATTTTCCTGGGGGATATGACCAGCAGACTATCAGTAATAGTAGCGGAATCAGGACACTCGCAAACAATGGATTTAAAATACTGTTACCTGAGATGGCATTTCCCAATTCAGGAATAGAACTACCCAAGATGCGGAATGGAGTTTGGGGCAAATCGAAAATATAAAATCCCCGCAGGAAGAATAATCCAGTACTTCCCGCTACCATGCCACTAACTAACGGAAATCCAAAGGGAATATAGTTGCGAATGAAGAAGGCAAGAATATAAGAACCTAGTACCATTCCTAGTTTAGGTAAGAGTGCGACGGCACCACCATCAATCCAGAAGCGGAGGTTGAGATAACCATTATCGCGCAACCAGCGGAAGAAGTCATTAAAGCTGATTTGGCCTTTTTGGGCGAGTTTGACGGCGGCTGCTGCATCTAGATGCCCTGCTCCGTAAAAGTTTTGAGGATCTGATGTGATTTTTCGCGCTGATTGTTGCAAGACGGCGAATACTTCATCTGGTGCGGTGATACCGATCGATTCGATTAGAGCCGCTACACCAGCTACGTGGGGTGCTGCCATACTGGTACCTTGAAGACCAGAAAGTATGGGTGTATTGGTGTCGGGGTCGATCGTTTCTTGCCAGATTTTACTGCCATTTCCGCCGCCTGGTGCGGCAATATTTACCCCCGCCCCATAGTTGGAAAATTCGGCTCGCTCGTCTTGAGCATCGAGTGCGCCAACACCAATCACATGGGCATAACGAGCTGGGTAAGATGCGGATTCGGCATTCTCATTTCCGGCGGCGGCGATAATTACCACACCTTTATTGTGAGCATAATCGATCGCGTCTTTCATGACTTGGCTTTCACCACCACCGCCAAGGCTCATGTTGATAATATTCGCCCCATTATCTGCGGCGAACCGAATTGACTCGGCGATATCGCTAATCGTGCCCCCTCCGCTAGCTGACAAGACCTTGAGCGGCATGATTTTCGCTTCGTAGGCAATTCCGGCAACTCCATAGTTATTGTTGGTAGATTGGGCGACAGTGCCCGCTACGTGAGTTCCATGTCCGTTATCATCATCAGCATTTACTTTGTCGCTGACAAAATCATACCCTTTGACAAATTCTGTTTGATCCAAATCGGGAACTTTGCTCACGCCTGTATCGATGATGGCGACGGTGATGCCTTTACCTCGATTTTCTTCCCAAGCCTGTTCGATGTGGATGCTGCGGAGGTGCCACTGTTTGCTATATTCAGGGTCGTTGGGCGCGACTAAGGCATGATAGATATAGTTCGGCTCGATCGATTCTACCGCTTTGCTCAGATTGGATGTCCGCAGTTTGTCTAATAATGGTCGATCGCCTTTAAATACATATACCTGTTCTTTTTGGGAAAATTCGCTATTTAGCCGTGGCGCGAGGTGATATTCCTGCGTCAATACCTGCAATTGTCGATCGATCTCCCCTGGTGACAAGTTATCTTTGAAGTCCATGACGAGGGAGTCGAATTCCCCTCTGGTTGCCAATCCTGTGAAGTTGGATATGGCAAATCCGATTCCCAGGCAAAATAAGCACAAGATTAACAGTTTCCGCATATGTATATGGCGATCTTCATCTTGAATTCTTTGAGTCTAACTATTTTACCTAATTTACTCATGGCTGAGTTGGCTACCCCTGGATTTAAAGCCGAGATCGATCGGATTTTTTCATAAAGATAATATTGACAGAAGAGGGAGACGCAATTAACCTGTTGGCGTGCGGTCTTGTGCTCACCCATGCCACTAGCCATACTCGAAACGGTTAAGATATGGACTTTTTAGAATTACCCCAGATCCCCATAGCGTTGGGTTGCTCAGGATCGACCCAACCTACGCGATCGATTCATTGACTGGAAATCGGTCGATCAACTGAATCGCTCTTCTCGCATTGCGTTGGAGCGCATCATTGACATGGGGCGCATAGGGGATTTGCGACAACAAATCCACCGTACGACGCAACATCCGCACAATATCGCCCTCATCCAAACTCGTATTACTACACAATTCTGGCCAAGTTACCCCCAACGCCCATTGTTCGATAATTCCCACCAACTCATATTCCATCCATACCGGAAGAGCCACCTGATGGCGGCGTTGAAGCTGGAATAGCTGTCTGCGCGTTCCCCGTAAAGCACTCAACGTCATCACCACCTCATCCGCCGCATCATAATTGATCCAAGTATCCGGGCGCGGCGGCTCCGAAACCAACGAACAAATCACAGCGGCTAGATGCTGAGGATCCAACGGATCCAAATAACCAGACATCAGTGCTAGGGCAATCCACAACTCATTATCACCGCGAATTGCCGCCGCTGCTTCCCCAATCTGCGTCGGAATCACCCCCTGCAATCCACCCACTTGACGCAACACCTCAATTAGATTGAGAAATTCTTGCCAATGTCGAGCCAATTGAGATTTGAGTTTATCTTCCTCCGCTTGGATTTCCTGTTCTAATACTGCTTGACGACGATAGCGTTTGAGCAGCGAGGAAGGAGTACCCCATTCCAAAACAGGATGTTTTTCGAGTTTCGATGTCAGAGCCGCCACCGTTTTTACTTGGGCTGTCAGCTCCGCTGTCACTGGTAAATCGGGGTCGGGGATACTTTGAGCGATTTGGAGCGTAAAGTCCCGCCCCTTGCGAACCTGCCCCACTTTCAGCGGCATATCTTCTGGTGGTAATAGCGAAACGACGGGGGGAACTCGATGTTTGCCCGTATAATCTGACCAATGCTTATGAACGGCGACTACATCTTGATGATTGACCACATACCACCGATTGTCTTGACTCAAACATACTAATCCAGGTGTATGACCCGAACCCGCAATTTTGGTCACTAATACCGCTGCCATTGGGGTCGCTACCGGAACATGTTTTCCTTTGAGGCTGAGAATTGTTCCTGTCAAAGCGGTGGATAGTTGTTTACCTACTTGCCCAGATAGATGTTTTTCGAGATCTAGTTGGATATCTTTGAGCTGAAGTTGTTCTAATTTGAGTTGTGCATGGGTATTTTCATAGTCCTCTAATACATCCCCCTTGACATGACTCAACTGGGCGCGAAGTTTGGTCAATTCTTTTTTGACTTCATTAATTCCCTGCTCTTGGGGTTGGAGATGAAGTGATGCGGTAAACTGCCCAAAACTACGTTCGACCAATTCCCGTGCTTCTTCAAGATTGTGGGTTTGGAGTAAGTTTAAAACCATCCCGTAAGTAGGCGTAAATTGACTGACGAGGGGGTCGGGTTCGGCTGTCGCCAAATACCCCGCCTCCTTCGCACCCTCAAATCTCGTCTGAGCGGTGACTACATAGCCCATCACGTCTTTGCCCCGCCGTCCGGCACGTCCAGCCATCTGTAGAAATTCGGAGGCGGTCAGGAGGCGATGTCCTTGGTCTGTGCGTTTGGAGAGACTGGAAATTACGGTGGTTCGGGCGGGCATATTGATTCCCGCTGCAAGGGTTTCGGTGGCGAAGACGACTTTAATTAATCCCAGGCAAAATAATTCTTCGACTAAGACTTTCCACGCGGGCAAAATTCCGGCGTGGTGGGCGGCGATGCCGCGATAGAGCGGTTCTACTTGCCCTGCTCTAGCTGCGTCAGGATTTTTGGCGAGATAGTCATCGATGCGAATTTTCAACTGGGCGGTTTCGACTTCGTTCACCAACCGGAGATTGGCCATGTCTGCTACGGCTTTGTCACAACCGCGCCGACTGAAGATAAAATAGATGGCAGGTAGCATTTCTCGTTGGTCTAGTTGACTGACGATAAAGCCGATGCTGGGCACGTCTTCACTTTTTTTATTCCCTGTGGGGCGACCAGTTTTGAGTTTGGGGTTGAGTTTGGCGGTGTTGGGGTCTAGAAGTGGAAAGATGCCTTTGGGGTTGGCGAAGTTGAATTCTAGGGGTACGGGGCGATAGTTGGAGTAGATGAGGTCGGTTTCGCCATGAACTGCACTAATCCAGGATGTTAGTTGTTGACTATTGGCGACGGTGGCGGAAAGGGCGACGAGTTGGATGTGGGGGGGGCAGTAAATGATCGATTCTTCCCATACTGTGCCGCGCTGTTTGTCGTTCATATAGTGGCATTCGTCTAGTACCACTGCTTCTACGCCAAGCATGGAGGTACCAACTTCGCCGATGCGGGTACCGTAAAGCATATTACGGAAGATTTCGGTGGTCATGACGACGATCGGTGCTTCGCGATTGATCGAGATATCCCCTGTCAATAATCCTACTTTCTCTTCACCAAATTCAGCCCGAAAATCTCGATATTTTTGATTGGATAATGCTTTAAGGGGTGTTGTATAAAATACTCGCCCTTGCTGGCGAATCGCCCTATGAATCACATATTCGCCGACTAGGGTTTTGCCCGAACCTGTGGGGGCACAGACTACAACCGATCGACCCAAGTTCAGCGCGTCTATGGCTTCTAGTTGAAATCGATCGAGTGTAAATGGGAAAATATCTCTTAGTTGTTCGGCCGAAATAGTGGAGGTGGTCATAGCGTTTAACTTCGTGGGCAATAGCGCGAGGCTGAATTGTAGCGGGATTTATTCATTCTCTTTTACCCATTGTAAGCTAGGGGATAGGGATTAGGGGTTAGGGGTATCCCTGTTAAGGTGACTATTTGTACTAAGCGGAGCGGTAAATGATAAATACTTGTCAGTTGCGATTGTTGCTGGTGAGGACAGAACCAGGATCTGGGGGTTCTGACCCCCAGACCCCCCATTGGGTGGGGGAGTGTCC
>JANMEL010000123.1:0-32808 GCA_031376885.1 Chamaesiphon sp. OTE_70b_metabat_96 | reverse complement strand
CACAAGACCGCGCCCCTACAATCAACCTGTAGGGGCGCGGCCTTCTGCCCGCCCTGTACCATCGACTGATTGAATAATAATTCAGTCAGGGATTTGTTGCGGAACTGGATAAGTAACTAGTGTAGATCTACTTGGTAGTTTAGATCGAGAAATTATTGATATGCTTAAAATCGCCAACAGATTCATCGGATTTGGATTATTACCCCTAGTTTTAGGGTGTTTTAGCCCTAGTGCCCAAGCTTCTCAAGTTCTCAGTCAGTGGTATTTTGGTAAGTGGGATTGCTCGATTGATGGTCGATCGGCAAAAATGCAATGGTTGGTAGTAGACGATCCCCAAACTAGCTGTAGTGATGGTGTCTGTAGCAGTTCGTCGGGAGTTAAGGTAATC
The DNA here is from genome assembly GCA_031376885.1 of Chamaesiphon sp. OTE_70b_metabat_96. Taxonomy (GTDB): domain Bacteria; phylum Cyanobacteriota; class Cyanobacteriia; order Cyanobacteriales; family Chamaesiphonaceae; genus Chamaesiphon. Next base: position 32,420 of record JANMEL010000123.1, on the reverse strand, counting down.
GGCCGTTTTAGTGATAGTGGCGGTGCGTGGGTACCATTGGCAAAAAGATATCTACGTGGGAATGATTTTGGCATTCGCTATCTAGGCAATGAGCAAGATAATTGGCTATTGCGCTACAACCCCAGCACTAAGGTAGCTAATGGTTGGACTACTTGGCGGGGAAATAAGTATCCTCTTCAATGTACTTGGCGCAGTCGCTAGGGAATAGGGGATAGGGGGTAGGGGATAGGGGATAGGGAATGGGGGATAGGGGTTAGGGGATAGGGGGTAGGGGATAGGGAATAGGGAATGGGGAATAGGGAATAGGGGGTAGGGAATCCTGACTCCTCTCAATTTCCCATCTGCAACCAAGCTGTCAGAGCTACAGCGAGGGCATCTGCGGCATCATCTGGGCGGGGAATTTTGTCTAGGGCTAGTTCTCTGGCTACTGCGGCTTGAACATCGGGTTTTTTAGCATTTCCATAACCTGCGACTGCTTGCTTAATTTGAGATGGAGTGAACTCAACGTAAGGTAAATTGTGTTGGGCGATCGTCAGCAAGACTACGCCTCTGGCTTGAGCTACAGGGATTGTATTACCCATTTTATAAAAAAATAATTGTTCGACCGCAACTAAATCCGGCTGAATACTGTCTAATAAGGCGTGCATGTCGTCATAAATCGTTTGGAGCCTTAACCCAATGTCTGTATGAGCGGGAGTTTGGATAATCCCAAAGTCAACCAAAATAACCGAAGGAGGGCGAGTGGATCGATCGACTGCAATCGCCCCAAAGCCCAAACTTGCCAATCCCGGATCCAAACCGAGAATTGTGGTAATCGTCATAGATTTAACCAAAAATTAATCTTCCTCATGTAATGTAGAGTTAGTCGAATGGCTGAATTTGATAATTTTGTCTTTACGATCGCAATTATGTTCGGACTAAATGGGTATAAAAGATACATAGAGAGTTTTGGTCCCCATCGATCGCGGTGTTCGCAGTGTCAGTGGTTATAGTATTCTTGTATAAAATTAATAGCTAATCGATATTTTATTCACCGAGCGTGTGATGAGGTTTACACAAAGAGCGAAAATAATTCTCATTTACCCTAAAGTAATGTTCTCGATCGGTCAAACTAGCGTTAAAATCGACTCATTCCGATCCGTCCATAGTTGAAGCTTTTAAAATCTCCTTATTTTAATCACAAAGATAATGTCGATCGGTCTCTTTCGAGAAACAGTTAAGTATATCCGCGCTCATGGTGGCACCTCGTCATCCCACAGCGGAAATCATCGTCGCGCTAGGCGGTTATATCGGTGGTTATCCCCAGGCATCTTTGTCAAACGATGGCTGTTGACCATCAGCATTGGCGTATTGATGACAATCTTGGGTTTAGCGATTTGGGTGAAGCTGACCCCCATTTTCTGGCTGATTCAACTTGGCGATCGAGTGATTGAGTATTTGGCTAATATTTTCCCTCATTATCTGTCTGGGCCGATCGTGTTGGGTTGTGGATTATTTCTGATTTTTTGGGGACATGGGCGTTCACTAGGCGAAATTCGGAAAGTATTGCGCCCAGACGCTGATGATAATTTATTAGACACACTATGGCAAAATCGGCGGCTCAAACGTGGCCCAAAAATTGTCGCGATCGGTGGTGGTACGGGCTTATCGACTCTGCTAAGGGGTCTAAAACTGGAGACTGCAAATCTGACGGCAATTGTGACTGTCGCAGATGACGGCGGATCCTCAGGGCGACTGAGAAGAGATTTTGGGGTGTTACCTCCAGGGGATATTCGCAATTGTATTGCGGCATTGGCTGATGAAGAAAAATTGCTGACAGAATTGTTTCAATATCGGTTTGAAGCTGGTGATGGTTTGAGCGGGCATAGTTTTGGGAATCTATTTTTGACAGCGATGTCGGAGATTACTGGTGACTTGGAACGAGCTGTAGTAGCTAGCTCCAAGGTGTTGGCGATCCAGGGGCAAGTATTGCCAGCTACCCTGACGGATGTGGCTTTGTGGGCGAGATTGACTGATGGGCGCGTCATTCAGGGTGAATCGAGCATTACAGAAGCAGGTGGAGAAATTGCTCAAATTGGTTGTTATCCAGCCAATCCGCCTGGTTTACCTGCGGCGATCGCCGCAATTCAGACAGCGGATTATATTATTATGGGGCCAGGGAGTTTATATACCAGTGTGATTTCCAATTTATTGGTACCAGAAATTGCTGAAGCGATCGCCGCACGAGAAGTACCCCGCATCTATGTTTGCAATATTATGACTCAACCAGGGGAAACTACGGGTTATACTGTAGCAGACCATATCGAAAGTATCGACAAGGCTTGCGGTCAAAAGTTGTTTGATTCGGTGTTAGTGCAAAAAAGTCAACCTTCGGCTAGTTGTTTGGAGCGTTACGCCCTAGAAAAATCTTATCCGGTAGTGCTAGATGCCGATCGTGTGCGACGATTGGGTCGGGAGATCTTTGAGGGACATGTGATGGATGAAAATCGTGATACTGGCTATCTTCGTCACAATTCTCGACGGTTGGCAAAATCACTTCTGAATGTGTATCGTCGCGCTCAAGAATCTGCGCCGCGTAAGACATCCAATAATGTCACTCCAATCCCTAGAAAAATCAAGAATATCAAATCAGCGTAAGTTTAAGCAGAGTGGAGATCGTAAATTTAGCAGATTCATCAGCTACTCAGGCTTTGGGGATCGAGTTGGGCAAGTCTTTGACAGCAGGTACAGTACTGCTGTTGACGGGGGATTTGGGGAGTGGGAAAACTACTCTGGTTCAAGGTTTGGCTCAAGGAATGGGCATTGCGGATCCGATCGTCAGTCCGACTTTTACAATTATTAATGAGTATTTTAGCGGTCGCGTGCCGTTGTACCATCTAGATCTATATCGTTTGGCAGCGGCTGAGGTGGTGGAGTTGAATCTGGAATCCTATTGGTTGGGGATCGACTCTGAGCCAGGGATTATGGCGATCGAATGGGCGGAAAGATTACCCTATTTACCCGATAATTATCTCCAGATCGAATTAACCTACCATCCTGATGAGGGCAGGGTTGCTAAGATTGCAGATAGTTCTGTTGGCATTTAGTTCTAGGTGGGAATGAGTTCTCCAGGGCGCAATCTAGACCATTTACCCATGTTCTGGGCGAAGCTCAGACAGCCAACTACGTCCCACTCCATTTCCACACAATCAGCATGAGTGCGAATGTTGACGTTGATTTGAGGCTCAGTAGCTTCAAAGTTTGGCGATGTGGTGAGGTGGGCTTGTTGATGTTGTTCTTCTACTGCATGATAGGTCGTACAGCGATCGACATATTCGCAATTGATACAAATACACATGGTGAGGGGTCAGGGGTGAGGGGTGGTAGGGGTCAGGGGTATGTCTTGAAAAGGTGCTCTACTTGCGGCGTTTTTATTCGGGGGGAACCCAAGTAGAGCACCTTTTCGCTGTAGGGGCGGGTTTATGCTACAGACTAATTATCGACCAGAGGCTCATTCAAACAAAGCCCTCTCCACCAGCAATGACGAGTGCCATCAGTAATTTTTTCTAACGCAATATTATTGCTAGCTATTCTAATTTTATGCAGTTTTTAGAGAATCTACCATTCGATTTGGATTTATTGCCACAACCTGTTTATGTGGTGGGTGGAGCGGTGCGAGATGGTTTGTTGGGGCGGGTAAGGGCAGAGTTGGATTTGGATCTGGTGATATCTGTTGGGGCGGTAGATACGGCGCGACAGTTGGCGAGTAAGTATGGGGCGGGTTTTGTGTTGTTGGATGCGGAGCGGGAGATTGCACGGGTAGTTTTTGCGGGGATGACAGTAGATATCGCCCAACAAGATGGGTTGTCGATCGAGGCCGATCTGCACCGACGGGACTATACTATTAATGCGATCGCTTACGATCTTCGGGCTGGAGTGACGATCGATCCGCTCAATGGCACTCAGGACATCCAGCAGCGATTGATTCGGATGGTGAATGGGACTAATCTCATTGACGATCCTTTACGCTTGTTTAGGGCTTATAGACAAGGGGCACAACTAAACTTTACGATCGAACCTGACACTCGTCAGATGATTCGGGATTTGGCGCACTTATCAACTACGGTGGCGGCGGAAAGGGTATTGGCAGAATTGCGGTATCTAGTGCAAACTCCCGCTAGTAGTCAGTGGTTGATGGCGATGGTAGATGATGGGGTGTTGTCTGGTTGGTTGGATGGGGAGATTCTCCTCCAGAGAGGCTACGCCAACGAATTAATGGAGATCGATCGAGCGATCGAGCTGATTAGAGTTCATTATCCCCCACTCGATCGTCAATTGGATCGATCGATCCGTGAGACGATTTCCATGTCTCGGAAAGGGCTGTGTAAATTGATGGCTCTATTATCGCCCGAATTGTCAGTAGCCACAGCTCAAATGTTGCGGTTGACATTTAGTTCGATCGAAATTCAGATTGTATCGACAGGGATGAGCAATTTACCTCAATTGCTTGGTGTCGAGATGTCTTTGCGGGAGCAGTATTTTTGGTTTCAAGCGGTGGGAACTAATTTCCCGCTCTTGGTAGTTTTAGCGATCGCCAATGGTGTCGAAATAGCTAGCCTGGTACCTCCGATCGATCGCTACCTGAATCCTGAAGATCTAGTCGCCCACCCGACTCCACTCATCAGCGGGCACGATCTAATCCAAGCCTTGGGAATTGCGCCATCGCCAACAATTGGTAGACTACTGACAGAAATTCATTTAGGGCGGATTATGAATCAAATCACTACTCCCGCAGAGGCGATCGAATTTGCCAGAAACTTTTTAACAACTACTTCTCAAGATCCAAACCGCTCAAATTCATCAACGATGAAATAGAAAAAGTCGATCGAGATAAGTTAGACACCTGGCTCGATTTGAGCGATGCCTATATGCATATTGATAAGTAATATAATGACCAATATTTTTTGCGAAGATTTGCCTGAAGGATTATATAATATCCAATAATGTTCACTCTCCACTCTCAATCGTGAAAATCATCAGAAAATCTCACCTTCTAACTGCACTAACAGCCTTAGCTATCGGCACTCTAGGCTTGGCTAGCGGAGTAACCCATCTACCCCAAGCAGTAGCATTATCTAACGACAATTCACAGGAGACGATCGATGAAGTTTGGCAGGTTGTCAATCGACGTTATGTTGATGGTAGTTTTAATCAAAATGATTGGAAGTCGATCCGTAGTCAATATTTAGCGCGTAATTATACCGATCGAGAGCAAGTTTACAGCGCAATCAAAGAGATGCTCAAAAAACTGGGAGATCCATACACCCGCTTCATGACACCCCAGGAGTTCAAAGATTTTAAGGTCCAAACATCCGGTCAATTAGTAGGAGTAGGTTTCCAACTCAATACAGACGATAAAACCAAAAAATTGGTAGTAGTTTCTACAGTCGAAGGTGCTGCTGCTGCCAAAGCAGGGATCGCGGCTGATGATATCATCCTTCAGATCGATGGTGTTCCCACTACTGGCATGGAGATCGGTAAAGCCGTACAATTGATTCGTGGTCAAGTTGATACCAATGTGACCCTCACAATCCAACGAGAAGGCGACATTAGGGATTATATCCTAACACGTCAAAAGATCGAGATTCATTCGGTAGAAGCCAAATACGCGCCAGATGATGGTGGAGTTGGTTATATCCGGCTCAAACAATTTAGTGCTAATGCGCCCAGTGAAATGCGAGCAGCGATTAAAAAGCTCGAAAATCAAGGTGCCAAAGGTTATATTCTCGATTTGAGATCGAATCCAGGTGGATTACTATATGGGGCGATCGATATTAGCCGAATGTTGATGAATGATGGCAAAATAGTTTCTACCAAACTACGTCAAGGTGGAGAAGACATTAAATCCGCGAACCAGACAGCCATCATACCAGACAAACCGATTGTTGTCCTAGTCGATGGGGGTTCTGCTAGTGCGAGTGAAATCCTCTCTGGCGCACTTCAAGACAACAAACGCGCCGAACTCGTTGGGGTGAAAACCTATGGCAAAGGATTAGTTCAATCCGTAGTTCCCCTGAGTGGTGGAACCGGAATGGCCGTAACAATCGCCAAATATTACACGCCTAAAGGTACCGACATCGATCACAAAGGGATCGAACCCGATTTTGAAGTTCAATTAACTAAAGCCCAAATGCAATCACTGAAAAAGGATAGCAAACAAATCGGCACAGATACAGATCTTCAATATGTCAAAGCACTCGAACTACTCAAAACTAAAATTGTGTCGATCGATAATTAACCGACATTCCCCACCTTTTCAAGACAGCACACCAAGCAGCGAGACAAGACAGTACCAACATATTAGTAATTAGCGTAAATTGGGGCGGGCACTGTTCCCGCCATGGATTATTGCACTAGCTAAATAAGCAAAACCCTAAAACTAATAAAATCCCACTGACGAAATGCAGACGCACGGCAATATATTTACAAGTGCGAATTTCAGGTCGATCGAGATTTTCCGAGACAAACTTAGTTAATTTCAACGCTAATGGTAAACTGAAAAATACTAATAGAGTTAGAACTGGAAAGAGTCGAATCATCACGCCGATCGATACTAACACATATAGACTCGCCGTTCCCCACTTCAATACTCGCGCCCCCATTTTCGACCCCATTCTAACTATTGGCGATTTTTTCCCTGCCGCAAGATCGTCTTTGACTTGGTGAAAATGGGAGCAAAATAAAATTAGACTCGTAGTAATGCCAATAATTACTGAAGTTGCTAAATTGGCGATCGACCAACTCTGGGTTTGACTATAATAAGCTGCACTCAACGCTAATGGCCCAAAACAGATAAAACAAATTATCTCACCCAAACCTTGATATCCCAATCGGAATGGTGGCCCCTGGTAAGTATATCCCAGAAAACAACATAATAAAACGATGCTGACCACCGTAATATCCTGTTGCCACCAAGAGATCGTCATAATTCCACCAATACCCAATAGTAGAAATAAGTTTCCCAACCAAAACATTAGATTGCGATTGCCAGTCAGATTGACTACTGATTCGGCTTTATTAATATCGATGCCTGTATCACTATCGAAAACATCATTACTAATATTAATCCATGCAAGAATGGCGATCGCTGATAATAAGAACGTCGTCAAAATTTGACCATCATATATCTGTGTATCAGCATAAGCAACCGCTGTACCTACGGCGATCGGCATAATAGCCACAGTATACATCGGCGGTTTAATTGCCGCCAACCATAACTTAAACTTGGTTCGATCGATCGCATTCGCTACAGTCATCTTTGGATTTTGGATTTAATGGCTATCTTTCTCATACCACGATCGCCAATTACTCGATTCTCTCTCACAAAGAAAATTAACATCAGGGGTGCGGTAGCTGGAGATCGAATTGTTCGCGGATTGAGCAGCCAGTGATGCTAAATACCCACAAATTTCACTCCCAATGGTTTTCCCTCGATCGAAATCTTCGCTTTGTTGACATACTCCCCATGCTTGCGCTCTCTCACTTGAAAGCAGTTTTACTAAAATGGTGCGTCATGAGTACTGCTGAACACACCCTACGGTATTAAGCTAGAACCCACATCCCCGACTTCTCCGAGAAGTCGGGGATGTAGCGTAATTCTGTTGGCGTTGGCGTAGCCTACCGTTAGGTACAGCCTGCGCTTTGCGCTTGAAGTCCAGTTTTAGCTAGATTGCTTTGTTATGGATGTTTAACAAAGAGCAGGGGTTTAAATCCTCCTTCTTTAGGTGGATTGTTTTTAGAGTGGGGTTTAAAGCCCCATCCTAAAAACAAGGGTTCTCTGCTTGGTGCATTTTTAAAGGCAGGGGAAGCCCGCGTCTGTAAATGCATCCGCAATTCTCTGCTTGGTGCATTTTTAAAGGCAGGGGAACCCGTGCGGTAAATGCATCCGCAATTCTCAATTAATTTAACCACACCTATGGTATTGATGATACAATAAAAATATTGACAGACAATCGATCGATTAGAAAATATGCTGCAAGTCACTAGCGCAGATATCCGAGAACTAAAAGATTTAATTCAAAGCTTAGATAAAAAAGTAGAAAGTTTAGATAAAAAAGTAGAACTAGGATTTTCAGATTTGAAAGGAGATGTAAAAACCATAAATTCTAGATTAACCAACCTAGAAGCAACATCTGCAAAACTCCCTGATTTAGCTGAAAAAGTTGGAGAATTGAAGAATTGGAAACAAATCGCTATTATATTTTTTACAGCTCTACTTGGCGGCTCAATTGGTTGGTTTGTACGTGGCGGCAAATAGATTTTAGCTGCCCTTCCAATTCCGAGTTGAACACCGACGATCGCCGAATAATATTCTAAGTTTGGATGATAAATCTATGTTTATTTACCCAGCAATTTCACCACCCCAATCCCACCGAAATATAGAGCTAAAACGGCTCCGGCGAGTAAACTTTGAGTGAGCGGATCCGTCGATGGAGTGACGACTGCACCGACTACCATCGAACCTACCACCACATTTTTCCAGCCAGCTAGCATCAACTTAGAAGAGAGGATGCCGAGGAGGGATAATAGAATCTGGATGACGGGCAATTCAAATAATAGTCCGGTGGCGAATAATAAGACTAGAATAAACTCAAAATAGCGATCGATCGACCAAGCTTGCTCGACGACATCCGCACCGTAACCAATCAGAAAATTGAGCGCGGCGGGAATCAAGGCATAATAGGCAAAAGCTACACCCGCGACAAATAACACTGCCGAACCAGCGACTACAGGCAATACTAGCTGTCGTTCGCGGGTAGTCAATCCAGGGATGACAAATTGGACGATTTGGTACAGTACAAAAGGTGTGGCTACTAGTAAACCACAGTAGCCAGCCACTTTCACCGAGACGAAAAAGTATTCCCCAGGGGCGAGTTGAAGAAATTTGATTCCCGCTGCTGGAACTTCCAAAATTTGGACGATTTGCTTGGCATATACAAAACAGCCCGCTGCACCGATCGCCACCGCCACGATCGAATAAAATATTCTCTGGCGCAGCTCTTCCAAATGATCGAAAAAAGACATCTCCAGCTCGGCGGGTAGTTCGTCTGGCTCGATGTCAGTAGCAAACCCTGCATCTGGTGCCCAGAGTGCTGTACTCAGTTCGGGTTCGGGCTGAAAGTCGGTGTCTACTTCTGGATTCATCGAGGAGCTTTGGTCGGGTTTCTCCTCCAATTATAAGGGATGAGGAGGGGCGCAGACCGGAGCGGAAGACCGATCCTCAGAATGAGCGGCAGAGGCTACGCCAACAGAAGTGGAAATCCTAGCTAGCTAAATAATAATAAACGCGATTAGGCTACCCCAATCGCGTTTGTTATTCTAAGTTTTAGTCGTCATCGCCATAGTTATATCTGTGAATCAGCTCAATTTGTTTATGCTTCTACTTGGACTTTGACAGTTTTATGGCGATCGTCTTCTGCTTTGGGTAGTGTGAGATTGAGGATGCCATTTTTGTACTTAGCTACAACCCCATCATTTTTGATTTTTTTGGGCAAACTAATCGTGCGATGAAACTTACCATACCGGAATTCCGATCGCTTCATACCTTTTTCTGTAGAAGTTTTTTCTTCCTTGCGTTCGCCTGTAATCGCTACGGAATGGGGATTGACTTGGACTTCGATTTCTTCGGGGTTCAAGCCTGGTACCTCTAGCTTGAGGTAGACGTTCTCGCCGTCAGTCTCCATTTCGGCTGCGGGCGCAAACGGGGGAAATACCTCTTGTCGATTGTCCAAAGTTTCAAACAGATGGTTCATGTCCCGCTGTAAGTTTTCGATCTCTCTGAAAGGTTGCAAACGAACTAATGCCATGATATTAGACCTCAAGTAAAAGTACAAAATGGGAGTCAGTCGAAAGTAGTTAACACATTAGCGATCGGTCAAGAATTTATCGTCTTTAGATCGGAAATATTTATGAATTTCGAGTGAAAACTGCTTTGACTTGTTGCTTGTTTCAACATGGTTTTAATCTACCAAACCTCCCTCTCGATCGAGGTTCGGTTCTCACTATCTAAAAAATTCACTTTCCCGAACTTCCACTAAATTTGCTCCCTGCTCTTATCTGCCCAGTTAAGAAACCCCAAGATTGCACTTTTTCCTGACCCCTGACCCCTGACCCCTGACCCCTGACATACGATCTTTGCTTAGGGCGCGTCGATCGTGGATAATTAAGAATTGATAAGTAAATTAATTTTATAGTCTTCGTGAATAACCAGAGTACTGTCTCCGATACTAAGCGCACTTTTTACTCCCAGCATACTCGCCCGATTAATTCGATCTATCGGCGGATTGTCGAGGAATTGATGGTAGAAATGCACTTGCTGTCTACCAATGTTGATTTTGTCTACGATCCGATTTATGCTTTGGGTGTAGTCAGTAGCTTCGATCGATTGATGAATAGCTATCGTCCTGAGACGGATAAGGAGTCTATCTTTTCGGCTCTATGTCAATCGATCGGCAGTACTACCGACAAGTATCGCGCAGACGCGCTCAAAATCCAAGAATTTGCGCGGAGTATGGCAGGGCAAGATATTGTCAATTGGCTCGCTAACCCAACTACAGACGGAATGGGCGCAGAATTGGCTGGAATCGTGAGTTCGATTTCTGGTAATGCCAAGTTTAAATATAGTCGTTTATTTGGGGTGGGTTTATTTACGATCCTCGAACAAGCCGCACCCGATTTACTCAAAGATGAGAAACTACGCACCGCCGCAGTAGTGCAGATTACCGAAGCTATGCACCTCACCACTGACAAAGTTCAAAAAGATCTCGATGCTTATCGCAGCAATCTTGATAAACTAGTTCAGATGGAAGCTGTGATGGTAGATGTCATCGAAGCCGATCGCAAAAAACGCGAAAAACGTGCCGCTGAGAAAGCTGAGAAAGCCGAGAAAGCCGCAGCCACTGCACCACAGACTCCAGCCGAATCCTAAGTAGAGGGAATTTTGGATTTTGGATTAAAATCAAAACAGGTTCCAAGTATTTCCATTAAAATCGTTAATCCAAAATCCAAATGACTGCTGAATCTCTAAATTGGTCGCACTTACTCCAACAACTACTGGAGAAACAATCCCTGACTCAAACCCAAGCCACCAAACTGATGCAGGGATGGTTACAAGGCGACATTTCACCCGTCATGTCTGGAGCGATTTTAGCAGCATTAGAAGCGAAAAAGGTTACGGCGATCGAACTAGCAGGCATGGCTGAAGTACTACGATCTCCAAGCATCAACCATCCCACTCCAGTCATCGATACCTGCGGCACTGGTGGGGATGGTGCCTCCACCTTCAATATCTCCACCGCAGTAGCGTTTATTGCCGCAGCAGCAGGGCTGAAAGTAGCAAAACATGGAAGTAGGTCGGTATCCAGTCTCGTCGGTTCTGCGGACGTATTGGAGGCTCTGGGTGTACAGTTGACAGCTCACCCCGCACGAGTAACTGACGCTCTGGAATCTGTCGGGATTACCTTTCTATTTGCCCCTGGTTGGCATCCAGCAATGAAAGCTGTCGCCCCACTTCGCAAAGAATTAAAGATTAGAACAGTATTTAACCTGATCGGCCCATTAGTCAATCCCCTGCGCCCAACTGGGCAAATTATCGGGATTGGGATCCCTAATTTACTCGAAACTATTGCTGAAGCAGCAGGGATTTTGGGTACTCAACAAGCGATCGTTTTACACGGGCGAGAACGTTTGGATGAGGCGGGTTTGGGCGATGCAACAGATTTGGCAATCCTGAAGAATGGTCGAGTAAAAGTTAGCAGTATTCACCCCAAAGAATTGGGTATTACTCCAGCACCGATCGCGGCACTCAAAGGCGGCGATGTTGCCGAAAATGCGGCTATTTTGACAGCAGTACTTCAAGGCAAAGGGACACCCGCTCAAAGAGATGTTGTTGCGCTCAATGCGAGTTTGGCTCTACAAATTGGCGATCTAATCCCTCTGGGAGAGCATCAGCGCGGGGTAGAGCTGGCACAAACAGTATTGAGTAGCGGTGCAGGTTGGGATAAGTTAACAGAATTAGTTAAGTTCCTCGATTGCTAGCCATTTGAATTTTAGCACTTCAAAATAATTAGCAGATATAGACCGATTCTAAACTCACAACCTGAGTTTCTGTAGTCATTGGAGCAAAAGGACAATCCGTGAGCGATCGACGAACGCGATCTGTCGATGGTCGCCCAATTGAGAAACATTTTGCTGGTCATAACTGCGATAATTAGTTTAAGCAGCACAGTCCGCCAAGAGCCGATCTTTAACGATCGAGTTCAATTAACCCTTGGTTCGATCTCCACATACCAAATATGATGGATCTTAGTTCGATCGCCCCATTACCACTAGTTGTTGCATTTAATCTAATCCAGTCATTATGAAAGACCTCACCCGCTATCGAAATATTGGCATCTTCGCACACGTAGATGCTGGCAAAACCACCACCACCGAAAGAATCCTGATGCTGACAGGCAAGATTCACAAAATCGGTGAGGTACATGAGGGTGCAGCAACCACCGACTTCATGGATCAAGAAAAGGAGCGGGGAATTACCATTCAGTCTGCTGCGACTACTTGCTTCTGGAACGAGCATCAGCTCAACATTATCGACACCCCCGGTCACGTTGATTTCACCATTGAAGTTTATCGCTCCTTGAAGGTGCTAGATGGTGGGGTTGGGGTCTTCTGTGGTTCCGGTGGCGTAGAGCCTCAGTCCGAAACCAACTGGCGTTATGCCAACGATTCTAAGGTTGCTCGCCTGATCTACATCAACAAACTCGATCGAACTGGAGCGGATTTCTATAAGGTAGTCGCGCAAGTCGAAAAAATCTTGGGTGCTAAACCTCTGGTCATGGTACTACCGATCGGCATCGAAGATGACTTCATCGGCATGGTTGACCTGATTACCCGCAAGGCTTGGACTTGGGACAACTCCGGCGACCCCCTCAGCTACACAATTAGCGATGTCCCCGAAGACATGAAAGAAAAAGTCGAAATCTACCGCGAACAGATGCTGGAAATCGCCGTAGAACAAGATGATGCCGTGATGGAACGCTACCTAGAAGGAGCCGAACCAACCCCTGAAGAACTCAAAGCCTGCATTCGCAAAGGTACTCGCGATCTGAAGTTTTTCCCGACTTACTGCGGTTCGTCGTTCAAGAATAAAGGCGTGCAACTGGTGCTGGATGCGGTGGTAGATTACCTCCCCAACCCGATGGAAGTCATCCCCCAGCCGGAAGTAGATCTAGATGGCAATGCCACTGGTGAATTTGCGTCCGTTGACCCCGCGAAGCCTTTGCGCGCATTGGCGTTCAAGATTATGGACGATCGCTATGGTTCCTTGACCTTTGCCCGTCTCTACTCCGGTACCCTAGCCAAGGGTGACACGGTGCTGAATACCGCTACTGGTAAAACCGAGCGGATCAGTCGGATGGTAGAAATGCACGCTAACTCACGGGAGGAAATCGATTCCGCCCAAGCTGGCGACATTATCGCGATCGTCGGGATGAAAAATGTCCGCACCGGACACACCATCTGCGATCCAAAAAATCCAGCGACCCTCGAACCGATGGTCTTCCCCGAACCCGTAATCTCGATTTCTGTGAAGCCCAAACTCAAGGGTAACGAAGAAAAAATGGGCGCAGCCTTGACCAAAATGGTGCAAGAAGATCCTTCGTTCCACATGATGACCGACGAAGAGAGCGGCGAAATCATCCTCAAAGGGATGGGTGAGTTGCACTTGGACATCAAGGTAGATATTCTCAAGCGCACCCACGGCGTGGAAGTAGAAGTCGGTGAGCCACAAGTTGCCTACCGCGAGTCCATCACCAAGACGATCGAAGACGACTATATTCACAAGAAGCAGTCCGGTGGTTCTGGTCAGTATGCCAAGATCGGCTATACCCTGGAACCAGGCGAACCAGGCAGTGGATTTGTGTTTGAATCTAAAGTGACTGGTGGTAGTGTGCCTCGCGAATACTGGCCCGCAGTGGAAAAAGGCTTTGAAAGCTCGATCGGTAAAGGCGTATTGGCTGGCTTCCCTTGCCTCGACTTGAAATTCACCTTATTAGAAGGTGGCTTCCATCCAGTGGATTCCTCCGCAATGGCCTTTGAAATCGCCGCAAAAGCAGCTTATCGTCAGTCAGTACCTAAAGCTGGCCCTCAACTGCTAGAGCCGATTATGAAGGTGGATGTGTTTACTCCTGATGACTATATGGGTGATGTCATTGGCGATCTCAACCGTCGTCGGGGGATGATCGAGTCCCAAGAGTCTACTGGCGTGGGTGTAAAGATCAAGGCTGATATGCCTCTGAGCGAAATGTTCGGATACATTGGCGATCTCCGCAACATGACTTCCGGTCGGGGTCAGTTCTCGATGTCTTTCTCTCACTATTCTGCATGTCCCAACAACATTGCCGAAACAGTGATTGCAGGGGTTAAGGCAGCAGCAGCTCAGAAATCCTAGAGATCGATAAGATTCAGACTCTCACTAGCAAAATCCCCTCCCAGGAGGGGTGCCCATAGGGGCGGGGTGGGTCGATCTTCGCTACGCACCTGCCAACCCTAAATGCGAATCTTGTGAGTTCGATCGAGAGGTATTGCTCAGTGGCGGGAATTTACCCACCCCAGCAGCAAGTCCCTGTTAAACCACAGCAGTTGCACCAAATTTTTCGGTGAGTAGATTAACTAATACACTATCTAGATCTTCTAGTGGAATTCCCTTCATTACTTTCTCGCCGAGTTTGGCATGTTTACCAACTGTTCCACCCATAAAGATATCGACAGCTTCGACCATTTTGCCATCTTTTTTCGCCTTGGCACCCATCAAACCAATATCAGCAACTTGAGGTTGTCCGCAGGAATTTGGGCAACCAGTCCAATGAATTCGGACTGAGTTGGGGACATTAACTTTGGCTTCTACAGCGTCAATTACTGATACGGCATATTGTTTAGTTTCAATCAAAGCAAAATTACAAAATTTGGCACCTGTACAGGATACAACAGCGCGGCTGAGTTGACCTGGGTTTACTTGGAATTTTTGTAAGGCTGGTTCGCTCAAGAAGGTGTCTAGTTTATCGTCGGCAATATGGGGGATGATGGCATTTTGTTCGAGTGTAAATCTAATTTCTCCAGTACCATAAACTTCAGCTAGTCTGGCTAATTCAAAGAAGTCATTTGCTTCGAGATAACCGACGGGAATATGCAATCCGACATAATTGAATCCCGCTTGTTTCTGGGGATAGACACCGATATGGTCGCGTTTTGCCCATTCGATTTCGTCTTTATCTGCGGCGGTTTGGAGAGTTTTACCGTAATATTTTTCCATCTCAACGCGGAATTTTTCGATTCCCCATTCATCGATGAGAAACATCAATCGTGATTTGGTACGATTTGCGCGCAAACCAGCATCGCGAAATAGGCGCAACATCGTCAGACTAAATTCGATAACTTCTGCTGGTGGTATCCAGACATTTAATGGCATCGCCGCTTCGCAACGTTTGGCTGAAAATAGTCCGCCAACTAATACGTTGAAGCCGAATACATCATCTTTAAATGCGGGTACAAAAGCAAGGTCATTAATTTCGGCATGAACTGAATTGTCGCGACATCCGGCGATCGCGATATTAAATTTTCGTGGTAGGTTGGTAAACTCAGTATTCCCTTCACCACTATTGGTGATCCGATTTTGCAGCTCTTGAATCATGGCGCGAGTATCGTACAATTCACCCGCCTCAATTCCCGCCACGGGAGAGCCTGTAATATTGCGGACGTTATCCATCCCTGTTTGAATACTACTCAATCCCACTGTTTCCATTTTGCGGAAAATTTCGGGCAAATCTTCAATCCGAATCCCCCGCAACTGAATACTCTGTCTGGTGGTAATATCTGCTGTACCTTCTGCTGCATATCGTTCGATGATATCTCCCAATACGCGCAATTGGTTGCTATTGGCAATCCCGCTAGGTAGCCGGAAACGCATCATAAACTGACCTGGAGTCACGGGGCGAAAAAATACCCCTAACCACTTGAACCGATGCTCTCTGTCGGTCTCATCCATCGCCTCCCACCCAATCCGTGCAAATTCTGCTAGCTCGGCTTTTAGCGTCAGCGGCTCTTTATCGGTTTTGAGTTTCTCAAACTTGTTCTGGGTTGCTGGTGTGGCTGTCGTCATGACTATAATCCTTGTCTAGCGTGATGCTGTACAGAGGGGGTGTTGATAATACCCCGCATTATAACTTAACAATAACTATTTGTTAATTTGGTATCTCCTGATACAAAATTGTCTCGCTCGTGAGATATACGGATTTTCTTTATGCGATATGTCAATTAGTTTAATGAGTGCGAGGTTAGATCCCCAATCGACGATCGTCGATCGGGGAATAAAGAATCGATAGAGATCCCTACTGATTATGCACCGACGGTAAAGCTACCAGCAGTTAATGCCAAACCAGTATTAAGTTGGGCAAATTGACCACCATTGACACCCAATCCAATGTCATTACCATCAGCGTTGTAGAATAGTTTACCATTGGCACTGTTGTAGACGATTTCGCCGATCGCCGTTGCCACAGCAGCATCGGTAGTAACAGTACTAAAATCAGCCGCAGTCAGAGCACTACCAGCCGCACCACTGAGGGCAGTAAAATAGGCTTTGCTCAACTGAATCTTATCTCCGGCAGCACCGAGTGTAAGATCCGTAATGCGATCGGTACCGATGGCATTTAGCAAGCTCAACAATGGATTGCCACCAAAGACAAAGGTATCACGCCCCGCACCGCCAGTGAGGGTATCATTACCCACCCCACCGTTGATGGTGTCATTGCCCGCACCACCAAGGATAGTATCATTACCTGCGCCACCATTGATGACGTTATTCCCAGTACCACCAGTGATAATGTTATTCAAACCGTTACCATTGCCATTGGCGGCACCGATTAAGGTTAGATTTTCGACATTGACAACTAGATTGTAGTTTACCGAACTAGTGACTGTATCAGCAGTGCCCCCGTTGACGGCTTCGGTGACGATATCGCCGATGCTATTGACTGTGTAGCTATCGTTGCCCGCACCACCAATTAGTGTGTCAGTACCAGTACCACCATTGAGGATGTTATTACCAGCATTTCCTCGGATGGTATTGTTTAAACTATTTCCGGTGCCGTTGATATTAGTTGTACCCACCAGAGTGAGATTTTCGATGTTGTCACCGAGGGTGTAGCTAATCGATGATTGTACGGTATCGATGCCGGGAGGGGTGATAGTATTGCTATGGCCAGAAACCGTATCCCCGCCGTGACTAAAAGCAGTTGTTCGACTTGTCATAGTTGGTGCGCTGTCTTCGGTGACAACATCTCCAATGCTATCGACAACATAGGTATCGTCACCCGTACCACCAATCATGGTATCGTTACCTGCGCCACCATTGAGGGTATCATTACCAGCACCACCAATCACGGTGTCGTTACCAGCACCACCATTGAGGGTGTCGTTACCTGCACCACCATCGATGCGATCGTTACCAGCATCACCATTGACGGTATCGTTACCCTCTTGGGCATTGATGCTGTCATTTCCGGCACCAGCATTGACGGTATCGTTGCCTGCGCCAGCATTGACGATATCATTTCCTGTGCCTGATGTGACGGAATCATTTCCTGCGCCAGAATTGATGTTGTCATTCCCACTACCACCAACGATCGTATCGTTGCCTGCGCCAGAATTGAGCAGGTTATTACCAGTGGTAGCAGATACATCAATTTTATCGTTGCCAGAGCCTGTGGAGAAGTCAACAAACTCGATGTTTTTGAACGTGGTACCGTTATTAGAACCACCTACAACTGTACCACTAGCGATCGTGTCGCTGCCAGATTGAGTATCGATCGCGGACAAAGCAGCGTTGGCACCTGCAATCGTATCGTTTAGCAGCGCACTGTAAGTGATGACGGTGTTGGCTGTATCTCTGAAGTTGTCGAAGTAGAGAAAGTCGTTGCCAGTGCCGCCATCTACGGTGTCTGCGCCTGTGCCAACCTCAATTCGATCGTTACCTGCACCAGCATTGACGCGATCGTTGCCTGCACCAGCATTGACATTATCGTTGCCTGCACCAGATGTAACTACATCGTTGCCTGCACCAGAGGCAATGTAATCATTTCCCGATCCACCAACAACTGTATCATTTCCTGCCCCAGTACCGACATTGCTATCTTTAACAGTAGCTGAGATGTTAATATTGTCATCGCCAGAGCCTGTTTCGATGAAGGCTGACTTGACATTTTGGAAGGTCATACCGTCGTCAGAACCACCTGTAATCGTCCCGTTGGAGAGATCGGTGTAATCGATGATGGTATCCTCCGTATCCCCAGGGTTTTCGATATAGAGTACATCGCTATCGATGTTTTCAACAATGGGATCGGTTGGTGGGAAGTCGAAAAAATTGTCCAGAAATCCATCCAGAATGGAACCATCTATTAATGCGCGAAAGCTCGTGTTGTTACCATTGGTCACTGTAGAAGTAGTGGTATTGGTTACTGTAGAAGTAGTGGTAGTTCTAGAAATAGCCATAATTTAAGATTTGGGTAAGGGTGAAAGTGGGTTCATCTTCGACTGCTCGATCGGACTAAATAGCGATCGTTTTAACTGTTGCTATTTTCGTTAGATCGTGAACTATATCGTCAATCGATTCGATATAATTGACGATCTTCTTGAGCAAAAGTATACATTATGTGTCTGAGTAGATCAACCCCTCTTTCCGTAGATTTGATGTTATGTTTTGCAATGTAAGTTCTACGATCTTGTTACCTGGTTTTGTTTTGAACTGGATCGATCCCAGCTAGGCGATCGATCCACCACATCAAAAAATTATTATTTAAGATGACAAAATCACCCAAATCAGGACATTTGGGCAAAGTATAATAGACGATCGCGATCGGCTGCTAATCTGGGCAATAATTCGATCGAAGATCCCAGATTTCGCAGTTCAATTTTGAACTCAAATACTTAGAGATAAATTGAGGATGATTCTAAATCTCCGACTTCTCGCAAGAAGCCTTTGGATTTGTCAAGCACCATTAAAATTAATTCGATCGAGCTGGTGACTGAATTACTGTCACGGAGCAATGTGCATGATGCAAGACATAATTGCTAGTGCTACCGAGGAATATCTCACTCAACATCGATTGTCCCTCACGTCTGCCCATAACGATCGAGTCCGCCGCCCAATCTTTGGCTGCTGTACAAATTAACGGCCCAGAATCGCCGTAATTTTGCAAAACCTCAGCTTTAACCCCGCGACTGACGGCTTGGGCTAGATAACTCTGTAGACGCTCGATCCCGCTCTGTTCGTATGCTTTCCATTGCACTAAATATTGCTCGACGGCGACATCATTGACGATCGGTAAAATCCCTCCAACTAAGGGACTAGCAGGAATCGCCAAACCATGAGGTACCAAAGGGTTTAGGACATGTAAAATTAAGATTTGGGCACCAAGTTTTTCCGCCAATGTCAACCCAGATTCTAAGACATCGGCTGACTCTGGAGACTCAGAAATAGCGAGCAAGATTTTTTGAAACATTAGCGTCAGTTATCCTCGATACTCGAACTCAGACAGTCGCGATCGCGCGATGGCCCAATTATACCAAGTTGTGTGGCCCATAACCGAGAGCCTCCGCTTTGCTGAATCGATGAATTTGCGATCGCCCAGACACACCGATCGCTGAGTATAGAAAAGTTACGGTACAATAAGCGGTGAGACCAATCGCATATACAGGGAAATCATCGCATGGCATTAGCTGTAGGCACCAAAGCCCCCGATTTTAACGTCAAAGATACCAACGGAAATACCGTAACCCTAGCTGGTTTGGCGGGGAAAAAAGTTGTCATGTACTTCTACCCCAAAGATGACACCCCAGGCTGTACCAAGCAAGCCTGTAGCTTTCGCGATAACTATGCAGTTTATCAAGAAAAAGGGATCGTTATTTTAGGCGTGAGCAAAGATAGCGAATCAGATCACCAAGCATTTACCAAAAAATTCGATCTACCTTTCCCACTATTGGCTGACATCAATGGTGATATCATGACAGCCTATGATGTCGATGGTGGTGGTTATGCCAAACGGGTCACATATGCGATCGACGAAACTGGTAATATCGCCCTTGTCGATGCTAGCGTCAAAACCGATACCCACGCTAACGATGTCTTGAAAGCTCTCGGATATTAATAATTAAGTCTATGTTCATTTATGGGGCGGGTTGAGCTAGAAACTGTGCTAGATTAGAGCGGAATTAGCACCTGCCCATCATTTTGTAGTTAACGAGACGGAATCAACCGTCTAGATTGCGGTATAGTCCACAACTAAAGTTTAGTCTGATTTGCCAGCTTGTGAAGATAATGTAGAAAAAATTGTGGAAACTAACCAAGTTAGTTCACAATATGGGTTTGAGAAATTAATTGCCAAGGAATTTTATCGATGCAGCCGATTCGTACATTTAATGTTTCTCCCTCGCTTCCAGTCGCCCTAGAACCCCTGAAGAAGCTTGCTTACAATCTTTACTGGGATTGGAATATAGAGATCAAAGAACTATTTCGCAGGCTCGATCGCGATTTGTGGGAAACTACTCGTCACAATCCTGTCGCCATGCTCGCTAGAGTCAGTCAAGCAAGGTTACAATCAGTTGCGACTGATGATGGTTTTCTAGCGCACATGGAGCGCGCAACTGGCGAACTCAATGAGTATTTGAGCGATCGCAGTTGGTACAAACATCAAAGTCGCCCCCAAGCTGGTAAGGAGTGTTTTGCTTACTTCTGCGCCGAATTCGGCTTGGTAGACTGTCTACCGATCTATTCGGGTGGTTTGGGTGTGTTGGCGGGAGATCATCTCAAATCTGCGAGTGATTTGGGTTTACCATTAGTTGGTGTCGGATTACTATACCAAAATGGTTATTTCGCTCAATACCTCAATGCGGAAGGTTGGCAACAGGAACGTTATCCTGTAAATGACTTTCATAATATGCCGATCGAACTCGAACGAGCCAAAGATGGTTCTGAGTTGCGTGTCGCGGTAGAATATCCTGGTCGGATGGTCTATGCTCGCGTCTGGCGGGTTCAAGTTGGTACTGTACCGCTCTATCTACTAGACACAAATATCGAGCCAAATAACCAGTACGATCGAGATATCACCGATGCACTTTATGGTGGCGATTTAGATACCCGCATCCATCAAGAAATCATCCTGGGTATCGGTGGCTTCCGCGCTCTAGAAGCATTAGGGCACAAACCCAGCGTCTATCATATGAATGAAGGGCATTCGGGTTTCTTGATCCTCGAACATATTCGCGTATTGATGCAACGGGATAAATTATCCTTCATCGAGGCGCGTCAAGTCGCTCGATCGACCCAAATCTTCACCACCCACACCCCCGTCAGCGCAGGTTTCGATCTATTCCCCCCCGACAAAACCATCTATTATGTCGGACATTACGCCGATAGTTTTGGATTGAGCAAAGACGAATTCATGGGCTTGGGGCGTGATAACGATCGCGATCTTGCATCCCCCTTCAGTATGGCAGCCTTGGCGATGAAAACGTCAAGCTTTGTCAACGGCGTAGCCAAACTACATGGAGTCGTCTCGCGGGAGATGTTCCAAAATATGTGGAAAGACGTACCCCTCGAAGAAGTCCCCATTACCTCCGTCACCAACGGCGTACACGCTCGAAGCTGCGTATCCAAATCAGCCCAAGAACTGTACGATCGATATCTAGGACTAGAATGGTCGGAAAAATCGATCGAAGATCCAATTTGGAATAAAATCGATACCATTCCTGACGAAGAACTCTGGCGCAACCACGAACACAGTCGCGCTGAAATGGTCGTCTACGTCAAAAACCGCATCATCAGTCATCTCAAAGAGCGCGGCGCAACCCAAGGCGAAATCAACCACACCCAGGAAGCCCTAGATCCCAGCGTGCTCACCATCGGCTTCGCTCGCCGCTTTGCCACCTACAAACGGGCAACCTTATTCCTCCGCAACCTTGACAGATTGAGCAAGATCATGGTAGGTAATAAAGGACGCAAAGTCCAATTTGTGATCGCCGGAAAAGCTCACCCCAAAGACACCCCAGGCAAAGCACTAATTCGCGATATCGTCCACTATACCCGCACAGCCGGAATGACATCCGTAGTCTTCGTGCCCGACTACGACATCTACGTCTCGCGAGTCATGGTAGCAGGCTGCGACATCTGGCTCAATACCCCTCGTCGCCCCCGCGAAGCCTCCGGCACCAGCGGTATGAAAGCCGCTATGAATGGTTTACCCAACTTGAGCGTACTCGATGGTTGGTGGGATGAAGCCGATTATATCCGTACTGGTTGGGCAATCGGTCAACGGGAAACATATAATGATGAAAACTATCAAGATGAAGTCGAAGCCAATGCCTTCTATGACCTATTAGAACAGGAAATCGTCCCCCTATTCTACGATCGCGACAAAGAAGGTATTCCCCGTGGCTGGATCGCCAAAATGAAAGATGCCATCCGCCTGAATACCCCCACCTTCAACACCGCGCGAATGCTCCGCGACTATGCCAACATCGGCTACTTCCCTGCCAGCGACAGAGCTACCGTAGTCACCACCGATAATTATCAAGCTGGTAAAGATCTCGCCCACTGGAAGCAAAAAATGCACCAACATTGGAGCGAACTCAAAATCCAAACCGTCGATGCCTCAGCCCCAGAAGATGTAGTAGTCGATCGATCGATCTCCGTCAAGAGCACCATCCAACTAGGTAGCCTAGCCCCCACCGATGTCCGCGTCGAACTCTACAAAGGACTCGTCGGCACCGATGGCAAAATTGCCAACGCAGACACCGCTGTGATGACCTACCAAGGCACCGACGGCGCAGGTAATAGTCTCTACACCAGTGAGATTTCCTACGCCAACAGCGGCTTGCAAGGCTTGTCTCTGCGCGTTCTACCCTACCATCCTCATCTGAGCAACCCATTTGAATTGGGTTTGATTCAATGGGCATAGTCCATTAGTATATGCAAGACCCCCAACTTCTCATTTGAAGTCGGGGGTCTGTTTTTGTGCTATCCAGATCGAACGAAACATTCGATCGAAATAAGCTTGTCTTATACCCCAGAAACTCTCGCAAGCATCAACTTCGATCTGATTAGACAGTGACATTTTGTTTTGTATACTTAGAGCGAATGTATCGAAAGTACCAAGGAGATCGAGACCAATAGATCGATCGAATCGTTAAAATCGCTTACCTCAGACTTGTATAGGCAGTATGGAGTATTAGTTATACTTAGATTAGATGTATACTTTAATTTGCTAACTTTTCAAGCTAGATCGAAAATATAAAAATTTATTGACCACAAGACTAAGATATGTTTTAATTTATATGTGAAATGTTAAAAAAAGATTAAGATCGCTACCTAGTATGACAAAGAGACCCCGACAACGGATGGAAAATCAGCTAGATTGGCTCATCCAAAGCATGACGATGATGAGCAAAAAAATGGAAACAATGGAGCAGCGGATAGATAAAATCGAAAATATTCTAGAGATCGATATCCCCCATCCCTTTACAGCCAAATCGCATATTTATAATCAAACAGCCGAGCCGCTCTGGATCGACAAAAAAATCTCTGAGCTACAGACAGAAACAGAATTGGAATGGAATAGCTCCCTAACTTTCAGAGAAAATTTACAAAAAATTCTAACTTCACTCCGTGAAGAAAGCCAAAGTTGGCGGACGATCCAAATGGAAGATCTCGAAGCTTCATAGGATAGATGTTGAGCTTGTATTGCTCAACAAAAAATTAACTCAATCGGCCCAGTTATAGAGTTTCTCAAGCACAACTTGATACTACCGCAGGTCAGCACTCTATTACTGATGGCATTAACACTTTCAGAAAATGGTAATCCACAGTTTGGTAGTGTCAACGCGATTATGAATGCGATGGGTTATCGTCTGATGCCCCAGAAACTCTCGCAATCACCAATTTCGATCTAGAAGTCCGGTAATGGTATGAGGAGGTAAGGCTTACGCCGATCGACCTAAAAATTCGATCGGTCAAAACTATGTATTGAAAATTACCAATGCGTAGAGTATATTTACTTAGACGATAATATACTTTAGCCAAATCGATCTATGAAACGCTCTTATCTAATTGCATTGGGCGCAGTTCCGGCAGTGCTCGCTCCGAGTAGTGTATTTGCCGCAGAAAAAACTATCTCGATCGGCCCAGTCGTTGAATTCGGTGGTAATGGTACATCCTTCGGTATCAACAGTAAGTATAGCGTTAGTCCAGAAATCTCCCTCAGACCAATGTTGTTGTTTGGCTATAAGCCCATCAATAGAAGTGATGTCAATCAAGAGCTGATAAAAAACGGTAATACTCAAGCGGCAATTGATACCCCACAAGGTCAAGCTGTCATCAGTAATACTATTGACTCAATCGGTACAGGCATTGGCTATGGACTGAGTATCACATATGATTTCAAATCTCCTAGTAGCAAGATTGTCGGGTATGTTGGGCCTAGAATTTTGTTTGGCTCGGCATCTAAGACTGATTCGGGTGTTACGGTTAATAGTAATGAAACTAGTATCGGACTAACCGCAGGTGCTGATTATGCTATCTCGGAGAATGTTACCGCTGGGGTAAATGCTACATACAATTTTTCGAGAAATGCTACAGTGAATATATCTGGCCCTGGGGGATCGGCTAGTTTCTCAGGTTCTAACTCAACATTCAATTTCGGTCTTAATGTTGGTTTTAGCTTCTAAAGCAACTTTCAATCGGTTCGGTTAGATCGCGACTGAAGTCGCAGCTACACAATCAAAGTCCGCCGCCTTTGGACTAACCGAACCGTATTGGGAAAACTTTCCCCTGAATCGATAATTTATATTTCGACTTCAACGGCTTACGCCGATCGACCTAAAAATTCGATCGGCTGTATTTTTGTATGAAATATTGCTATATAGTTAAGTATATTCACGGATATAGAATGTACGAAGGCTAAAATTAAGTGCTAAACAAAGACAGTCTCATCGGATTGGCTAGCATCGCGGTAATCCTGGCTCCAAGCAATGTATTTGCTCAGACTCAGCCCAATATTGTGATTCCGACGATCGAATTTTCTGGAGATAGCACTTCTTTTAGTTTCAAAGTTACAGTCGATCCTACTCAACGATTTGTTGTTGGGCCAGTAGTTATCAGTCGCCAACGATTTACGCTCAATGGAGGTACTTTCAACCCTTTGGACTTGAATCTCAATCCTACTCCAGTAGCATCAGTAAATCCTTTGGCGCAGCCTCTCCAAGAGAGAATCGGTCAATCTACGATCGACGCTACAGTCGGCAATAGGGCGATTAGCTCCAAAACCTTGTTTGATTTGGCATCTGGAAGTAGTACTGTCGATGGAACTAGATCGATCGGCAATAGCAATACAGGCAATCGCAGATTAATCGTTAATGGTGACGATCCCATTTTGACGATGCCCTAATGAATGAGAATTTAATAGATCTCGATCGCATTTTATCCGGATCGAGATCTAGATCCCGTGTATATGTAGATATCAGGCAAAACTGCGATCGGAACTTTCACTTATCGTCCCTCGTCAATCATTATATCAGCAGGCAAAACCGTTACCTGACCTAATGATCCTGACAGAGTGCGGACTTAGGTAAGCGAAAGGTCTAGTCAAGCTATCTACTTAAACCCTCGGAAAATCCAAATGAAAAAGAATATTGTTGCGTTGGTAATGTTGTGTACTTCCGTTGTTGCTTTGGGCATCAGCGCACCAGCTCAAGCAGAAATTGGTAAAAACTCGATCGGTCCTTCCCTAGCAATCGGTGGCGGTACCACGACGATCGGGATTGATTCTAAGTTTGGTGTCAGCGACGACCTTTCTGTTCGTCCCTTTGTCTATTTTCCTAGTGGTGGTACAGTTTTTGGAGCTGGACTAACATATGATTTTAGCCTACCCAGTCCTGGAAAGCTAGTCCAAATCACTCCCTTTCTCGGTGGCGGCGTAGCTGTAGCAAGTGCGAGTGGCTCGAAGGCTTCAGCGACTAACGTTTATTTAACTGGTGGTGCTGACTTTGACATCAACGAAAATATTGCGTTGAAAGCAGCTCTAGTAGTACCTTTGAGCAGTGGTCAAACTACTGATGTAACTCTCGGTGCTGGCTACCGTTTCTAATTAATTGTGGCCCCCAAATCCCCGATTCCTTGAAGGAGTCGGGGATTTTTGACCCCTAAACCCTGACCCCTGACCCCTGATAAATTGCATCCAACAATACATCACCACCAAAGCGTACCGCATCAGTACAGGGTAAACCAGTGGCGATCGAGACTCGATCGATCTCCTCTCTAACTCGATCGGCCGATAAATTACCACCATTAAGGGCAACAGCGACCACAGGCACAGTTCCAAACGCCCCCGCACAGCCCGCTATCTGCTCGTACAGCCGGACAACTTCGGTTAAAGGGGGAATTTTGACATCGGGACAATTCCGAATGGTTTCCTGACCGATTTTGTGCAGTAGGATTAGTTTGGTTGGTTGGGAACCACGGATCAGTGGTAAGGTGGCGGTGGATCCAGGGTGTAAAAGCGATCCTTGACCTTCGATTAATAATAGGTCGTAATCATTTCCATGACGCATCACGGCTTGCTCGATCGCCCCTGCTGCATAATCTACCCGCACAGCATCCAAAGCCACACCTTCACCGCTAATCATCATCCCCGCTTGCCCTGTAGCGATGAACTTGGACTTTATTCCCCGTCGATCGCAGGTACGTTGTAATTCTAGCGCGGCGGACATCTTGCCGATCGCCATATCTGTACCTACCATCAATACTCGCTCGCATGGTAAGGATTTCGCCGCACCAGTACCGATTTTCAATCCCTGGGGTTCTTGGCGCACATCCCAAATCCATTGCTCTGGTTGCAATAAATCTATTAATTGGGGATGATTTGCCAGGGGTGTATGCAAGCCATTGACGATCGACACTCCCGCCGCTACTGCCTCCCGCAATTCCTCAAACCAACTATCGGGAATTATCCCTCCAGATGGGGCAATGCCGATCGCCAATACATCCGGCTGATAACTCAGAGCCGATGTTACTGAGTCTACGATCGGCACATCTCGATTGATTCCAGTTAATTCTTGCACCGATTGCCCTGCTACCGATCGATCGATCGCGCATACTACCTGCGCCGGACTATACCGCAATAATGTCAATCCCGTTTTTCCCTGAATTCCGGTGATTCCTTCGTGTAAGAGTATGGCGAGGCGGTGATGGGGTTTGAGCATGAGGGTGACGCAGAGGGCGCAGAGTGAAAGGAGAACGCAGAGAGTGGGCTAGAATGCAATGTGGTTCACCGAGCAGAGTTTTAATCCAAAATCCTAAGACAAGACTAGATTATCCCGATGAATGACTGTTTCGTCACCGACATAGCCGAGTAGATCGACAATATCACTCGATCGATGTCCCCGAATGACCTTTAGCTCCTTACTACTATAGTTGGCGATTCCTCTAGCAATCTCTTTACCTTCAGAATCGCACAATTCTACCGCATCAGTCGCATCAAAGTCACCTTCTACATTTAGGATGCCCGCAGGTAATAGAGATTTACCACCTGTCGTAATTGCATTTACTGCCCCAAGATCGAGATAAACTTTCCCCACAGCAATTAAGCCGTGAGCAATCCAGCGTTTTCTCGCACTATCTGCTCGCAATTGGGGTGTAAATTGGGTACCGATCGGTTCACCGTGGAGAATCTTGCTAATATTCTGGGGCAGTTGTCCGTGAGTAATTGCGGTTCTCACCCCTGCGCTAGTTGCAATCCCAGCGGCGGCTATTTTCGTCATCATGCCTCCTGTTCCCCATTCGCTACCCGATCCACCGATTTGGATTTCTAGGGCGGTTAAATCCTCTAATCGATCGATCTGGACGATCGGTTGGGCGTTGGGAAATTTGCGCGGATCGGCAGAGTATAATCGATCGACATCAGTGAGTAAAAATAACCAGTCAGCATCAATCAAACTAGCTACTCGCGCCGAAAGGGTGTCATTATCCCCAAATTTTAGCTCGTCTACCGCGACTGTATCATTCTCATTGACGATCGGCACCACTCCCAGACGCAGTAATTCTTGGAAGGTATTGTAAGCATTGATATAACTACTTCGTCTGTCGAGATCGCCCCGTGTTAATAATACTTGCGCCACTGGCTGCTGATATTCCCGAAATAAGTCATCATATACTCGCATAATAATTCCCTGCCCTACCGCCGCCGCTGCTTGCTTGAGCGCGATCGTCTTTGGGCGTTCTGTCATACCCAATCGTGTTGCCCCAACACCAACCGCCCCAGAAGATACCAATACAATTTGATAACCTTCGGCGCGTAAATCGACGATCGTTTCAATCAATGCGGCGATCGTGGATAATGCCAATCTGCCATCTCCACGGGTGAGACTCGACGTACCAACTTTAATCACTAGGGTCTGAGACATGGCAGGGATCGGGGCAAAAGTACTAGGGATCGAAGCTTTAGGCAATGGAATCGAGATATCAAGCTATAGAATCATCATTAAATATCCCCAAAAGTTTTCAGAGCGTCGGCTACCTATATGTGGCAGCCAACGCTCTGAAGATTTATACGAGTTTTATATTATGATTAGGGTCTTTATATCGGCTGACCCCATTTCCAATAGAATTAATCATGCCAGAGATTCTGAAAGTTGCTCATTTTCTTAATTATTTATTTATATTTCGATTTGTTGAGCGGATCTTAACCAATATGCATATTTTTTCATTTCGCGCTCAAAGATACGCCGACTGCTTTGGCGATCGCAAATTCGGCACTTCGCAACAGGTGAAAACCCACCGAAGACTCTTGGTTACTCATCGGCTCTACGAGAATGGTGAACATTCCTAGCCGATTTCCCGCCAATACATCAGTAAAAATTCGATCGCCCACCATCGCCACCCTTGCCGGATCTAGCTTCATCGCCTCCACTGCCAGCCGTAATTTCTTCCGCGACGGTTTCGCCGCACTCAGAAAATACGGTAAGGATAAACTATCGGCGATCCCACTAATTCGGCTCTGACTAGGATTATTTGTTACCAGCCACAAGGGGACAATTTGTTGGATCTGTTCGATCCAGGCTCGCACATCAAGCTGAATCGCACTCGTGCCAATGGGTACGATCGTATCATCTACATCCAACAACATTCCCTCAATCCGATGCAGAGCTATTAGTGCGGGAGTCAAATCTAAAATTGAAGCACCCAGCACTAAGTCGGGTTGAAGGAGAGGGATTAGGGGCATTGGGGTGGGAGGGTAGGAGGGTGAGAGGGTTTTATCGATCTATAGACACTTGTAGGTTGGGTTGAGGAACGAAACCCAACAGCACCAATCATATTGGCAAAATCAACATCTTATATTTAATTAACCCCAGCTACTTAGTTATACTAACAAATGTTAAGAGGTAGACTTTCTGAATCACCAAAAAGATTGATTAATAAGGCTTACAACTTTTAGATTCGGTCTGTTTTCTAGACATTTGCCGTACAATCGACATAAGTATTAAGGATCTAATCTATTTGCCACACCCTAACACCCTCCTACCCCCTACCCTATTTTCCTGCTTGACGCTGTTGCCGAATCATGCGGGTTGCATTCACATGCTCGTTGAGGGTTTTGCTGAAGATGTGGGTGCCGTCATATTTGGCGACAAAAAATAGTAGTTCGGTAGGATCTGGCTTGAGTACTGCTTGGAGACTGCTCAAACCAGGACTTGCGATCGGCCCAGGGGGAATGCCTGCGTTAACATAGGTATTGTAAGGGTTGGGGAGTTTGACTTGGGCGAAAGTTAGGGGCTTATCGGCTGTTTGTTTGATACCGAGTCCATATTCCACGGTAGGATCGGACTCTAAGCGCATGTTTTTGGTGAGTCGGCTGGTAAATACTCCGGCAATCTGGGGACGCTCGGCGGGTATTACAGCTTCTTTTTCTACTACGCTAGATAAACTTACCCACTCCAATAGAGTTAGCTTGGATTGACCTTTTTGGTATTCTGGTAAAGCTGTCTGCTCAAATTGTTTGAGCATTTGTGTCACTACTCCCTGGGGGGTAATGCTATCACTAGGTACTCGATAGGTTTCGGGAAACAAAAATCCTTCTAAATGGGTTAGCCCATCTGGTAACCAGGCGAATTTATCCTTAGGAATTACTTTAGTCGCTGCGACAAAATCAGCCGCATTGAAAAATCCTTCTCGCTCAAAGTATTCCGCCATCTGCTTGATGTTCCATCCTTCTCGGATCGTAAAGCCACTCTGAATTACTTTACCCTCTAAAATTTGGCTGCCAACTACGGCTAGAGGTTGATTCGGCGAGATTAGATAGGTTCCAGTTTTGAGCGATCCTTTGCCTTGTTTTGCCTGCCAGGATGTCCATATTTTCCAAGCAAGTTGAGATTTAATCGCCCCTTTCGCTTCCAATTCTTGCCCAATGGCTTGAGCTGAAGCACCTGGTTTGACTTCAATTTGGATGCCTGGTGCATTTGCATCGGCGGAGACTGCGGCAGTGGAGCCATTCCACCAAGATACACCGACGATGCTGCCGATCGCGATCGGCATAGCTATTGATGCTGATATTAATAACCATTTGGGAGTGGTTTTAATTAGTTTCAATGGTAATTCTCCAAATCTAGATTTCATCTAGTAACATATCTTCTAGTAACGGTTGAATCCGCTCTGCTTCTTCCGCAGACAGGATCGTTACAGTATTGGTTTTTTCATCGGCGGTACCGAAGAATAATAATGGATCTACAGGGGTGCAAATTGCATATTCCTGTTCTTCATTATAAAACCTTGCCAAAATTTGGAACTCTTCGGGTTCTAAGTTTTCGTCTTCTTCGTCGATTTCGATGGTCACCACTTCATTGGGATCTAACGGGGGCAATTCGCCAACAGCACTGAGAGTGAAAGCTGTCCGTTTGAGAGTCAGATTTTGTT
Organism: Chamaesiphon sp. OTE_70b_metabat_96; assembly: GCA_031376885.1. Taxonomy (GTDB): domain Bacteria; phylum Cyanobacteriota; class Cyanobacteriia; order Cyanobacteriales; family Chamaesiphonaceae; genus Chamaesiphon. The sequence goes on along the minus strand of JANMEL010000123.1, from coordinate 1,372 downwards.
CCGAAAGTACTGCATTCGCATCTGCAAAGATCAGATCGATTTCTTCGTCTTCTTCGACTGAAACTAGCTCGGCAATTTCATCATCTTCATTCCATGCAAAGATTTCAATCGGTGCATCTACTGGCAATAACAGCAAGTAAGTCTTGCCATCGAGTTTGAGTTCGAGTTCGCGCTCGATGTAACAAGCAAGGGTGCGCCCAACTTCATCAGTGAGTGTTACCAATTCAGCATCATCAAAATCTTCGGGCTGGGGTGATGAGGACATGTAAAGTATCTGGTGTTAGTAAATAATGGTCGATTTGTAGCAATTGAGGATTATCTACAAATAGGCTACGGCAAGGATCGAGAGACTTCGATCGTTAGCCTTTAGAATACCATAATTGGGTTCTCCATCTGCTCATATCTTGCACCAGAACTAAAATACTAATAAAAGTGGTCAGTGGATAATGAATGGTGATCGGTTCTATCCCCTATCCCCTATCCCATATTGGCGATCGCCAGCCTGAGCCAATCTTCGACATTCGAGCTTTTGGAGATTAAACTATCTTGGGCGATCGCCTGTAAAGCAACGCAAATCTCATCATGTGTATAACCCAAAGCTAGCAGTGTCATCTCTACTTCGGCTTGGATGCTCGGATTCAAATTTGCCATTGGTAGAGTCGCACTCAATCCGGCTGCAACACGCCATTGTCCGAGTTTTGTACGGAGTTCTAATGCCAAACGTTCGGCGGTTTTTTTGCCTACACCTGGTGCAGTAGATAACCGTTGAATATTGCTAGTGACGATCGCATTGACCGTATCGGCTAGTCCTAGTTTATCTAATAACGCGATCGCCAAACTAGCACCCACCCCGCTGACACTGACCAATTGCCGAAACAAATCTCGCTCGGCTGCGGAACTAAAGCCGTACAATGACATACTATCTTCCCTGATTTGTTGGTGGGTAAATACCTTAATTTCTGCCCCAATCTTCACCTCGATTATCATCCGCTGGGGAATCTGCAATTCATATCCCACTTGATTTACATCGAGGATTAAATTAGTTTTGGTACTTGTGGGAGTCTGAATCTCGATCGCGATGCCTTTGAGGTAATTAATCATTTTCAGGGGTCAGGGGTCAGGGGTCAGGGGTCAGGGCTACCCCCTCCCCACTCCTACCCTACCACTCTCCCACCCTCACTCCCTACATCACTGGTGAGGAGGGCGGGTTTGAATGAGTCTCTGGTAGAAGCGTCATTGATTTCATAAACCCGCCCCTACAGACCCCTCCCCCCCTACATCACTGGTGAGGAGGGCAGGTTTGAATGAGTCTCTGGTAGAAGCGTCATTGATTTCATAAACCCGCCCCTACAGACCCCTCCCCCCATCTCCC
>JANMEL010000119.1:0-7391 GCA_031376885.1 Chamaesiphon sp. OTE_70b_metabat_96 | reverse complement strand
CACAAGACCGCGCCCCTACAGGTTGATTACGTAGGGGCGCGGTCTTGTGCCCGCCCCGAATCTACCACAATAGTGTTAAGCTGCAACAGGAACAGGATAAACACTGATTTTTTTACCGTTTTTGCCACGACGTTCAAAAGTGACAACACCATCAACTAGGGCATAGATGGTATAATCTTTGCCTAGCCCGACATTGTTACCGACGTGAAAAGACGATCCACGTTGACGAACGATGATATTACCAGCTTTGACTACTTGACCGCCATATTTTTTGACACCCAATCTCTGGGCGTTGGAATCGCGACCGTTTCTTGTACTACCAGTACCCTTCTTAGAAGCCATAATTACCTCGGATTACTTAAAGTTAGATTGCGTATCTGTAGCCGACTATGAGACTACTTCTACTTCCACAGCTATAGCCTCGGCTTTGGCGATGACTGCACCGTTGAGACTGATAGTATCGATCATCAAGCGAGTGACTTCTTGACGATGCCCGCGTTTTTTGCGAGTTTTCTTTTTGGGCTGCATTTTGTAGACAATGACTTTCCGCGCTCGGTAGTGGCGCATGATGGTACCTTCTACGGTGATACCAGCGACGTGTGGTTGGCCAATTTGAACTGTACCATTATTTTCGAGCAAAAATACTTTGTCGATCGAGACAGTACTGTCTACTTCGCCATTTAGTAGTTCGATGTCGTAGAAGCGACCAGGCTCTACCCGCATCTGCTTACCACCAGTTTCAATAATTGCGTAAGTCATAAGGTTCGATGATTTGAGTTGCCGTACGGGTAGTCTCTTGCCTTGTGGCGAGACATTTATCAAGTTTGCGACCCGATCCGAGCGTAATATAGATAGCCTCTAATTATGACCGATCGACGGCTGTCGCGTCAAGTGGTTTAATATCGATCGACCTGAATCTGAGCAGTTTCGGACAATTGGGGGATTTCGGTATATTTGCCCATTGCTGACATAATGATGCCATAACCAGACATGGCGATCGTCCCCAAGAAGAGCGTATTCATCAATACCTGAGTTATTTCTCCCATGCCGATAATTGGGCGGAGAATATATGAGAAAATCAGACTGCACAGTGAAATCAGAATCCCCATCAAAATCGCCTGAAGCGTATTAAATCGGATAAACCGACTAATCTGAGGATTGTTGACTACTCCTAGATACAGCCCCAGAAAAAAAATAAACCCGCCGAAGGGGATCGTGTTAATCATCAGCAATGGAGCTAGGGGTATATATAGCTGCTGCAATTCGGGAAATTGTTGGAATAGGAAAAACCCAAAATTGTGGACATCAGCGATGGGCAATAGATAGGGTAGACACCCAAAAAAACGATCGGCTGCTGTGTGCGAACCTTGCGAACTCATACGATCCTACTCCCAACTACGACTAAAACTATCCTACTCATAGGATACCCTACTTCAAGCCAGGGGATAGGGAATAGGGAATAGGGAATAGGGGGAATTCTAGCTGGAGACAGGATCGGATTTTTACTGTTTCAGGATATCTATCTAGACATTACATTCCGAGGGAAGAATTCCGCTGTCGCGCTCAATTTTTCATCGATTTTTTTCAGCTCATCCCCAGTTGGCTGTGCATTTTTGCCACTAGCATCGTATTTAGCTTTTAGCTCAACTTTCACACCAGCGATATTCTTCCAATTATAGTCAGTAGTACTAGTATCAAAGACACAGGCATATTTTTCCTTGGTTGTATCGGTGGGAGTGTTAACACAAGGAGTTGCGGGATCTTCCTTAATTCTTTTGGTGGTAGCATCACTATATAGTCTCGCCGAGATATTAAATGATTGAATCCCAGTAATCAATGTTTGGGAATTTTCATCGCCGATTTTCAATTTGAGTTTGCCCTTATCGTCTAATGTATATGTACGTTCTTCAATTAGATAAATTGGATCGCCGATATTGTACGTTGCAGTCGCTAGAGGTTTGCTCGTGGATAAGCCATCAATACTAAGTGTGTATTTAAGATTGGGGGTGGTTTCAACATCATCTAAATATCGAAACATGCGGATATTTCCACCTCGATCGGACATGGCAGCCAAAACATTTTCTTTGTCAGGAATAGCTTTAGCTAGCTGGCAAAAATCCTTTGTTGGTGGGTTAGGCTCATTATAATCAGCATTAAGATCGTCAAATTCGCAACGACGTTTACGAGCTAGACGTAAGTCATTAGTTCGAGTGATCGGTGATGGATCGGTTGTTGTTACTAATGATGTTGGGCGTATTCTGCATGGTGAAGTAGGATCCGTTACTGAGTCATCGGCAACTATTAGGGTTGTATTTCCAGATCCGCCATCAATTGGTTCGCACAAAGGTATCGAAGATACTAGTGCTCTACGAACAGTAATCTTTGATGACCCTGGCATCTTGCCAGCATCATTATTAGGCCCAATTTCAATTACTGGGAACCTGTTATCATTAATAATATTTTCACCTGATTGTTTGATGTCGTCACCAATAATCTGTAAAACAGCAGATAAATTTTGATTAGAATCAATATTTTTTTTATCATCGCTAAATGTCTTGCTAGCATTGATAAAAAGATCCATGGCTAGACCACCAATAATCAAGGTCATGATCATCCCGACTAGTAATTCTAGTAGAGTAAAGCCTTTATTGGAAGTTCGTGTAAGTGCCTTCAAGATCGTATACTTTTGCGCCATTGAAACTGACCTCAACTTTGAATTTTCGGGAATTGTCATTACATACCGTGGTGTCAGTCGTGTAGTCTTCACAATAAATAACTTTTGTTTGATACTGTCGCCCCATGGCAAATGTGAGTACTTTCTCTTCAGGGGTAATAGTATCTAAATTAATTGGTTTCACCTCTGGATTAGCTGAGATTTTTGGTGTGCCTGGATCGGGAGGAACTCCAATAACTGCGGCAACTTCTGGCGAGCCGAGTTTACCATCAGTTAGGGGCATACTTTGAAATGATTTCGATCGAATATCATCAAATACTCGTTGCGATACAATTAGTGCCCCAGTTCTAATCTCACTTTTGGCGTTGTTCATCTTGGCATATAGAAATAGCGGCATGGCATAGGCAAGACAAACGCCTAATGTGGTGAGGGCGATCGCAGTTTCGATCAAGCTAAATCCACTATCTGATTCTTTCTGGGTATTTATGAGTCGATTTAGTTTTGATTTCATAGTCAGTAAAGCTAGTTTGGTAGGAAGTTAATTTAGCTCAAATTAAAATGTTTTTGGTTCTAATCTACCATTATTTTTATCATAAGTATAAACATCAGTTCCGCCAACTCTACTAGTAATGAATACGGCTACTTTAGCTTGGTTGTTATTTTGAAAGTCTCTGATTGCGACATTCTTCGGTGTACCGCTAATAATTCCTCGATTGTCAAAACAAATATTCCAATCCAATGTCGGGTCGATCGCTACTGGTGCCTCATCGGGGATATCAACTGTGATATTACTATTGTTAATCCCGATTTGGGGTGAGAGATCGAGATCGAATTGTGATGCACCTTGCCAATTTGGATCTACGCCTGGAGTAGCTGGGCCATTTTCAGGAGAGCTACAGTCAGATGCATATTCAACAACAAATCTGTTAGCTATTCCATTAGCATATTCACCAAAACTCGCAAATCTCGGTCGAATTCGATAAGCTTTATTACTGGAGATTGCTTTAGTTCTGACCGCACTCAATTGACTCTGAAATTGGGATGTTCCCTCGCGCAATGGTTTATTGAGAGAGAGCAATGAAGGCGCAGCAATTCCTGCGAGAATGCCGACAATGCTGACAACTACAATCATCTCGACTAAGGTAAATCCTCGATCGTTATGCTTGGGCAATTCTCCACAGGAGATAGGCGAAAGAACTGTCACAGACAAAGACTCCTCAATAAAGATAAGATTGAGATGGCAATCTCAGGCAATAAGCAACAGCAAAGTTTGACAACTAGCTGTTAGCAGTCTTATCATTCCCAGATTCGGAACCAAGATTGCCAAAGGTAGCTCTCGATCGATGATAATTTTTTCTAAATCTTCATCAACCAGGAGTAAGGAGCTACAAGTAGGCGAATATGCTCAATTTTAGCGGCTCAATTAAGTCTCTGGGGTGATATCGATCGTCTGCGTATTTACACTAGTTCAGGTTTTCCAGTCTGAGCAAATCGAACCTAGATCCGTAAACTTACCTAAGTAGCTAGGCGGGGTGATGGCGGTATTGGTACACTTAAAATGTTGGGTAGATCGAGCTATTAAGTCAATGGTTAGAATTAGAACAAAATCTTGCGATCGATGCCAACTTTCAGCCGAGATCCTATATCGTATTCAAGTCGATCGAGCCGATCCTTGGCAATTTGTATGTGTTGATTGCTGGCAAACGATTAGTCAAACCCTACCTAACTATGTTTATGGTGGCACCTGGAAAGCTCGTAAAAGATAATCTGTTGGCGTAGCCTGCCTTCTGACGGTTCGGGGATATTCAGCTTCTGGCTCTCTTCTGGTATACTTTTGGGGTATAAGATTTGGTTGAGTAAATTTTCGGCAGATAGCCTATATCGATTGTGGCTTGGTGTTTTTTTTGCCAATCCAGAGTCGATTTGTCACCAAACATCACTAAGGAATCGATCGGATGAATTTGTCTGTTCAGAATGAATATCGGTGTAAAGTTAATATCGATCTCTATAGTTCCCCATCCTGTGAAGGATTAGCCACTCAAGCAGCAGCCGATCGACATCTACGGATTGTATCTATCCAACCCACCGAGAATGCGATTTCGATTTTGCTATGTGAGGATGACTATCCAGCTTGGTTGGATCGTGACGATTTGGTCAAGCTGGCACCGACCAAAGATATTTATCAGCCAGAGAGCATGAATCGTGCTACGATAGCAAATCGATTGCCCCAAGTTTTGGCTTTTGCCAAAGCAGCGATGTCTGTGCCCAATCGGTACCTCTGGGGTGGCACTGTCGCTCCAAATTATGATTGTTCGGGATTGATGCAGGCAGCATTTCAATCTCAAGGGATTTGGCTACCCCGCGATGCTTACCAACAGGAAGATTTTACCCAACGAATTTCGATCGAGGAAATGGTACCAGGGGATCTGATCTTTTTTGGCACACCAGAAAAAAACGATCATGTCGCTCTGTACCTCGGCGCACTTTGCTACATTCACAGTTCGGGGTCAGAAATGGGCAGGAACGCCATCGGAATCGATCTTCTGTCCCATCAAGCCGAAGATCCGATTAGCCTAGCTTACTACGCCAAATTTAGGGCTTGTGGGCGGGTGATGACAAGTTATCTGGGTGTTGGTGGCAAAATTGACCATCCAGATAGCGAACCAGAAGAATAACAGATTAGAATCGATGGTATGTGATGGATTAAGGTATCAAAAATGATTGACGAAAAGAAGCTTCAACCATCTACTACGCTGTCGGATAGGGAAGTAGAAATTATCGAGCTGATAACTGCTGGCTTGACAAATGAGCAAATCGCCGCTCAATTGGAAATCAGCAAACGCACGGTAGACAATCACATTAGCAATGTGCTCAAGAAGACTGGGGTGGATAATCGGGTGGCATTAGTTCGATGGGCACTTCAATGGGGTAAGGTGTGTCTGAATGATATCAACTGTTGTGCTCTACCACAGCCCTAACATATCGCCAACTGTTCGGCGATATTTCTGGTGTCGGTGAATATGTGGTGAGGGCTTGCGGTAAGATCGGGAAGATGTCAAATGGGTGCTGCGAAAGAAGGCTAGTTTTAGACGGCGATCGATATCTGAAAATTTAAGTAGTTGTAGATAGTGATGGATTTTAATAATTTAGTTGCCCAGCTCAATGCTGGGGCGATCTTACCAGAAGGGATCGTCGTTATTACTTTGCTGACAGTTTTGGTGGGAGACTTGATTCTGGGGCGAAATGCTGCTCGGAATCTATCTTATCTAGCAATTGGTGGGTTATTACTCGCGATCGGTGCTTTGGTACTTCAGTGGGATAATGCCAATCCAATGGCTTTTATCGGTGCATTTAGTAGCGACCCCCTCAGCGTGGTGTTTCGCGGTATCGTAGCACTATCGGCGGCGGTAACAATTGCGATCTCAATTAGTTATGTGGAGCAAACAGGCACCGCTTTGGCGGAGTTTGTGGTGATTTTATTGACGGCAACACTAGGCGGGATGCTGCTTTCTGGGGCGACAGAGTTGGTGACGATCTTTGTCTCGCTGGAAACTTTGAGTATCTCTTCCTATCTGATGACGGGATATATGAAACGGGATCCGCGATCGAATGAGGCATCCTTAAAGTATCTCTTAATCGGGGCATCAAGTTCGGCGATATTTTTGTATGGAACTTCTCTGTTGTATGGGTTGTCTGGAGGCGAAACCAAATTGGATGCGATCGCCGCTGGAATTGCCAGCAGTAATGGTAATTTATCCTTGGGATTGATTGTATCTTTGGTGTTTTCGATCGCCGGAATTGCCTTCAAGATTTCCGCTGTACCCTTTCACCAGTGGACTCCTGACGTATATGAAGGTTCGCCGACTCCGGTAGTTGCGTTTCTATCTGTCGGCTCCAAAGCGGCGGGATTTGCCCTCGCGATTCGATTATTGGTGACGGCTTATCCCCTGGTGAGCAATGAGTGGCATTTTGTATTTACAGCTTTAGCAGCTTTGAGTCTAATCTTGGGAAATATCGTGGCGTTAGCGCAGACGAGTATGAAGCGGATGTTAGCATATTCGTCGATCGCTCAAGCTGGATTCGTGATGATTGGGATGATTATCAGTACTGAAGCTGGTTATGCCAGTATGGTATTTTACCTATTTATCTACTTGTTCATGAACTTGGGTGCATTTGCTTGTGTGATCCTATTTTCACTGCGGACTGGAACCGATCGCATTAGCGACTATGCTGGGTTATATCACAAGGATCCCTTCCTCACCCTTGCCCTAAGTATTTGTCTCCTATCTTTGGGTGGGATTCCTCCTCTAGGTGGTTTCTTTGCCAAGATTTATTTATTTTGGGCAGCTTGGAGAGCAGGTGCATATGGGTTAGTATTACTCGCACTAGTCGCCAGCGTTGTCTCGATTTATTACTACCTCCGTGTCGTCAAGATGATGGTAGTCAAAGAACCCCAAGAAATGTCTGATGCCATCAAAAATTATCCGCCGATTCAGTGGAATGTACCTGGAATGCGATCGCTCCAAGTCGCTACCATCGTTACACTCATCGCCACTTCCCTCGCTGGAATCCTTTCCAATCCACTCATTACCCTAGCTAATGACTCCGTGAGTCAGACTCCAATGTTGCAACCCAACTTCGGTAAATCGAGGATTTCTTGAGACAAAATTTGTCCATAAGCCACCACCACAAACACGTCTGCATCTAAATCTCTCAG
>JANMEL010000065.1:0-4756 GCA_031376885.1 Chamaesiphon sp. OTE_70b_metabat_96 | reverse complement strand
GGGGGTTTTTTCCCGGTTGGGGGTTTTTTTTTTTTTTTTAAAAAAATTTTTGTTTTTGGGGGTCGGGGGGGGGGGGGCTGGGTTGGGGGGGTCGGGGGTCGGGGCTCGGGGGACTGGGGGCGGAGGTCGGGGGACTGCGAGATCTGTCACCTGACCCCTGACCCCTCACATATAGATTTTCTTTATATTTGAATCGATCGATCGATCGATTTTTAATATGGATCGATCGGTTGGGGCGATCTTATGCTGCTGGTTGACAGATATATTGGTCTAGTTCGATTTCTTGCTGTTCGGTATCGGCGATCGACTGCACGATTACCGATCGAGCATCGCCAGCTCGATCGTATGCTTGGAGCCATTTCTGGGCGGTATTTCCTTCCCGCAGCAGTTTTTTGACAGGAGAAAGGAAGCAAGTAAATCCACGCTCTTTGGCATATGGGGCGACTTCGGCATAGAGTTCTTGAATCCAATCGCGAGCGATAATGGAGCGACCATCTTGCCAATGTTGTAATGTGGCATCGAGACTAGATGTCGCTGCCAAGATTTCGTTGCGATCGGTAATTTCCACTAGTTCATCGGCAGAAAGTTTACTTTGAACCAAGGGGTCGAGTTGAGGATTGTCGATTAGTTGCCATAGTCTCGCCTCAATTAGGGCTGTAACGGCGAGGAGGGCGATCGGATCGATGATTAGATCACAGATTCTCAATTCAAGTCGGTTGAGGTTGTAGGGGCGACGATCGCCATTAGGCCGCACAGATGACCACAGATGTCGGACATTTTGCATTGTACCTAATGCTAACTGTTCTTCCGTCCATTTAATGTAGTGAGCGTGACTGTTAAATAAGGGCACATGTGCTGGAGTCTTGGGAAACAGTCCCCAGCGGGTGGAATGATAGCCTGTTGTGGCTCCATTTAGAAAGGGAGAAGCCGCACTCATGGCGAGGTAGAGGGGAGCTTCGAGCCTGACGAGCCGACAAGCGCGCATCAGCAATTCTGGATCGCTGATGCCGATGTTAATATGGACGCTGGCGGTGACGACACTGGTACCGTAAGTTTGTTCGATATATGTATGGTAAGGATTGCCAGGATCGGAGCGATAAAATTTGTCGGCACCAGATAAGGATAGGGTGCTACCAGGAATCAAAGTATAGTCGCCAATTTGCTGGAGATAGGCGCGTAATTTGCGACGGGGGAGCACCAAGGCGCAGAGTAATCGATCGTATGAAGTGAAGGGCGCGGTGGTATATTCAACATTGCGACTATCTGGCTCGATGATAAATCCATCTAAGTCTGCCACAATTCGATCGGACAACCCGACGATCTCCCCTTCAGGAGTACCAGTATAGACCTCGATTTCAAATCCTTTGGTTAGTAGCATGGGTGTAGAGAGGGGGAGAGGGTAACTGAGGAAACTTTATAGCCGATCGCGTTAAGGCGAACCGTCAGTATTGAGACGTACAGATCGAATTGGAACGTACAGATTATAATAACGGGTTTGCCTGAGATATCGGCGATCGAGTAGGTGTGCGATCGCAAAATAATATTTATGGATGTTTGGGGATATGCTCAGTCTGATTAATTTTCTTACACCCTTCCTTGCTCAAAGCAACGCGATCGCTGATAATTAGCTACGAATAACCGATCGATAAGCAAAGGGCAAAGTAGGAATAATGGGCGTGATTTGGGAAATCGATTTTTATTCGCGTCCATTGGTTGACGATCAGCAGAAGAAAGTCTGGGAATTGTTGATCTGTGAGAGTCCGTCGAATACCCAGCAGTCAACTACGGAGCTATTTCGGTACTCAAAATATTGTCCGAGCGATCGAGTAAACTCAGCTTGGTTAGGTGAAGCTCTCCAAGCGGCAATGGTGGAAGCAAAAGTATCGCCACAACGGATTCGCTTCTTTCGGCGGCAGATGAATAATATGATTACCAAAGCCTGTAAGGATATTGGGATTCCCTCAGCCGCGAGTCGAAGAGCGATCGCCCTACAACAATGGTTGGCGGAGCGAATGAAAGAAGTTTATCCCCAAGCTCCGAACTATACCCCCACGAATACCCCATCCGTTCAAATGTTCTCCGATCCACCTCAGCCGCTTCCCGCAGCTTTGATGGGGGAGAAGTGGGCTTTTGTCAATTTACCAGCTAGTCAGTTTGCAGACATGCGGGATTGGCGGATTGGCTTTGGCGAATCCTTCCCCTTGGATATGGTAGGTGTGACTCCCGAAATGGAGATTCCAGGCTTACTAATCTTCTCACCTCGATCGGTACCAATGGCCGCATGGATGTCAGGATTGGAGATAGTTTCAGTGCGCTATCAGCCAGCTCCCAAGTCGATTCTCATCCTAGAAACTGGCGCAAGCGAAAGTTGGATTTTGGCGCGTCTCGATGGCGCAACACAACAAGAATCCGCCAAATTTGAAGCCACCAAACAGGTGTCTCAAGGTGTGCATTTCATCGCCATCCAATCAAACCCTGAAAGTGAAGAATTCGCTGGCTTTTGGCTGCTTCATGAGGGGTAGGGAATGGGGGATAGGGAATAGGGAATAGGGAATAGGGGATAGGGGATAGGGGATAGGGGATAGGGAATAGGGAATAGGGGATAGGGAATAGGGGCTGGGCAAAAATCTAAATCCATCTACCCTACCACCCTCCTACCCTACCACCCTCCTACCCCTCACCCCTCACACCCGACCCCTCATAGTATCGACAATCTTGACAAAGACCACCAGGATTGACGGCACAGCGGATGTATGGCGATCGAGCATTGAAGTTACAGCTAAGATCGCCGATTACATAACCAACTCCCGCCACATATTGCTCTTCTGGATCTCTACTGATCCGCTTGTAAAAGCGTCTGTTGGAAGTAGTATCGACAATATTGAGCCGCCGTCGCAGGCGGCGCAGTCGATGGTAATAAATCGAACATAAAGTTAAAAATACGCTAACTAAAATAACAGTTATGGCTATATGCAGCAAGGGATGCACCTCAATTCGTAACTAACATCATAACTCGCTAGTTTAGCTAGGAAACAATAGTTTTATTGAAGATTTTGGATAGGGGATAGGGGATAGGGGATAGGGGGTAGGGGATAGGGGGTAGGGGATGGTAAAGGTTCTATGGACTCACATTTTGTACCTATTAGTAATTAGCAAATTGGGGTGGGCACTGTTCCCGCTCTGGATTATTGCAGTTGTCAAACCCTATTTCCCTAACCCCTAACCCCTAACCCCTATCCCCTATTTGTAAAGAAATGCAAATATAATTAAAATGAGTAGAATATAAATCGTCGATCGAATACATAGGGATATTACCAACAAATGCGTGTAGCCATTGCGGGAGCAGGTTTAGCGGGACTAGCTTGCGCTAAATATTTATCGGATGCCGGACATACTCCAATTCTATTTGAGAGTCGGGATGTGCTTGGGGGTCTAGTTGCCGCTTGGCAGGATGAGGATGGGGATTGGTATGAGACTGGGCTTCATGCTTTCTTTGGAGCTTATCCGAATATGCTCCAACTGATGAAAGAATTGGGGATTGAGGATCGGTTGCAATGGAAAGAACATGCACTGATTTTCAACCAACCAGAAAAACCAGGCAAATACTCATATTTCAGCGTTCCTGACATCCCAGCACCCTTTAATGTGATTGTGTCGATTTTGCGAAACAACGACATGCTCACCTGGGAGCAAAAAATCAAGTTTGCCCTCGGTTTATGGCCTGCTGTGCTGCGTGGGCGGCAGTATGTCGAAGATATGGACAAATACAGCCTGTTGGAATGGCTGCGGAAACAAGGTATCGACGATCGAGTGAATTCGGATATCTTTGTCGCTGCTTCCAAAGCTCTGACTTTTATCGACCCTGATGATGTGTCGGCGACGATTCCATTGACGGCGATTAACAAGTTTCTAAAGGAACGCTACGGCTCCAAAATTGCGTTTCTAGATGGGTCGCCGACGGAAAGGTTGTGTCAGCCTATTGTCGAGCATTTTGAGGCGCGTGGTGGCGAAATTCGGATGGAAAGACCGCTCAAAGAAATCGTCGTGAATGCTGATGGTACAGTCAGACATTTTGTGATGCGGGGTATTAACGGTCAGTTGGATGAAATTGTCGAGGCGGATGCTTATGTATCGGCGATGCCTGTCGATGTTATCAAGACGATGTTGCCCGAACCTTGGCAGAAGATCGAGTTCTTTGAGAAGATGCAGAATTTGGAAGGGGTGCCTGTAATTAATTTACATTTGTGGTTCGATCGCAAATTGACTGATATCGATCACTTATTATTCTCGCGATCGGATATTCTGAGCGTATACGCCGATATGAGCGTAGCCTGCAAAGAGTATGAAGACCCAGATCGATCGATGCTAGAACTGATTGTCGCCCCTGCCAAAGACTGGATCGACAAATCCGACGAGGACATCATCGCCGCAACCATGGTAGAACTCGAACGCCTCTTCCCCCAACACCTAACTGGCGACAATCCCGCTAAGTTACGTAAATCAAAAGTGGTGAAGACCCCTCGATCGGTTTATACTGCATCTCCAGGACTACAAACTAGCCGTCCAACTCAATCTACCCCGATCGCGAATTTCTTTCTCGCTGGTAGTTATACCCTTCAAGAGTATCTCGGCAGTATGGAAGGGGCGGTACTTTCTGGTAAGCTAGCAGCACAAGAGATCGCCAAATATCAGCCTGTCGCTCTCAAACCATTAGCTACGGAAAAGTTGGGGTCAGGGGTCAGGGGTCAGGGGTGAG
>JANMEL010000064.1:0-22006 GCA_031376885.1 Chamaesiphon sp. OTE_70b_metabat_96 | reverse complement strand
GATAGGGATGATGAAATGGATCGAATGTTCGTTTCATCCATCCAGTTGATATCATCATCGCAACAACGATCGGATTGTTGTTGTCGTTGTTGTGTGACTCGATCCAATGAATCTAATAATGTTTCACTGATACAGGAATTCGTTGTGGCACCATTGGCAATCGAATACCGTAATTCATTCTGCAATGCTTTCCATTGATTCGGATCATCTGCGAATAGTATGCCATTCTGTAATGTATCTAATTGCAACGACCGTTGTTTCCGTCGTTCCATGTATCCCGGTGTACTATTCCGCAGAATACCCTGTCGTGACGTAACTGGTGCCGATGGTGATGAGGAAGTAGCCGAATAATACAGTGTCGATGTTTGATTGGATGCGGTTGATGCCGCATTGGCGATTAATGTTGTTATATTGGTAAACATAGTATCAAGCTATATTGCAATTTCAATATCGGAGGCACTATCCAACGCAATTCAATTAATTTCGGATCTGCTGAACCAGAAAATAAAACAAAACACAACACCAAACGAGGAAGCAATGCAATGATAATGACAACGATAGGAGTTTTCGATGGCTCTGACAAATCCTGCAATGATCTATTGATCCGCTGTATTACATATTTTGCAGTAATTCAAATATATATACATGGAAAGGGCAATGCAGGGGTGTTGGATGCACAAAATGTGCAATTTGTCTTACCAATTATACTGGCCTCATTTTTTCCAATTCTCGACTGCAATGTAGGACTGCCTTCGCCGTAAGACATACGCTCTTTGTACAATAATTTCGATCGTTTCAGAACGTACTTGGACTAACGTACTAATTCCTGTAAAGTTTGGGAATATTATAGGACGAGACATACTGCACAGAAACAGAGTTTAAATACTAGTACAAAAGTACCTGGTTCTTGTACTGTACTCGTTTGGTCACCAAATTCCCCTACAGTATATCTGTTCAAATTCGAGACAAGGTATTGCATTTATGTTGAGATTAAGATTTAATTAAGATAGATAAGTCTTCTGGCGATCGATGATTATTCGTCATCAATCTCCGTCGAATAGTCATAGATTGCTTTTATCAACTCTATCTCAAAGCATCGCCTGAAGCTCACATTCTAAACGGAATTTGAGCGAGCCAATGTCTAATATTACTGAATCCGACTTGAATTCAGGTTAGGCAGGGGTTCGATCTATTCTTACATTACATGGCGGATTCCGCTAGGGTGGATGTAATGGTAGATGTGAGTTCAAAGCCGTTGCTAGCATCGTATTAACCTCAAAAAAAAGACAACTTCTAAAGCTTAGAAGTTGCCGCTGATTATTAGGTATTCATCAAAATAGCGATTATCTCTCTGCTTAGGCAGACGCTCCGCGTTGGCGTTGGCGCAGCCTCTGCCTTTACCTACGGTAGGCTAACGCCAACGCAGAAGCCTTGCCTTGGCATTACGGCGGAGCTAACGCTAACGATTTGTCGTTATTAGACTTGAGATGAGCGAATCCATAAAGGAGTAGAACGTGCCAACATCAACCAACGACCATCATTAGTGATATAACCAATTTCTGTCATATAACGGTGTTCGCTTTGAGTAATAGATATTTCCATATCCCAAACCAATTCATCGCATTCAAACTCTTGGAAAGTAGTTGGCATCTCGATATTTGGATCGAAATTAGTCACATCATAAAGACGTACGGCTAATTTTTCACCACCTTCTTCCCGTAATTGGCGTTTTAGCCGTGCGGGGATTTCCCAATGAACGTAAGCTTTGGTAGGATTAGTCGAGACGAGGGTGATTTGACCTTCGCTGTAGAGATTCCCAGATATTTCATCTCGATCGGCATCAGCGATCGGATCTTTCCGATTGAGGAAAGATTGGAATGCTTGCCCAGCACCAGCAGCCGCCGCAGCACCGCCAGCTAATGCCGCACCACCAAAACCTTTGCCATCTGCCATCAAGTCAGCCGCTTTATCCTTGAAATTGGATAGTGGGTTATTGACATCAGACTTTGGGCTGCTGCTTCCAAACCCCCCTGATTCTTCACCTAATAAATCGGATAAGCCTGCAAATGGATCGTCATCGAGATCGTCGCCATTGACTGCCAACTGAGGATCGTTCAATTTGAACTCAGTGCTAGATTCGCCCAAGTCGGGTAATTCTAAATCTAGTTCTGAATTCGCCTCAGTAGCTGGTTTTTCGCGCCCAAATAGAGCGTTTGCACCTGCCACTGCTGCGGCACTACCTGCGACGGTAGCGGCTCCACCATCTTTGAGCATGTCGCCAGCTTTACTAGCTAGA
Organism: Chamaesiphon sp. OTE_70b_metabat_96; assembly: GCA_031376885.1. GTDB lineage: Bacteria > Cyanobacteriota > Cyanobacteriia > Cyanobacteriales > Chamaesiphonaceae > Chamaesiphon. Next base: position 19,710 of record JANMEL010000064.1, on the reverse strand, counting down.
TTGCCAAAAGGGTTGCCTGGGTTGGTATCGGCATCGTCTAGATTCAGATCTACAGTTTTGTTAGTGAAATCGCTAGCACCTGGTTGGATCTTATCTGCAAGATTAGCGGGAGCACTGAAGGGGTCATCAATCGATCGAGTAGGCTCTTCCAATGATAATTCTGCCGATCGATCTTCATCGGTATCGCGCCCGCCAAAGATATTACCGATCGCATTGCCTGCACCACTAGCTATTGCTGCACCACCTGCGAGGGCTGCACCGCCTGCGAGGGCTACCCCAGCACTACCATCTTTGAGGATGTCCCCAGCCTTATCTTTGATACCTGCAAGGGGATTCTTGAGATTGACATCAGGAATTAGATCGCTAGCTGTATCTTTGATACCTGAGAGCGGATTCTTGAGATTGACATCAGGAATCAGATCGCTAGCTGTATCTTTGATACCTGAGAGCGGATTCTTGAGATTGACATCAGGAATTAGATCGCTAGCTTTATCCTTGATACCTGAGAGCGGATTCTTGAGACTGACATCAGGAATCAGATCGCTAGCTTTATCCTTGATACCTGCAAAGGGATTGTCGAGTTTGAGATCGGGCTTATCCAGGGTAATTTCTGGTGATTCCTCACTTTTTTTACCGCCAAACATGCCGCCGATCGCTGCCCCACCTGCTAAAGCTGCGCCGCCAGCTAATGCTGCACCGCCAGCCAAGGTCGCGCCGCCGCCTCGGATCGTTTCTCCAGCCTTGTCTAGGATGCCTTCCAAGGGGTTGAGATCGTCAACATTGGGTTTGAGATTGGATGACTTGTCTTTGAGTCCTTCTAGAGGATTTGAGAGGTCGATCTTGGGGGTGGCGGTTTCAGGCGAGCGCAATTCGCCAGAGGGATCTTTGCGATCGAAAATCGCTTTCCCTGCTGCGGCTGCGGCTGCGGCTCCACCTACGATCGCGGCTCCACCTGCGAGATTGATGTCGCTAGCTTTGTCTTTGGCTGCATCGACTAAGCCATTAAAGTTTGCTTTGGGCTGATTTCCCGACAATGGGGGCAATGTTCCAGATAGATCGCCCGATCGCAGATCTCCCGATCGCAGATCTCCCGATGGACGGAAACCACCTAAACCAGATGATAAATCCCCAGACAGATCGCCAGATAGACCTTCGCTTCTGGGTTTCCGTGATGGAGGCGGTGGATATAGTGGCTTGAGTCCCGTTGGTGCAGCCGGATCGACGATCGTTCGAGCGATCGGTTCATCGTTTTTGCCGCGTCCTAGCACCCACCAGAGTAACCCACCAACAGCAGCTACAGGGAATAAGATCCACCAAGGAAAACCACCTTTGGCATCAGTTCCAGTTCCAGCAACTCCAGCAGTTCCAGCAGTTCCATCTGTACCACCAGCGGTAGGGGGATTTGTGCCATCTGTGCCCGGTGTACTTCCAGCAGCAGCTCCAGCTACTGTAGCTACAGTGAGTTCTTGAATTGCTTTCTTGCCAGTATTCTCATCGCTCACATAACCAAGAAACGCTTTGGCTCCTTCAGTTATTTTGCCATCTTTATTTTTGTAGGCATAAGCAAGTGGTTGAGAGAAAGGATACTTAGGGTTATCCGGTTGAGTGCTATGGAGGGTGACAGCTCTAATCCCTGGAATGTTTTTGATTCCATCGACTGAGGCATAACCAATCCCATCCTCGCCTAGTTTATCGATTACAGCTTGGGTGGAATCTTCGGTGAGTTTTTCGGCGTTGCTACCAGTTTTGAGTTTGCCATCTTGGAATACTGGATAGTTGGCAAATGCTCGTCTAGTATCACTGGTTACGGGTCGATCGATGACGCGGATTTTGCCTTTTGCACCGTTAGCACTGGGCAATTCCGACCAATCTTTGACTTCCCCGCGATAAATTTTGGCAAAATCTTGTAAAGTTAAGTTACCCTTGTAAGGGTTGCTTTCTTTGACGATGATGGCAATTTTCGATCTACCGATATTTTTGGCTCCCAAACCTTGAGCTTTTTCTGCTCTGGTTAATGGACGACCGATTCCCGCTAGATCTGCCTTACCTGCGGATACTGCTTTGACTGCACCATCACTACCTTGATATGTTGCAGGCACTACTACTTCGGTGCCAGCAAATTGTTTTTGGAACCTTTCTTTCAGACCTTGATTGACAGCGGAGAGGCTACTAGAGCCGTCAATCTGCACTTTAGTTCCCGCTGTCACTGTTGCTGGCAAGGGGAATTTGTCAGCCGCAGTTTGGGCACTAACATTAAGACCAGTACTACCAGCAGCTAATAGCATTGCTAGAGTTACGATTGAACTACTTTGCTGTTTCATTTGTAACAAATAGTTTTTTTTATGGATGTTGTAATCAACAATAGCGTAGATATCCATCAAATAGCGCAGATACCCATTCTTTAGGCACGTACTTGTTGGGTAACGGCTCGATCGAATGGATTTTCGGCGGCGGGATAGGAGTCAGGTTAGCAATTGTGGGGTTTGGGTGAGCTTCCGTGAAGCAATCCAAAATCCCTAAATCGAGCCGAAAACCTATGTTAATTTTGATTTAATCTAGTTTTCAGATACATATTTTTAAAATTGCCTGCTCCGATCCTAACCGATTTTCTGCACTCGATCGGAATGAATGTTGCGTTTTCGTTAGGATACAATCGAATAATAAACTTTTCTGTGCATTAAGTAACTGATTCATTAGTTAAATGAGCAATACCCGCCGGACAAAAGCAGTACAGTTTGGTCGCAATATTCCTTCGGGAAAGACAAATGCGCTACCCAAACGACGCAAAAAACCCCCGCAGATCGATCTCAAGGCTCTCCCGAATCGATTGGTGGGAGTGGTGATTCTATTGGGTTTGGGCGCATTAGGGTTACTATTTAGGTTGGGATGGTTGCAGATTTTTGCGGCGGCGGATTTGCAAAAAAGTGCGCGAGCGCAGCAGATTACCAAAGTACGTCCATTAGTACCTCGGCGGCCGATTCTCGATCGTAATGGTAACTCGATCGCGATCGACAGACCTAGTTATGCGATCTATGCCAATCCCCAATCCTTCAAGCAGACTCTCAAACTCAAAGGCGGTAAATTCCAAAAAATCGTCATCACTCCAGCTCAGATGGCTCAAAAACTCGGCCCAATTGTCGATCGAAATGTGGCCGAATTAACAGCTCAATTCCAGAAAGGGAAACGGGTTCGACTCGGTTATAGTCTGCCGGAAGATGTGAAGGTGCGGATCGAAGCTCTCCAACAGGAGGATAAAATCGACGGACTAGAAATTAGCAAGGACGAAAGCTACTATACCCGATTCTATCCCCAGAATGAGATGCTCGCCGAGGTGTTGGGCTATCTAGACTTGTCACATGAAGGTAAAGCTGGAGTAGAAGCCAGTCAAGCCTCCTTACTCGAACGCAAAGTCGATGACCATATGCTCTCCAAGACGCGGGGTGGGGCAATTCTACCCGATTTAGTCAAAACAGACTTGCTGCATACAGACGATCTCCAACTCCACTTGACGGTAGATCTCCGCTTGCAACGCGCTGCAAGGGAAGCTTTACGAAATAAAATGAAAGAGTGGAACGCCGCTCGTGGTACGGTGATCGTGATGGACGCTCTGACAGGTGCAATTCGATCGATGGTAGTCGAGCCTACTTACGATCCCAATCATTATGTTGAATATGCCAATGCGGGTAAGTCTGCACTGTTTAATAATTGGGCTGTATCCGACCTCTATGAGCCAGGATCGACCTTCAAACCGCTCAATGTAGCCATTGCCCTAGAAAATGGTGTAATTAAGGCCAATACGACCTTTAATGATGGTGGGGCGATTAATGTCGGGATTCGGACATTCAAAAACGCTGATAAAAAAGGTAATGGGACGATCGATGTAGCTCAAATCCTTCAGCGTTCTAGTAATGTGGGGATGGTGCAAATGATGCAAAGGATTCAGCCAGGGGTTTATTATGATTGGCTCCAACGGATCGGCATGGATCGCAAATCTGGGATCGATTTACCCTTAGAAGCACGTGGCGCGATGGTCGATCGAGCAGATTTTATCAAAATTCGGGAATACCCCGCAACTAGTGCTTTTGGACAAGGCGGGTTTTCGCTCTCTCCCATTCAACTCACCACGATGACAGCTAGTCTCGCTAATGGGGGTAAGTCGGTGGTGCCTCATTTAGTGGAAGGATTATTTAATAGTGAGGGAAAACAACAGAATAAAGTCGCTATTCCTGAATCTCGTCAAATTTTCTCAACGGCAACGGCGGAAACTGTCCTCCAAATGATGGAAACTGTAGTAACTAATCCCGCAGGTTCGGGAGGGAAAGCCAAAATATGCGGTTATCGCATCGCCGGAAAAACTGGCACGGCTCAAAAAAATGGTTTCAAGGGTTATCAGGCTGATTCCCAAAAAATCACCAGTTTTGTGGGTATTCTACCTGTGGATCGACAACATCGATATGTGGTGTTTGCGGCTGTAGATCGACCTAATGAAAATAGAGGTAAAGCCTTTGGAAGTAATGTCGCTGCACCAATTGTCAAGTTGGTGATGGAATCATTAATCGCGATCGAAGGTATTCCCCCTAGCGATCCTAACCAAAAATGTGACTCGACTACTAGTAAATAAGCGTAAATCGGGGTCTATGTTTCACCCCATGACCCCTGACCCCTCCCCAGCCCTCCCCTTGCCAAGGGGAGGGAGCAAGAGCAAGCCCCTGACCCCCCACCCCTGACCCCTGACCCCTGAACATGACTCAATTACCCATCCCACCTCACTTTCAGCCAAATCGCGTCGGCGAAATCTGGCGCGTACCCTATCAACAACGGGCGACTGATGCCAAACTGTGGGCGCAACAACATCAACTAAAATCGACAGCTCAGACACCGCTCAATGTGAAACTACTGCTGATTGATGTTCAGAATACTTTTTGTCTACCTGACTTTGAGCTATTTGTGGGGGGTAGAAGTGGGCGGGGGGCGATCGATGATAGTATCCGTATCTGTGAGTTTATCTATCGGAATTTGGGCGATATTTCGCAGATTATCACCACGATGGATACTCATCACCTGTGGCAGATATTTCACCCGATTTTTTGGGTGGATGAACATGGACAACATCCAGCACCGATGACGACGATCGTGCCAGAAGATGTCAAATCGGCTAAATGGCGGATCAATCCTCACGCTAGGGATGAGACAGCCACAGACTTATCGGCATACGCTCTACATTACGTCGAAGAGTTGACTAATGGTGGTAAGTATCCCTTGACTATTTGGCCATATCATGCAATGTTGGGCGGAATCGGACACGCATTAGTTCCCGCTGTCGAAGAAGCGATCTTTTTTCACGGGATCGCGCGCAATAGTCAACCAAGTTTGTCTATCAAGGGCGATCGAACTTTAACAGAAAATTATTCAGCTTTAGCCCCAGAAGTAACTACCAACCAATTTGGTGAACCCGTCGGCACCAAGAATACTCAGTTGATTCAACACTTACTCGACGCTGATGTCCTCATTATAGCCGGACAAGCCCAAAGTCATTGCGTCGCTTGGACAGTCAACGATCTACTCACCGAGATTCAAGCGCGAGATCCCAACTTAGCCAAAAAAGTTTATCTACTCGCCGATTGTACCTCTCCAGTAGCGATACCTGGTGTGGTGGACTATACAGAGCAAGCAGATCTTGCTTATCAAAAGTTTGCAGCAGCGGGGATGAATATCGTCAGATCTACAGACACTTGGACATTTTCCCACCAAAAAGATTAGATCGATCGAGTCGAAAGTGTCCAAGTTATCGGATGATGGAGGGTAGCTAGATCGCTAGTGCTGAGACAGTGAAGACGATCGAGGAATCAACCTCATAGCCATCACCAGTAAAACGTTCAGTGGTAGCGATCGATTTGGGATCGTTTTTGGAAGGTTATTGTGAACAAAGTTTTAGCAATTATTTTGGGCGGCGGTGCGGGTACAAGATTGTACCCCTTGACGAAACTTCGGGCAAAACCTGCTGTGCCTCTCGCAGGTAAATATCGACTGATTGATATTCCTGTGAGTAACTGTATCAATTCGGAGATCTACAAAATTTATGTGCTGACACAATACAACTCAGCATCACTGAATCGACATCTCTCCCGCGCTTACAACTTCTCAGGTTTTAGCGACGGATTTGTCGAAGTGTTAGCGGCTCAACAAACCAAGGAAAATCCCAACTGGTTTCAGGGTACCGCCGATGCCGTGCGTCAATACATTGGATTGATTGAAGACTGGGATGTCGAGGAAGTTGTGATCCTATCTGGAGATCACTTGTATCGGATGGATTATAGTGAATTCGTTCAACGTCATCGCGATACAAATGCGGATATCACTTTGTCAGTCGTACCCATGAGCGAGAAAAACGCTTCCGAATTTGGCTTGATGAAAGTCGATGCGGCGGGACGAGTGGTAGACTTTTGTGAGAAGCCCAAGGGTGAGGCTCTCCAAAATATGCGCGTAGACACCACTAAATTGGGCTTGAATGCCGAGCAAGCAGTCGAGAAGCCTTATATTGCCTCCATGGGGATTTACGTCTTCAAGAAGCAGGTACTCGTCGATTTGCTCAACGAATCGATCGAACAAACTGATTTCGGCAAAGAAATTATTCCTGGTGCAGCAGCTACTCACAATATTCAAGCCTTCCTCTTTGACGGTTATTGGGAAGATATTGGGACGATCGAGTCTTTCTATGATGCCAATCTAGCACTTACCCAACAACCTACGCCACCTTTTAGTTTTTATGACGAGAAGGCACCTATTTATACTCGCGCTCGCTATTTACCACCGACGAAGTTATTAGATGCTCATGTCACCGAGTCGATGATCGGCGAAGGTTGTATCATCAAAAAATGCCGCATTCATCACTCAGTATTAGGCGTACGTGCGCGGGTGATGGATGGTTGTACGATCGAAGATACCCTGATTATGGGTGCCGATTATTATGAAAATTCTCCAGAGCGCAAAAACCAAATCGAAACTGGCACGATTCCTGTGGGAATTGGCTTCAATAGCACGGTTCGCCGCGCTATTATCGATAAAAATGCTCGCATCGGTTCTGATGTGATGATTATCAATAAGGAAGGGGTTCAAGAAGCTCAAAAAGAAGAGCTTGGCTTCTATATTCGTAGTGGTATTATCGTCGTTCTTAAAAATGCGACTATTGCTAATGGTACGATTATTTAAGCATTAGTCACCAAGTAGGAACAATGTATATCCCCGACTTCTCCCAGAAGTTGGGGATTTAGACGTTTTAGGGTTTAGTTGGATGTGGTGCTTTTTTTAACACAGAGGTTCACGGAGGAAGGTAATTGTTTGAGGCTAGGTTTGTATGTGTATTAATTAAATTTGTGCGCGATGACTGCATAGAAAGGATCGCCACCAGCGGCACCTATCCAGCGTAATATTTCGGGTACTTGACTGGTGTGAACGATCGATTCTGGGATACTAAATCCAGGTACGGATTGGAAATAGCTTTCGACTAATTTTACTCGATCGAGTTCGGATCGATCGCGCCAAGCTCCGATCGCTTTGTTGTAAAACATCCGATTAGAGAAGCTCATAATTGCGATACCATTGGGTTTGAGAATCCGATGAATTTCGGCAAAAATTGCTTCGGGATATTGTAAGTATTGAACTGATACTGTGTTTAGAACTGCGTCAAAACTATCGCTCTCTAATGGTAATTTCTGTTCCCGATTGAGATTTTGGACGAAGTGACTATTAAATCGAGGATTTTTTGCCAATTCTTCTGGGTTTAATCCATGCCCTTCTACATGCTCGAATTCCATCTCGCTGGGTAAATGGGATACCCAACTACTCATCATATCAAAGATGCGGGTATTGGCGGATAATCTGTCTCGATATAGATTCGTCAACCTATCAATAAATCCTTCATCTACATGAGTCACAAATCGAGGAGTATCATAGAAGTTTCGATCGTTTCCATTATCTAGTTTATCGCGTTGTTGTTCGGTTAATAACATAAGAATTGGATAGTGATTAGTTTTTTATCGTGCAATCTGTTAACCCGTAGGGGTGGGTTTATGCTAACATTTCTGACCGTGCAAAAGATCTAATTCAAACCCACCCTCCCCACTAGCAAACTCAAACGTAAATAAAATTCATGATAGTTTCTTTTCCCAAAACAAGGCTTTCCCCATTTCAGGATCGAGCTGAAACCCATCAAATCCAAGCGATCGATAAGCTTTTTGCGCGATATGATTACCTTCTAGCACTTCTAATGTTAGTTTGCAGCAACCTAGATCGATCGCAATTTGTTCTACGGCTACTAGCATCAGCTTAGATAATCCCTTTCCTCTATAGTTAGCAGATACAATTACGTCATGAATATTCAGCAATGGCTGACAAGCAAAGGTTGAGAATCCCTCAAAACAATTAACTAATCCTGCTGGTTGTCGATCTACAAAAGCAAGTACGATATGACAGTTATTAAGCCGACTAAGTTTGGAGATTAAATTAATTCTAGCATAGTCTGATAATCTTTTACCTCCACCCATAGGATCGCGAGCATATTCATCCATTAGCCTAACGATCGCATTACCATGATTTTCAACAGATAAATCTGCTTTAACGATCTCGAAGGACAATTTATCTGACATAATAATTATCGAGCTAGTGGGAACAACAGATCCCCGACTTCTTGCAAGAAGTCGGGGATCTAAGTATTATCTTTCAGTCAACTTTGTCAATACCTGATTAGATCGATCGACAAAAGCATTCATCCCCTCTGCATCTACACCTTTCTGCGCCATCAAAGCGAGATCGTAAATATGATGACAGACGAGACTAACTAACTGTTGATTTGGCGATTCTCCCTCGGTTCCAACGATCGATCCTTGGTTGATATTTGCCAAGTTTTGAATCAGTGGATGAGCCGTATTTATTACCAAGGTATGTTCTTCGGGAAAGCCTGCTGATTGTTGCTGCATCATCGCCATCATTTCCTGCATTCGCCGAGCAGATTCAGGTAACAACACCATCGCAGGTGGTGTAGATTGAGCGTTATCACCTTTGAGTGATTCAGTACGAATTGTGACTTTGGGTTTATTTAGCGCAACGGTAAAGATATCCTTAATCTGTTCGCTGCGAGTCTTATTTGTATTTGGATCGATGATTTCTGGTGCATCATCAGACTGAATCAAACTACTGTCTAATTCTGCATCTACCCGCGAGAATTTGACATCGCTATGTTCCCGCTCTAGGAAACTAACAAAGTGAGTATCGATAAAAGAATCGAGGAATAACACTTCCAATCCTTGGCTCTTGTGGAGTTGGATATATGGTGCTTGACTCGCTTCATCTGTGGCGTAGAATACCCGATTTTCAAATTTGGGTGCTTCACCTTCAGCAGGTGCATCTGTTTTACTATGACGCTCTTTATTTCGCGCTAGATATTCGGCGAGGGTAGTATAGGGTAGGCTAGGTTGCTCCGACTTCCAAGCATCATCGCCTTCAGTAGTCGCTTCAGGGACTTCTACAGGCGCGATGAAGGTGGTGCGATAGATAATGATGTCTTCAATCTGGCTTTTGAATTTATCGTCATTCAGACAGCCAAATTTGAGGAAGGTGCTGAGATCTTCCCAACCGTTGACATATGCGGCTCGATCGTCCCGATATAGATCCTTGAGACTATCGCCGACCTTTTTGGCGATATAATCAGCGATACGTCGGACGGTGCGATCGCTAGTCAAGGCACTCCGAGATACATTCAGCGGAATATCGGTACTGTCGATGACTCCCCGCAATGGTAGCAGAAATTTGGGAATCACCTCATCACAGCGATCGCTCACAAATACCTGATTGCAGAATAGTTTAGCCTGTCCTTTGGTCACATCCAAATCGGGGCGCAATTTGGGGAAGTACAAAATCCCATTCAAAGCAAAGGGATAGTCAGTATTTAAGTGTACCCATAAAAGTGGATCTTCTTCAAAGGGATAGAGATAACGATAAAATTCTAAATAATCTTCCTTGGTGAGACTTTGCGGCGATTGTTTCCAGGGAGCGATTTGTTTATTGCTGACTTCACCATCGAGGGAGATGGGTACAGACATAAAATCGCAATAGGTTTTAATCAACTGCTTGATGCGGACATTCTCTAAATACTCGACTTCCTCATCTTGCAGCGTCAAAGTAATCGTTGTACCGCGCTCCGTGCGACTAGATTCACTAATTTCAAAGCTGGGCGAACCATCACAAGACCAATGTACAGCCTCTGCTCCATCGCGATAAGAGAGCGTATCGATCTCAACTTGACTCGCCACCATAAAGGAAGAATAAAAGCCTAACCCAAAGTGACCGATAATTTGTTGGTCGCTATCCTTCTGATATTTTTCGATAAACTCTTCCGCACTAGAAAAAGCTACCTGATTGATATATTTCTTGACTTCATCCACAGTCATCCCAATCCCATTATCCGAGATTGACAGCGTTTTCTTTTCCTTATCGATCGAGATATGAATCGCAGGTTCTCCCAATTCACCACTAAATTCTCCTGCAAAGGATACCATTTTGAGCTTCCCAATGGCATCAACAGAGTTGGAAATTAGCTCGCGGAGAAAGATTTCATGGTCGGTATACAGAGACTTCTTGATAATGGGGAAGATATTCTCAGTATGGATGCTGATGTTACCTTTTTCTATCGTTGTCATATGGCTACCCTATTTCGATCGTGTTTAGTTACCTAGTATTGTAGGTCGATCGTTACCCTGGGAGCTGTTCGGGATTTCCGTACCTGATGGTGGGTTTTGTCGCTCCAGCGCATTACACTTCTGGCGTTTCTCGATCTTCTCCATCCTCAAATTCCTGTACTTGAGCATTGAGCAGACGATTTTCATAACGGCGGTTGCGGCGATTGCCTTTGGCGGCGGTAGCACGTTTGCTCGATCGCTTATCCTGAACTAAATGCTGAAGATCGGGAGCATCATTGATATCGCTCAACGTCTCTTTGTCAGTGCGTTTCATGACTACTGTAGATCGGATTTTTTAAATGAAATGTATTTCTGATTCTACCTACTATCATAGGGCAACAACAGATAAAAAGCTATGTTTGTTTCAATCCTCTGTCTTATAGCGTCGAAGTAATTAATAATTATTAATTATTCATACCCGATCTTCGTGCCGAACCCACAACGCCAACCCACCCCCGCGTCCCCGTGCGGCAATTTCATTTTTACCTGCCCAAAAAAATGCAAAAAATGGCATTTTGGCAACTACCAATGGAGATGGGATATCAACGTCACTCTCCTTTGTTTTGCCACTACGAATATTATTTTGATAAATTGTGCGACCTAAAAAATTCAGTTGAATCTGAGTAAAGTCAAATATCAATAAATTTTTCTTACCGGGATAGCGACAAGGCCCTGTAAACTTGAGATGGAATCCGCCAAGTTTAAGTTGATTTGCTACTGTACCTTCTGTATTAGATTCTAGATCGGGAGTAAAAGTAATCGATGCAAATATAAATTTGGGTAAATAATACCCCCTCCCTAATTTGATTCCGCGTTTTTGCTTTGATTTACTAGCTCCAGTGACAAAACACAATCGCCATTCACCAGCTAAATCCGCAAATAAAATGTTCGATTTCATTGGCGATAAGTTGCCATCAAGTGGGAGCCGATCGTGAGCTACAGCATCTAAAGGCGCAGGTGCTTTGGTCGATCGCCGTGCAGTTAATTCTGCTTGTTGTAATGCCGACACCATTGATTTAGGATCGGCACGAAGTGAAGATCCAGCTTGAGTCAAGATCGTGGTGAATTCAATAGATGAAGTATTCATAATCAAATAGCTAGTAGAGAAATAGTTAGCGATCTTAAATCCAATAGATCTCCTGAGAAAGTAAAAGCACAATCATTTTCAATACCGTTTTCATCCCTAAATTTCCCCTATTCCCTATCCCCTATCCCCTGACTTTCGCAGTTACGTCTAATTATCGATCGAACTTACATTGAAGAGCTAAATCCCATCGACAAGAACATATCTATACTTTTGACGTAGTACATAGCTAACTGGTATAGGTGTCTGTATACTACCTCAGTGGCAACTAGCAACTCTATTATAGATATGTTTCAGGAAACTGAGGGATCTAAATTAGCACATTCGATCGATCCCCAAGAAAGTTAACGATCTTGTTGATAAAATGTTGCTCAAGTAGAGTTTCGTGGGAATTTTAGATTGAGACTCATCTTCACAATTGCGGCAGAGTGATAAACAGATTCGGCAGCATCTAATCCGGTTGCCGTTGGCGTAGCCTGCGCTCTGTACTTACCATATTCGGACAATATCTATCATTAGTCTATACATCTTACTTCGGGCAACCGTCTAATGCTCAATCTAGACAATAATCTAGCTAGTAATTTCGATCGCCAAATACCCAGATTGAAAACACAACAATATCATCAAATTACCACCGATCTGAGCATCAAACAATCTACCTTTATTCCCATATTCGCCGAAGCAACTACCCAGGCGACTCGACTAACTGAATCGCCTGTGGCAATATTAACACTAATCCCTGAGTCTGGGTTTCAAATTGGGGCTATTTCTGGATTAGAACTATTAACTAACTTAACAACAGATGCTAATTTGTCGAACGGCTTGCCGTCTACGCCAGCAATCGAATTAGCAGGCATCGAGTACTGTCATGCTCAAACTATCGCTAGCAATTCTTCACAAGGATTTGCGATCGACAATTTTCAAGAGCATCCAGAATTAAATACCACTCCACTCTTTCGGGTACATGGAATCCAAGCTTATCTCGGTGTACCAATTATTACCGCAGCAGGCGATCGCTTAGGTGTAATCTCAATTTTGGATTTTGTCCCCCGCCAACTTAGCGATGCCGAATCATTACAAGCTAGTCTACGTCAACGGAACGTCGATCTCTTACACTTAATAGGTAAATGGTTAGCAAGTGAATTGGAGCGAAAGTTTCTGAGCCAATCACAACTAAATCATTGGATTGGAGATCTTCAAAACTTCCATCAACATCAGTTTGACGATGCTCATGCAGCCCTAGAACATATTGAAAACAAGGCAGTTTCCACTGCCAAAAAATCATCTAGCAAACGAGATCTCCATCCTACTTCTCCCCACATCAAAGGTGAAATTCAGTTCAAATTATTAACTCATCTAGCCCAAGAACTCCGCACCCCACTGACATCTGTACTGGGAATGGCTAGTGTTCTACAAAAAGAAATTTACGGTCCATTAACTACCAAACAAAAAGATTATTTGGCGATCGTCTATAATAGTGGTCAACAGTTAGTATCGATCGTCGATGAAATTGGTCAATTAGGTGCATTCCTGCGTGAATCATCAGCTCTACCAAATCGAGAACAAGATCGACTCGATCTCAAATCCGTAGACTTGGAAATGTTGTGTCAATTAGCAATCAAGCCACTAGAGCCGATCGCCCACCAAAAACATCAGCAGATCCTGCTCAATCTCCACCAGGGAAATCGGGTTTGGTTGTTGGATAAAGATAAGGTAAGGCAAATTATCTACTACTTGAGTTTGAGCTTGATTCAAGCTAGTGGTACCCACCATCAAATTTCGATCTTCGTCGCCAATCTAACCGACAGCCTACAGATTGCAATTATCACTAACGATCCTCATCCCAAACTGCTCGATCTTCACAATAGCAAAGGAAAATCGGCTTCCATCCTCCAACCGCCAACCGAAAATGAGAATGCCCAAGATTTGCGGATTAGCTTAGGTTTAGCACTCAGTCATAGTCTCGCAGCTCTCCATCATAGTCAAGTAGAAATACTACCCAATGGCTCCGGCTACCAATTCTCCCTACCATCGATCGAGCCAGGGGATAGGGGATAGTCGAAAAATCATCGGTTGGGTTGCGCTCAAGCTTAACCCAACTAACCCCACCAACACCCTAGAGAGGTTTGGTTACATTCTTCTGCTTGGTGCGCTTCCATCGCCCTAGAAACCCGCGCCGAGCAGCCCAACTTACAATAAAAAATTTGCCCCTTACAATGAGGTGTCTACCTCAATCGCTGGCGGTTTGCCGGAATTTTAGGTTGAGCCGCCTATTTTTGTAACGACGACATTAGGGGAAGTAACGTATCTGCCAATTTTTGCTGACTGACGATCGAACTCGGCATGGCATAATCCCCATAATTTCGCCCCACCACGGCGGGAAAAGTCGGTTCATCACGCAAAGATACCCACACCCCACCAGCAGCATGTACAATCGCCCATACAGCCGCCAAATCCCAGATTTTGGGTGTCGCCTCTACCCCACCCAAACTCGCACCCGATGCAACTGCCAAAAAATTATAAGTAGCCACTCCCAACATCCGAATCTTGCAGGGAAATCCAGGCTGCCAAATATGCAGACTACGGGCACAGAAACTGAAAAAATGATTCTGACTAGTCTCCTCCTGACTAACATGGATTGGCAGTCCATTTAGATATGCCCCCACTGCCAAATCCAAGCCACTGTTACCCGCCCAATAACCATGAAAAACTTGCTTGACAGGCGGAAAATATACATAACCAAATACTGGCTCACCGCGATAAAGCAAGCCGATCGAAATCCCCCACAATGGAATCCCACGGGTAAAATTGGTAGTACCATCGAGGGGATCGATTACCCATGTCCATTCAGCATCGGTAAAAATATGTACATCCTCCTCACTGAGAATGGCATGAGTGGGGAAAGCTTGAGCTAGACTCGATCGAATCTCTCTATCCGCCCATCGATCGGACTCTGTAACTAGACTACCATCATCTTTCTCCATTCCCTGCGCTCGCCCAAAGTCTGAGAGCAACCTTGCCCCGACTCTCTGCGCCGTTGTACTAGCTACTTCTAATACTCGATCCCAAAATTCCATATAAATACCAGCTAACTTACCAACTCAACTTATCCCGCCAGCATTCGAGCTATCGACACCAACTTATCATCAATTGCCGACTTTTGATTAATTAATCTCACTTGAAGCGGGATATTAGTTGCGGCTAATGATTTAGATCTCTTCAAAATCAATGTTTTCATACAAATCGGCGATCGAAAGTTGTAAATCAAAAGTACTCAATGTCAAAATAGTACTCGGATCGGTATATTCTGACAATAACCATCGATCGGGTGCTGTTTTGACATGATGTTCGACCCGAACGCTATACTGACTGATAAGTAAATATTCGCCAAAGCTGGGAATAGTACGATAGGCAACAAATTTCTCACTTCTATCATAGTTTTGCGTCGATTTCGATAAAACTTCAGCAATAAAGCAAGGATTCGTTACAGTATCTTTTCGTCCTGTTTGCAGTTCGATGGGCTTGGGAACTATCATCACATCTGGATAGGTATGAAGATTCGCTGAGGGAATCCACAATCTCTGATCGGCAACAAAAATACTATAGGGCTTTCCTTTTAGCCCGAATCTCAAGATCGCATTGAAAATACTAGCAATCTCATTATGATTGGGCATTCCACCTGTCATTGGGACTATTTCTCCATTGCGGTATTCATTGCGGGTTTCTGAGGCAATTTCTAGTTCTAGGTATTCTTCAGTCGTATAGATTCTTTCTTTGGTTTGGGCGATCGTCATAATGTTACTCCCAGATCTGCAATTTGTTAATTTATCTAAACGTTAATATTTCTCTAAACTAAATGCTTTACTTGAGAAAAAGATTGAGTTCTGTCATCAGATCTAAATCTTTTTTCCATGCTTTAACCTTACCATCTCGATCGACTTTAGCAATGAAAGGTGCGAGATTGTGAGAAATAAATTTTTCCATTGTAGGGATAGCTGTGACAAAAATATTTGCCATGTCTGCACCTGAGAGGTTTTGAGAGACTAGAACGAACATTCTAACTCTAGCATCTGCTACTGATAGCCGCTCTATTTGGTTTTTACCGATTCTAGCGTCTTTAGTTAAAATAACCCATCCTCTTTTGCCGATTTCGGGAATCCAATCGACATCTTGAGTGTTTTTACCAAAATGGTCATCATGGATTTCAACATTGACACCTGCTGCTCGTAAAGTTTCTACAATCAGCTTATTACCAAGACAACGATCTATGAAAAATGTTGTAGATTCAAACTCAGTCATGCAGAAATTGACGATAGTTCACATCTAATTGCTTCTTCGATCGAGAGCCTGTCACAGTCATAATCGATAGCTAGTTCATCGATCGAATCTCCAGCAGAATATCGTTCTTTTAAGATGCTAGTCGCTATTCCCGTTCCATCGATCGTTCTTCGCCCAAAAGCAACTCGCGGATCTATCACCACAATACGAGGATTATTTTCTTCATGAGAACGAGTGAATGGATACAATTTAATGGCAAGTCCTCCATCATCTGGTTCGATTCGTTTGAGATGAGTATTAATAGCTAGTTTTAATTGGTTACGTTCTAATTGACTAGCTTGAATTAATTGTCCATAACAATCGATAAATAAATCTACTCCATCTGTACTAAATGCTTGAGTTGCGAGGGGATGAGCTACTTGAAATCTTTCGTCGATAAAGTCAAGTGCATCTCTAACTCGATTGAGTTGAATTTTGTGATGCTGGCGAATGGCTCGTAAAACATGAATTTCGACGAGGTTGGTAAATGAGAGTAAATAGGGTTTGGATGGGGAGATTTCAATAATAGGCGCGAAAAAGTTGGAGCCACTTTTTACTGGATATTTATGTCCAATTGTCCAGGATCTAATCGTACTAACCGGAATACGTAAATAACGAGCGGTATCTTGGATGGAGTAGATGGGGATCCGTCGAGAATCGATTTTGCTGTAGAGGGTGTTCATCTTGGGTTTTAGTTCTCATTTTCTAGATCCTCAATCGTAAGCGGAGATTGAGAACTATGCCTTACATACAATACATAAACATTAGAATCTCGAATTACAAATAGAACTCTATAAACATTTTTAGATTTTCCATGCAGAAGTTGTCGAACTTCCTCCGTAAAAATTTCGTGTTCGATCGCTAATCCGCATCGATGGGGCTTTTCCTGGAGGGTGGAGATTGTGTTCATCAATTGACGAAACCATCGATCTGCAAAATCTGGATTTCGTTCTCGATACCATCGGTAAGTGCGCTCTATTTGGGCTTCAGCGATCGGGGTTAGCTCAACTTGGAATGTCATATTTGCGCTGCATATCTTGGATGAAATCACCAATCGGGCGAGTTTGACCACTATTTAGTTCTTCTAAACCTTGACTAATTCCCGCAATCGTTTCGATTCGATCGATTAGTTCGCTTAATTTAGCAGGATCGATATTGCTTGAGTCGAGGAATGTTACCAGCACTTGAGATCGATCGCCTATATTCTGTGGTAGTCGATCGATCTGGATTTGCCCATTTTCATATATGCCTTCGATCGTTTCTAGCATAGAGATATATTGAAACAGCTATTCTTCATTTTACTGCAAGATTGGGGATGGTGGGATTGAGCTTGCCTATTTAATTCCAGCATTTATGCAGCAAATTTAGATAGCATCAGTTAATTTTTTAGCTGATTTAATACGTTGCAGACTTGTATACCTCGATCCTTGCATTGTACCTTGAGGAGCATCTGCAAAAGGGATAGGATCGATTGATGTGGCTTTCTCTGCGAAAATAAGTTTGTATTTACCTTCTTCACCATAAGGCTCTATTTTTTCAACAGGTGCGTAGTGTGTGATTGCAGAGATAGGTGCTGTTTGATAAGCTGCAATATATTTAATTTTCTGAATCATCCCACCGGAAATACGAATAGCATACCAACAATCATTTATAAGAAATTCTCTTTCAAAACCTTCTCTCTGAGCTGGAACAACGATTGTGTCCTGGTAAATGGATTTGGCATTTGACTATAAAAAAACTGTCTTATCTTATAATTCCCACAATTATATTGCAAATTAAAAATCCCCCACCATTGGGTGGTGAGGGATTTTATTTAACCGATGATAACTTTAGAACTATCCAAACTTACCAGCAGTAGAAGCAATCAGGAAGGCGGCGTAGGTGAGGATATAACCAACTGTGAAGTGAGCTAGACCAACAACACGACCTTGAACGATCGAGAGAGCAACGGGCTTGTCTTTCCAACGAACCAAGTTCGCGAGAGGAGTCCGTTCGTGTGCCCAGACAACAGTCTCGATCAACTCTTGCCAGTAACCGCGCCAGCTAATCAAGAACATGAAGCCAGTCGCCCATACTAGGTGTCCGAAGAGGAACATCCATGCCCATACAGACAGATTGTTCATCCCGTAGGGGTTGTAGCCGTTGATGAGCTGAGAGGAGTTCTGCCAGAGGTAATCGCGTAACCAACCCATTAGATAAGTCGAGGACTCATTAAATTGGGCAACGTTACCTTGCCAAATACCGAGGTGTTTCCAATGCCAGTAGAATGTAACCCAACCTAGAGTGTTCAGCATCCAGAACATCGCGAGGTAGAAGGAATCCCAACCGGAGATGTCACAAGTACCACCACGACCGGGGCCATCGCAAGGGAAGGCATAGCCGAAGTCTTTCTTGTCGGGCATCAATTTGGAACCGCGAGCATCCAATGCACCTTTGACTAGAATCAATGTGGTGGTATGGAGTCCGAGGGCGATCGCATGGTGAACCAAGAAGTCACCAGGGCCGATGGTGAGGAACAAGGAGTTCTTACCAGAGTTGATTGCTTCTAACCAACCAGGGAGGTAAACCGCGCTGGTGGTGGAAGCCAAACTACCAGCGTTAGCTAATAGGTTGTCAAAACCATACAATGCTTTACCATGAGCACTTTGAATCCACTGAGCGAATACTGGTTCGATCAGGATTTGTTTCTCAGGTGTACCAAAGGCAACTACGACATCATTGTGAACGTAGAGACCGAGGGTGTGGAAACCAAGGAAGAGAGATACCCAGCTCAAGTGGGAAATAATCGCTTCTTTGTGCTCTAGCATCCGTGCTAGAACGTTGTTGCGGTTTTGTTCGGGATCGTAATCCCGTACCCAGAAGATCGCACCGTGGGCGAAGGCTCCAACCATCAAGAATCCAGCGATGTACTGGTGATGGGTGTAAAGTGCCGCTTGGGTAGTGAAATCCTGTGCCAAGAACGCATAGGGAGGCATCGCGTACATGTGTTGAGCCACCAAGGAAGTGACTACACCCAATGAAGCTAATGCTAGACCGAGTTGGAAGTGAAGGGAGTTGTTTACAGTGTCATATAGACCTGTGTGTCCTGCGCCTAGTCGTCCACCGGGTGGTTTGTGAGCATTCAGGATATCCTTGATGCTATGACCGATCCCAAAGTTGGTACGGTACATGTGACCAGCGACGATGAAGATTACTGCGATCGCGAGGTGATGGTGAGCCATATCAGTCAACCACAAGGATTGAGTCTGAGGATGGAAACCACCCAAGAAAGTCAAGATCGCTGTACCAGAACCTTGGGCGGTGCCAAACATCTGTTGAGCGGTATCAGGATTTTCTGCATATACGCCCCAATTTCCAGTGAAGAAGGGAGTCAAACCAGCAGGGTGAGGCAAGGTGGAGAGGAAGTTGTCCCAACCAACGTGCTGACCGCGAGATTCGGGGATCGCAACGTGGACTAAGTGACCAGTCCAAGCGAGTGAACTCACACCAAACAATCCAGATAGGTGGTGGTTGAGGCGAGATTCAGCGTTCTTGAACCAAGACAAGCTAGGACGGAACTTGGGTTGAAGATGCAGC
>JANMEL010000034.1:0-19923 GCA_031376885.1 Chamaesiphon sp. OTE_70b_metabat_96 | reverse complement strand
GGGGTAAGGGTGGGAGACGGGGAGACGGGGGGATGGGGGGATGGGGGGATGGGGGGATGGGGGGGAGTTCACTGAGCGAAGCCGAAGTGAGCGAAGCCCTTTGGAGATAGTGAGAGGGGGGTTAGCTTTTAAAACCCGATTGGGGAGTATTTTAGACGATCGATTAATCAGAAGATGGTAAATTGAACAAATTGACAAAGCCTTTCCTCTGGAGGATCGATCGAATGACAACCTGGCGATTAATTCCCATTATCGAGACTAGTGGAGAGATCCAAATGGCGATCGATAGTTGGTTGCTCCATCAACATATTTTAGGCCAAATTTCGCCAACATTACGCTTTTATACTTGGTCGAATCCGACAATTTCCCTGGGATATCATCAAAGTCATTATCCCGAACATTGGCAGACGCTCACATGGCAAGATAAATCTATCGATCGAATTAAACGCCCGACAGGAGGGCGAGGAGTATTGCATCAAGGCGATTTGACCTACGCACTAATTATATCTGGGTTAGTGGGCAAGCGATCGGATATATATCAACAGATTTGTCAATTTTTGCTCGATGGTTGGCGACAGCTTGGGATAGAATTAGATTATGGGAAAGCTGGCAAGGGTTATATTCACAATCCCAATTGTTTTGGTACAGCGACTAGTGCGGATCTAGTTTGTCAAGATGGTTATAAATTAATCGGTAGTGCCCAATTAATTAAGTCTGGCGCAATTCTCCAACATGGTTCGATGAGACTCAATCCCGATGTAGATTTATTCGATCGAGTATTTGGCGAACCGATCGCGCTACCACCCGCGCCGATATCAGCTCTAGCGCACAATCTCATTATTGATACCCTAATTACAGCGGCTGAAACTCATTTTCAAATAAAATTTGAGATCGAACCATTAACCGATCGAGAATGGACACAAATTCTCAATTCTCAATTAATTTAACTATGTCAAAAATTTATGTTCTTTATCATGATAACTGCCCTGATGGATTTGGGAGTGCCCTCGCTGCTTATTTAAAGTTTGGTGATAAATCTGAATACATCGGCGTAAAACACCAACAAGATCCGCCAGAAATGGAACCAGGATCTGAGGTTTATATTCTAGACTTTAGTTACCCGCGACAGGTGATGGAAGAACTATTAGAACAGCATATTCAGGTTATTACTTTAGACCACCATAAGACAGCCCTAGAAGCTTTATTAGGTTTGCGCGGTGCCTTATTCGACATGAATCGCTCTGGCGCGATGATTAGCTGGGAATACTTTCATCCCGATCGAGAAATACCCGATCTATTCAGACATATTCAAGACCGCGATTTATGGCAATGGAAATTGGAAGGTACTGGCGAAATTAGTGCGGGGCTTCAATTACTCCCCCAAAAATTTGAGGTTTGGATTGACTTATTAATGCCTGAAGGTTTAGATCGATTGCGAAAAAATGGTGCGACTATTCTTCGTTATCAGACTAAAGAAATTGATGGAATGTTAAAACATGTCTATCTAGACAATCTACCACCTTATCAAGCCATCACTGGAGAGTGGATCGTCGGAGTCAAACTTCCACTAATTAATTGTTCCAATTATGATATCGTTTCCGAACTATGTCACAAAATGCTTGAAGAATACCCAGAATATCCCGTTGTCGCTAGCTGGTTGAGAGGGAAGTCGAGTATCTCTTATTCCCTGCGTTCCCAACCTGATTTTGACTGTTCGGAAATCGCTAAACTTTATGGAGGTGGAGGGCATAAAAATAGTGCTGGATTTAAACTTGCTATTTAAAATATTCATAATCAAATATGGACTCTAAACCCAAACGACTCTCGAAAAAACAAAAAGCATTAGAAATACTTGCCCATCTCAAACGACTCTATCCAGATGCAACTTGCAGCTTAGATTATACAACCCCCGTTCAACTTTTGGTTGCTACCATCCTATCGGCTCAATGTACCGACGAAAGAGTGAATAAAGTTACCCCCGCATTATTCGCGAGATTTCCCGATGCTCGATCGATGGCAGATGCAGATATTATCGAAATCGAAGAATTAGTCCGATCGACTGGATTTTATCATAACAAAGCCAAAAATATTCAAGGTGCATGTCGCAAGATCGTCGCGGAATTCGATGGTGAAGTTCCCCAACAAATGGAACAACTGCTCACATTACCAGGCGTAGCTAGAAAAACCGCCAACGTCGTTTCAGCACATGCCTTTGGCAATATCCAAGGTGTCACCGTCGATACCCACGTCAAACGTCTCACCAACTTACTCGGATTAACCAAACATTTAGATCCAATTAAAATCGAACAAGACTTGATGAAGCTCATTCCCCAGCCAGATTGGGAAAACTTTTCAATTATGACAATTTATCATGGACGAGCTATTTGTAATGCTAGAAAACCTAACTGTTCCGACTGTGAATTAGTCCAATTGTGTCCATCAGCACACCAGGCAATTGAAAAATACGCGAAAATGAAAGGATAGAATAATTAACCCTGACTCAGTAATTACACTGACAAACTATCCGATCGCTACCTGTGGGAAGAAGTTGGGAGCTATAGCGGCAATTAATAGTGGTGAGAATAAACATTGAGATCGGCCGACTATCTAATACATTTCTACTAAAATTCGTCGTTCCAGTTGTGATCCTGCCATAAATCGCTCCCACATCGGAAATAATTCAGTAGATGATGATAAAATTTCCTTGTCATAGGCTATGATAATTTTAACCCCGTTTTCTTGTTTTATTAAATTCTTTGCTATATGAAATCAGTTCATAGTGCTGGCAAATCAGACACCAACCGAATTTTAATCGTTGACGACTCTCCAGACATCTTATTCATCACCGAAGCGATTCTTTCCGCTGCTGGATATGAAGTCATCACCTATACAAATGGATTGATTGCGCTCCAGATTATGGAACTGATGCCACCTGACTTGGTGATTCTTGACATTAACATGCCTGAAATTGATGGGTATGAGATGACTAGAAGGATTAGAAAGAGTGCTCAGTGGGATGATACGCCGATCTTATTATTCAGCTCATTAGACCGATCCAAAGCAATCTTTGGATTAGAATGTGGTGCTGATGATATTTTGGCAAAACCTGTGTCAACTGCTGACTTATTAAACAAAGTAAGTTCCTTAATTTTTTACGATCGTCATCAACAACGCCGTGCCTAATCGCCGATCGCCAACTTGTCGATCTCAAATTGGCAGGTTTGTTTGACAGCGATTTCCAACAAGTTGAGATATTCTTTACCCTCGATCGTCGATGCTCCAAACCGCTCCAAATGCGGATTGAGCATCTGAGCATCAAACAAACTAAAGTGCTGTTGGCGAAGATGATTTACCAACAGCACCATAGCTACCTTAGAGCCATCAGGAATGCGAAAAAACATCGATTCGCCAATGAATGCACCACCGATCGCAATTCCTAGCACTCCACCAGCGAGCCTGTCGCCTTGCCAAGTTTCAAAACTATGTGCCCAACCAGTTTGATACAATGCCCAATAAATCTCTTTCAGCTCTGGAGAAATCCAAGTTGTAGCTCGATCGGCGCAACCTTCAACTACAGCTCGAAAATCGCCATTAATCCTCGTTGTAAAGCATTCTTGATTAATCTTGCGGCGCAGAGATTTGGGATAGCGAAACCTGTGATCGAGTGGAATCAGCGCGTGTTGGCGACTAGCATACCACTGGAGATCTCCATCATCCCCAGCCATCAGAAAATTGCCCTGAGTATAACCAGCGATAATTCCTGGCAAATTGTAAATTGTCATATTCGTCAGCTATGATTAGTTAGACTAGTTGGGGTAGTGTCTGGGTAAACAGTATGGCAAAGAAACAAAAATTCCCCTATTTACTCGGCTCAAAATGGACGGCTACCCAAGAAATGTGGGGGTGGAGACATTTTCAAGTCGTCAATCGCAAACATGATGGCAGTTACGTATTTGCTGAGATGGTAGCATCTTGCGATCCAGAGGTGCGATTTTGGATCAATGCCCAAGCTATTAAAGATCGTACTCAATGGCATCCCGGCTGGCAATCTTTAGATGAAATGTCTCAAGAGAACAATGAACTAGTCTTAATTGAGTAGAATGGATTTTGGATTGTCCCCCTCACCCTACCACCCTACCACCCCTCACCCCTCACCCCTCACCCCTCACCCCTCACAATGTTCCGTCTCGCCAGTCAAATCGAAGCTATACTATATCTCAAAGGACAACCGCTAGATCTGGGGACGATCGCGGAGTGTGCTGGATGCGATCGAGAGCAAGCAGAGAGTGCGATGATCGAGCTGATGAACGACTACGCTCATCGTGACAGTGCGTTAGAGGTAGTGGAGACACCAAATGGTTATACGCTGCAATTGCGCGGCTCTTTTCAGGCTTTGATCGACAAGATGATTCCTGCCGAAATTGGTAAAGGTGCCCTACGAACTTTGGCAACGATCGCCATTAAGGGATCTATTTCTCAAACCGATCTGGTAGAATTACGGGGCAGTGGTGCTTATCAACATGTTCAGGAGTTGGTGGAAGTTGGATTTGTCCGCAAACGTCGTCAGCAGGGGAATCGATCTTCACTCCTACAAGTCACTGACAAATTTCACCGCACCTATGAATTAAACGATTTACCCCTGCTCCAATTAGCAAACTCGACTACTTCTACTGATGATGGTGTTGATTCTACTACTGAGTCAAAATAGTTACATCTATTCTTCTGATTGAGATGCGAGCTTCAACAACCGTTGATAACCGCGCTCGCAAGTAAAACAAGACGATCTCCACTCCAGATCTTCGATCGACCCATTATGTTATGCTAGAGAAAACTATGCATCCTAACATCACCTCATCTCCCAAACATCTCATCCGAAGAATCGGTTACATTCAACGATAAATAATAACCTCGATCTATCAAAGTTATAATGGCATTCAATCCTGATTTTCTGGAACATAAATCCGAAGATGCCCAAGTAAACCAATTACTCAAATATCTTCAACACCAATCCCCAGAAGTTTTAGCTCAAGTCGCTAAAACAACTACCCCCCAAGTCAAAGACATCATCACCCACAACATCCAAGGTTTGCTCGGCATGTTACCAAGTGACGGATTTAGCGTTCAAGTGACGACAGATCGAGATAATTTGGCGAGTCTACTGGGTTCGGCGATGATGACTGGCTATTTCTTGCGCCAAATGGAACAGCGGATGGAATTAGAGGAAATGTTAACTGGTTCGAGCACGCTTGAGAGCGATCGAGATTAGAAAAGATCGATCTACCCACCCGCCGCAAAGGTGAGCATAATGGTGACAGAGAGGACTAAGCCTGGGGATAATAATAGGGCTAAAAGGAATAGGTCTTGTGTTGTCATGGTAGTGCTCGGTTTGAGGTGGTATCGTCGGCGCAGCCTCTAGCTTGCGAAAGGTGAATCGGCGCGAGCATTTTGCTCTGGTAAGGTCTATTTTAATCGGCGATCGACTAACTTTGTAAAGATATCACAATTTCTTAACTAAATAATAGGAGCGACATCTTTTTACCGACGATCGAATCGATTTAAGTCTTAGAGGGTGTTTGAAAAGTTACTTGAGGCTGCGTAGTCTGGTTACCCCACACTTCTGCTAAGGCAGTCTGCGGTAAAGCTAGGATAGACTCAAATAAGTATAGACTATTTATATACATTATGCTAAAATCAAAATTTTGCCGCTAGACTTAACAATTTTTTTTGATTATAATAGGATAGGAAAGAGATGCTATTTGGTAAAAAAAATAGCTGCTCGTAAAAGTGCGTAATAGCCCTAATCTTGCGATCGAAACTAATCGATCGTCTATCGAATGAGATTGTGGTGGTAATTAAAGCCCTATAGGGATAAGAAGATTGCTATGCTACTAAGTCCAGTAAAGCGTGAGTTGGATCGGGTGAGTTTTGGCTCCACACTCTATCTTTGGCCGATTTTGGATCGCCTGTTGGTGAGGGTTCCGGCAGGGTGGAGAGCAGAGATAGCCCTCGGACTTCAAGAAGCTCTAGTTAACGCCGCCAAGCATGGAAATAAGCTCGATCCTGACAAACAAGTAAGCGTCCGATCTTGGTTTGTAGAAGGAGAATATTGGTGGGCGATTTCCGATGAAGGGAGTGGATTTCATCCCCCAGTTAACGACTTTCGATCGACATTAGACCTATTGCCTCCGGTAGAAGCAGAGTCAGGCAGAGGAATGTCAATATTATACCAGATTTTCGACAGGGTGGTGTGGAATCGCCAAGGAACTGAAATTCATCTGTGCAAGCAATTAGATCGAGAACCACTTTTGCCGTGAAAACCCAGTCAACTCTCAACACTCAACCCCTCAAATCTTCATTTTTAACGATTGGGTAGTGGTATCCAATTCATTTGCACTCAGTGCTATCTGGGCAACACTTGTCGCGGTTTCTTTCGCGCCAACACTCAATTGCTCGATCTCGGTTGTCACCTGCTTGACTGCATTCATATTTTGGGTGGCAGCGGCTGACATTTGGCGATTGTTGAGCGATAAATGGTTTATCGTCGCGATAGTTTTGGTTATATTTACGGTAGTTTGTTTGGCGATCTCGACTTCGGAGGAGATGGATTTTAGACTATCATCTGTGAGCACTGCGATTGAGTCGATTGCCGCTGCCAAATTGTCTGCTAATTGCCCCAAGTGCTTGGGATTAATGATGTCTGGCTCTACGATATAAGCGATGTTGGTTTTATAGCTATTAGAAGTTGTTTGGTTTTGATTAGCCATAGTCACAAGTTTGGCATTCTGTTGTTTGAGGCGATCGATCTGCTTGACAATTGCCGCAAATTTATCTTGAATATTAGACATCTGGGTGGATTTTTGGGTAGCAGATCGATCGATTTTTTCGATTAATTCGATCGTTCGATCGACTAGATCGATTGAGGTTTGAGCGGTAGTAGCTGACTGTTGGCTAAAGTCTTGTAATCTCTGTACGAATTGATTAGTTTTGCCGATCGCTACTGCTTGGAGATCGATCGATTTCCCCTGCAAAGATACAATAGTCGCAATCCGATCGGTCGAGAGCGCGATCTCATCGGTCGATCGTTGTAAAATGGTAATAATTCGATCGATAGTTAGCCAAATTGCGATCGACAGTACTAAACTCGCTCCAAAGATGCCGATCTGAATATACCGTAGTCGCTCGACTTTATTGTTAGAATATTTCTCAGCACTCGATACAGCTCCATCTGCTAATTCAAAGTATTGTTCACTAGCAGTTAACAGTTCAAGTTTGGATTTGGGATCCTGACGTACAGCCATAATCTGCTGTTTGAGATCTGCCCAAGCACTGGCGACTTTCTCCATCTGCCCTCGAAAATCTGGATCGGTTGCTACTGGTAATTCCAAGCTGGGATCGCCATTAATCAATCCATTGACTAGCCGATTTTGCTTCTCAATTAATTTATCGTTCGGTTTTCCGGCCAACTCTAGTTTAACCAATCTTTGGGTTCCGCCGCGAACAATTCCCGCTAAGTTGACTACTTTACTATCGTTACCTAGCGAATTGAGATATACAGATACAAGACTGCTGCTACCGATCGCCAGAATACCGATCGCCGCAGATCTCAATTGATGACTAATTTTCATCCCCATCGCCTCTATTCGCTTGATACTTATCTAGTAATATTCCCCATTTAGATGTGCTAACGATCGATTTAATATTTTAAAATATGTGCTTTAAAATACAGTTTTTTTGGCGAAGATATAGTTTAACGAGAAGCAGGGGTCTAAATCCCCCACCTTTAGGTGGATTGTTTTTAGGGTGGGGTTGAAATCCCCACCCTAAAAACAAGGGTTCTCTGCTTGGTGCATTTTTAAAGGCAGGGGAACCCGTGCGGTAAATGCATCCGCAATTCTCAATTAATTTAAGAGGCAATTTTAGATTGCGGTGCCGCAGCTACGACTAATTCTGGAGATACGGGGATTGCGGGTTCCCAAAGACTGAGGAGGATCGAATTAGAACTATTCCCAATCACGTTTAGAACTGTTTTGAAGCCATCAGTTAGTCGATCGATGCCTGCAACGATGGCAATGCCTTCTAAGGGCAATCCAGCGGCGGATAAGACGGTAGCCATGGTAATTAATGCCGAGCCAGGTACGCCAGGAGTGCAGAAAGACATCAAGAAGCTACTCAAACCGATCGCAAATAATAGGGATGGAGTCAGAGCGATGTGATAAATTTGGGCGATGAAGATGGCGGTAAAGCCCTGAAGAATGGTGGCTCCATCGCGTTTGAGAGCTGTACCCAAAGGTAGGGCAAAACTGGCAATATCCGATCGCAAGCCATAATTTTCTTGCATATTTTGCAGTACAGTAGGTAAGACTGCATTAGAGCTGGCAGTACCAAAGCCTAGAGAGAAAGCCGGAATCAAACTCCGAAACAACTTACCAGGTTCGGCTTTGAGTAAAGTGAGCACAATGATATAAAATATTGCCATAATTATGGACGAAATCAGTAATCCAAATACATAGGAAAATAGTCGCAGCAGTAGCTCCAAACCTTGAGTAGCAATCGTCGAACTAATCAAAGCAAAGACACCGATCGGCGCGACGTATAGAATTACCGAGAGAACTTTTTCACTAATAATATAAATACTTTCTAATAGATCGACAAAAGGTTTGGCTTTGTCTCCCGTCAATTGAATTCCCGTACCGACTAGAGCCGCTGAGACAATAATTTGCAATAGATTACCACTACTCAATGCGGCGATCGGATTAGTCGGAATAAGATCCAATAACCAATGTGATAAATCTGGTGTTGTGGTTGTTTGGGCGATCGCATCTGGTAAAGTGAAACCCGTCATTCCCGATCCAGGCTCTAAAATCAAGGCCACAGACATCCCAATGCACAGTGAAATAAAACTCGTCACCACATAACAAGTCATCAACTTTAACACATACCTACCAACTTGTCCGCTACCCTTAATCCGATTGACACCGAGAATTAACGATGAAAAAATTAAGGGGACAACAACAAATTGAATAATCCGTAAAAAAGCCGCGCCAATCGGTGCCAAAAGATATCGATCGACTGGGACGATCGCCGCCGGAAATCCCATATTCAAAACAGCACCAAAAGCAATCCCCGCAGCTAGGGCACTAAGAATTAAAGCAGACAAACTCATAAATAAATAATATTTTTAAAGTTGGAAATAATACTGAAGATCGATCTAAACATGCCGATCGATAAATTGAAATCCCCTCAACTCCCCTCCTCCGTAAATCTTCCTCGATCGAGTCTTTGAGCTTAGTATAAAGGCTACCTTTAAAAAGCACTAATCAAAACTTAACACATAAAAGCAAAACCGCGCCCATAACAAACAAAACCCACCTTTCCGCTACGGGGGTTAAATAAACGGCGAAAGTCTGCCTACGCCAAAGACAGACTTTGTTATGTGGTAGCGGTTTTGCGTTGCTAGGATCGGATCTCCCGATCGTCAGCTTAATCTCAATCAGTATAATCTCATAAATTTTAATCGACTTCGCTAACCATCCACTTTAAAATACCTAGAATTCGTTCGACTGGAGTAACTTGGTATTGATTCAGATCGAGTGTTACAGCTTTACCTTCGAGCTTGAGGAATTGCCAGAATTTCCCACTGGTAACGCAGCCATAGATAACTGGAATTGCCTTACCCTCATTGACATTGAATATTTGCGCCGCCACCATTTCAGCGGTACATTGTCCCAATCCTACGTCTAACTCGCCTTTTTTTGCTTCTACTAGCATAACTACTGGAGCGGTTATTATGGATGAAATCGCCGATCGGCTGAATAAAAAGTCACAGAATCCATTTAAACCGCGCTCTTTATCGACATTAAACTCTTCGCCAGAAAATAACTGAACTTGCTCATTAACTAATCGCCGCACCTCAACTAGAATTGGACTGACTAGCAGCTCAGACTTTGCTTTTTCAGATTTTGCCCTCTGCGCCAAGGGGAAATATTGCTCGAAAATATTTGTGAACTCTGGCTTGGGTGATGCTGGCGGTAGAGATTCACAAAAAGCTGACTCTGTTAAATTTAGATCGAACTGGTGGATTGCCTCTGGTAGAGAAAAGTTGTTATAAGCCATATTTTCAAGGTTAGGAATATTTTATATATATCACATTGTTTAAAATGCGCGACAATTTTGATTGTCGTTATTTGCGTAAAAATTGTGTAAGATTGGACGAGCGATCGAGGCGGTTATAATTGAAATAGCCAAGAATCAATAACAAGGGTACCCCTCACCCCTGATTCAGACATTCGCCCATTGTCATCACCCAAAGCCCCGTGCTTAGATCGAGATAAATCAGAGTAACGGGAAAAAACAATAGTGCTAGCGAGAGTGTGGAGCGCGACAATTATCGGTATTGATGCCGTCAAAGTAGGCGTAGAAGTAGATGTATCAACTGGTTTGCCAGGAATTACCGTCGTCGGATTGCCAGATATTGCCGTGCAAGAAAGCAAAGAGCGCGTCAAAACAGCGATCAAAAATGCTGGTTCCGCTTATCCAATTCGGCGAATTGTCGTCAACCTTACCCCAGCAGATTTACGCAAAGAGGGACCTAGTTTCGATCTGCCGATCTGCGTGGGCATTTTAGCCGCCTCAGCCCAGGTAAATGGGGAATTGTTGGGGGACTACCTATTTCTGGGCGAACTATCCTTGGATGGCAGTTTAAGGGCAGTGGCGGGGGTATTGTCGATCGCCGCCGCCGCTGTGAAAATGGGTATTACTGGATTGGTAGTGCCCAGCGGCAATGCTCAAGAAGCCGCCGTAGTTGAAGGCTTGAATGTGTATGGGTTGGCAAATCTCGCCGATGTTGTCGCCTTTCTCAATCATCCCGAACAATTCGCGCCAGTCAAAACCGATATTCGATCGCAATTAGCCCAACCTCAATTGCACTACGCCGATCTCCATGATGTCAAAGGGCAAGCTCACGCTCGTCGTGCCCTAGAAATTGCCGCTGCTGGGGGACACAATCTAATTTTTGTCGGCCCACCAGGGAGCGGGAAAACCATGCTAGCGCGACGTTTGCCAGGTATTTTGCCGCCGTTGACATTTGCCGAAGCATTGGAAGTCACCCAAATTCATTCTGTATCTGGCTTATTAAAAGAGAAAGGATCTCTGGTGTGCGACAGACCTTATCGGAGTCCTCATCATTCGGCTTCTGGCCCTGCACTCGTTGGTGGGGGCAGCTTTCCGCGCCCTGGGGAGATTTCTCTCGCCCATCGAGGGGTCTTATTTCTGGATGAATTGACCGAATTTAAACGGGATGTACTGGAATTTTTGCGCCAACCGCTCGAAGATGGGTATGTGACTATTTCTCGCACCCGTCAATCAGTGGTTTTTCCCGCCCAATTTACCCTAGTTGCGAGTACAAATCCTTGTCCTTGCGGGTATTATGGCGATACAATTCAAGCATGTAGTTGTAGCCCGCGCCAACGAGAACAGTATTGGGCAAAATTATCTGGGCCATTAATGGATCGGATCGATCTTCAGGTGGCGGTAAATCGGCTCAAGCCGGAAGAGATTACGATGCAGCCAACGGGGGAAAATTCGGCTGCTGTGCGCCCGCGAATTCAAGCGGCACGGGATTTGGCAAATCTCCGGTTTGAGGCGGTGGAGGGGATAGTCTGCAATGCTCAGATGCAAAGCCGCGAACTCCGTCAGTGGTGCCCATTGGACGATCGCAGTCGAAATTTATTAGAAGCGGCGATTCGACAGCTAGGATTGTCTGCTAGAGCCAGCGATCGGATTATCAAAGTCGCCCGCACGATCGCCGATTTGGGTGCTTGTGTGGAGATCGAACCAGCCCATATCGCCGAAGCAATTCAGTATCGGACGATCGACAGAATGCAATGATTTTAACTCAACTAAGCCAAATAGATTGATAAACTAATCTAGTCCCTCTCGCTCTCTTCTAATGACTAATCCAAATTCAGCAGCTTCTAATCCCCAATCCACCGATCTGAGTCCAGAAATATTGGCGAAAGTTAATGCCCATGCGGATCGATCGATCGATCGGTTATTTTCCGACTTTGACGAATTGTTCCAAAATGATGTAGAGGAAGAGACTCCCATCCCCTCAGTAGATCGTCCATTTACCCCACCCAACTCTTACAATCCTCCCCAGCCACCTAACATCGAAACCCCATTTACACCACCCAATCTCGAAACCCCCTTTACACCACCTAACATCGAAACCCCATTTACACCCCCTAATTACGTTCAAACCGATGAGTCGGAGTCAAATTTTGTGGCTCCGAAACCACGAGTAGCAACGCTGCAACCAGAAGAATTGATATCTGAACCCGAACAATCAGGCTTTCCACTGTGGGGAAAAGTATTAATCGGCATTGGGTTAATCTCGATCGCTTCGAGTAGCATCTTATTATGGTTAATTCACGAAAACAAAATTACCCTGCCCCGCAATCTTACCCCTAGTTGGTTGCCAGTAAATTCTCAGCCTCAAGTATCCGCCGCTGACGCTAAATTCACTGATTATATGCGGAAGTCGATCGCCACAATTGAGTCCTCAAATAGTCGAACGGCTGCAACTACTACCCCGACGACACCAATCGAACCAGTTAATATAATTCCAGTCTCAACTATCCCCACTCCTGGCATTACACCAGCCGCGACCCCAGATCTAAACAACCTCAAAACAAAAATCTCACTAATAGAAACCTTAGATAGTGGCGATCGAGTTGGGGCAACTTTCCAGATCGGCAATCGCAGTCAAACAGTGAATATTGGCGGTAAAATTGGTAATAGTGGTTGGTCGCTATCGACAGTGACAGCGAATGCGATCGTCATCGTCAAACCAGGTAGTCAAAATCGATCGATTGCGATCGGTCAAAAATTCTAATTACAGCAATAGCAAACTTAGATATATATCCCATCTTCCCATGGCTTTATTTGACGACATGAAACAGTTTCTAGAAAGTCAGATCGATGACTTTCTAGCCAAAAATCCTCACCTAGAATTGCAGCTACTCGAAGAGCAACTAGCCCAACAAGAAACAGATACGTTTCAATTGATCGTCGATTTACAAGTCCAAGAAACCAAAACCGAACAAGCTATCTTGAGCACCGCTCAAGAAATTAAAAGTTGGTTCGATCGCGTCCAAAAAGCTACCGCCGCCGGACGATCGGATCTGGCGACAGCAGCCCAAGCGCGCGTCAATGCCCTCCTCCCCCAGGGAAACCAACTCTGGGGCAAAATGAAGGGCTTGAAGGAGCGTAAAGCCAAGGCTCAAGAACTATTACAAACCATTAAAACTAGACGTACTGAAGTCAAAGCCAAAGCCGCTACAGCTCAAGCGGCATACCAACGAGCCGAATCGATGAATAGCAGCAGTTGGGGGACAGTGGATCCTTATATGAGTAGCAGTAGTTCCACCGATCCTTTAGATGCTCAATTTCGCCGCTGGGAAGCAGATGAAGAACTAGAACAGCTCAAACGCAATCTAGGCAAATAAAATCCTAATCAAAGGCAATCTTTAGATACTCAGCTTCGGTAATTAAACCTGTCGCTTTGAGGACTCGATTCGCCAGAGCCGACGCTACGCGATCGGGAAATAAAATTCCATCTAAATGGTCTAATTCGTGTTGAAAAATTCTGGCCACAAAGTCGGTTAGTTTGCGCTGAACAAACTCACCATCGGCGGTAAAATAGGTGACCTCGATCGATCGATAACGCGGCACCAAACCCCGCACCCCAGGTACACTCAAACAACCTTCCCAACCCATGACAATTTCTGCGGATCGATCGATTATTTGCGGATCGATTATCGCCGTCGGTTCCATTGTCGGTGCATAGGGATAGCGCGGACTCGGACGCGAAGCAATGATAAATAATCTCATCGATGAAGCTACTTGAGGCGCAGCAATACCCACACCATTAGCAGCCTGAGCCGTAGCAATGAGATCGGCAATTAACTCTTGGATATCTGCTCGATGAGGATCGGGAATTAGGTTCGATCGTTCGCGCAAAACCGAATTACCAATCTCAATAATTTGACGAATGTTACTCATTTAGATCTAATTATTTAGAATTTGAAAAAGTTTCAGGTTCGTATAATACCCCAGCAATAATTTTCCATTGAGTTTCGACCTTCCGCAGAGTATAAGTAAAGCCAAAGTGTTCGAGTTCTTTATCTTCTACATCAAATCGTTTGGCAACTCCGACAACCTCCCCTTGATTATCGCTGAGTTGAGTAACTTTGAGCGAACCGATAATTTTACTCTCTTTGAATTTTTTGTTTCTGAGTTCGTTCATTAACTTCTCGAATACTTTATGTACTTCGACTGAGTTTTTCATGACTGCTACTTCTTCTGAAGTCATCAGCATAGCAGGTAATTGAAAAAATGGTTCGACCTGCTTTGGATCCAACAAATTAAAGGTTTGAGCATAAGCACCGAATGCTCTCATGATATCATTAATTGGGTTTTGCATAATCTTTGGTTGATTGGCGATTGTAAAAAGAGATGAATCAAATCAGCAGTGGTATCTGGATGGCTATAGGAAAAGCCATGAGCGGCATCTGCAATAATTTCTAGTTTAGCATTGGGAATCTTTGCCGCCAGAAGATCGCTATTCGATCGAGGAATCGCAATATCTTTATCTCCCGTGAGGATGAGCGTGGTGGCTTGAATATCGCTCAAGATGTCGCAGGTATCGTGAGTACCAAAAGCTTGCATTTGACGATCTAAAGCATCACCCTTACTATGGAATGGGGTTGTTTTACTCAGGAATTCTCCTAGTTCCCGCCCATTATTTTGAATGAAAGTGGGTGTAAATAGTAACTCAGAAAGATTGCCATCTATCACGCCACTAATATCGCCCAACTGACTACATGTCCCACCCGCCATCGTACAGGCGAGAATGAGTTTGTCTAGCTTATGTGGATATTTTAGCGCAAATTGCTGGGCGATCGCACCACCCATACTGACACCAAATACATGTGCTTTGGGAATATTTAATGCGTCTAAAAGTCCAGCGGCATCATCTGCCATGTCTGTGATACTATAGGGGCGGGTGGATTGACTGGTGAGTCCAGCATCGCGGTTATCGAAGAGGATAAGTTGATAATGTTGCGCGAGTAGTTCGGTGCATTTCTTACCCCAATCGAGCAGGCTGACACTTAAACCGATAATCATCAGTAACGGTTCACCACTACCTTGGATTTCATAGTTGATATTAATATCGCCGACGGTAATTTTTGGCATATGTTGTTGAGTAAACTCTTGATTTATATATAAAATAATTATCCCAAAAATCGGTGTCTAGACAGAGAAAATATTCAAGTTCTTCCTAAATAAAGAGTAAATCAATCTATAATTCAAATTGAAATGGCGCGGTTAACCCGCGCCCACTCTATTACGATCTGTTGGGCTGATTTGGCTCGCGGAGAATCGCTACCTGCCGCCATATCACTTCATCACCGTCTTCGAGTAAGAATTGGTCGAAACCAGTGAAACCACTATCGTTTCCCTTTGCTGGCGAATAGCCCGTCATAGGCATTGTGCCGTCATCATTCGGCTGTTGAGAGACCGAAATGCCGTTGCGGTAAACATAGTATTGCCATGCGACGACTCCCGATGGAATCGCGATTTCCGTAAGCTGGTAAATACCAGCGGGACGATTATTATTACCTAGAGTGCCAACTAACTTTTCTTTGTGGGTGACACCGAGTGATGTCATTGACAGCTCGGTTCCCCGACGCTCGAATACATAAATGAAGTTTTCTTTATTTGTGCCAGGGTTTATAAACGCCGCCTCAAGGAGTTCGAGGATAGTTGGGGTTCCAGGTGACTCCCTGCGAGGTAGCGTCAAAGTATTGCCCAAGGCACCAATCTCGAACTTCTCATCATAGTAAATACCCGCCACTCGTAGTCTGATGGTCATAAGTTTCTGCCTAAATTATCAATATGGTTCTGTGTTATCAACCGATACTGCACGTAAATATCAGATAACACTGATAAGTAGCTGGGCTTAATTAAATATAAAATACCAGCTATGTACACACCGTTGCTGCGGTTGGGTTTCGAGGCTCAACCCAACCTACATGGGTTTGATACTTAATTCCACTTACCTACTTATTTACTTCACTTTAACCCCGACTCGATCGATCCGTCAGTATGAAAAAGTAAGTAGTTTCACAAGAAAAATATGTAGTGTTAAGCTCTGGCTTCACAGCTTATGAGTGACATCGATCGATCCCTTGTGTGCCGCAGATCCCCGACTTCTCCAAGAAGTCGGGGATCTGGATTTACTTGTGGGGTAATCGCGTATACTGAGCAGAGCCATAGTACTTGAATATGTCTCAATTTCCCCACGACGAATTCGCCAAAAACTTATTTGAATTACTACTCACTCCCTTTGGTGGCGTAGAAATTGAGCGCGGAGTGCAGCCAGAAGCCAAAGCTGTAGATATCTATTTTCAGCCTTCTAAACCTCTTCCCCACGACCACAATATCGGGCTGCTTGCCCGTTGTATTACTCAACCTGCTATAGGTAATACCTTAGATTTATTTTTATCGCTTAAACTAGAACTAGAGTCGAAACAAAGTATCGAACCAGAGGAGCGAAATTTAGCCATGAGACTATCTGCACTATATATCGAGAAGATTCAAGAGGCTCAACAAGTTGGCGAAGCCAGAGGTCGTCAGGAGGGTCGCACAGAGGAAGGGCAGGCGTTAATTCTGCGTCTATTGACTAGACGAGTTGGAAATGTGCCAATGGAGGCGGAGATTCGCGTGAAAGCTTTACCTTTGGAGCGTTTGGAGGATTTGGGTGAGGCTTTGTTAGATTTTACGCAGATTGGCGATTTATTGGCTTGGTTGGATCTGGAATCTCAATGAATGAATAGTGTGGTATCAGATCCCCGACTTCTCCGAGAAGTCGGGGATCTGGCGGAGATACTAGGGAATACTAGGGTTAATATCTGAACTTCCAATCCGATGCCACGAAGACCGATGCCCCTGCAAGTTGGGAACTTTTATCATATTTACAATCGGGGAAATAACCGTCAGTTAATTTTCTTCGACCGAGAGAACTATATTTATTTCCTTCAATTAGTCAGAAGACATCTAATCGGTAATTCTGTCGATATTGTTGCTTACTGTTTGATGCCAAATCATTATCATTTTTTGGTATATCTGAGAGATGAAACTCTATCTGATGCGATGAAGTTGCTCTCACTGGCATACACAAAGGCAATTAATAAGCGGTTTAATCGTTCTGGTGTATTATTTCAGGGGCGGTTTCAAAGTATTCACGTCGCGGAAACTGATTATCTGATTCATCTCTCACGCTATATTCATCTCAATCCAGTTACAGCAAATCTCGTTCAGCAACCGGAAGAATGGGAGTTTTCTAGTTATTCGGAGTATGCAGGAGTGAGATCGGGTACGTTGCCGAAAACTGAATATGTTAAGACACAGATTCAAGATGAATTAGTTTATCAACAATTTTTGATAGACCACAATCTACCTAATAGTACTGATTTCAAAAGACTGCTGCTAGATGATTAGCTTGCACAAACAGATCCCCGACTTCTCCGAGAAGTCGGGGATCTGAGTTAGCGAATTGTGCTTTTTTAACTAGCTGAACCTAATCACATTTTCCATTTCTGTTCTCGTTTCTGCCAGAACTCAAGTAATGATCTATAGCCGCAGCATAATTTTTACCCCCAAATGCCTGTTGCAAATCTGGATATCGGTTCAGATAGCAACTGGCTTTGAAGTCTGGGTGTCCCTGACGACCTTCTGGAATCCCGCCATTATACCAATGATCGACTGCTTTTCTACAGTTTCTTGCCCCAAAAGCTCGTTGTAAGTCTGAATGAGAACTGAGATAATAACTAACATCAAAGACGGGAGAACTACTACGACATTCATTAACTCCAGCTTCAATCCAGTGCTTTTTAAGAGCATTTTCATTATAACCAAAAGCCTTGTTTATATCAGGATGTCGATCAGAATAATAAACATGATTAAAAACCTTCGATCTAACAAGCCAATGATTAGTTTCTATCGCCCATTGTGACCAAGGTATTGCTTTTGGAGGGCACGGTTCTAAGCCTAAAAGTCCACATCCGGCTGATGCAGGTAACGCAAATATTAAGCTGGATGCAGTAGTCGCTAATATTGAAGTCAGAAAACTAATCGCGGTAACAACCTTCATTTTATTAGCAGAATTCATGTGAATAAGGTTCTTAATGGAAATCAGATCAGAATAACTTCACTTTAACCCCAACCCGATCGATTCGTCAGTATGAAAAAGTAACAAAAAGTAAGTAGTTTTTCTCGTAACCATATTAAATGATGTAAATCTTCTGCTGTATAGAGTACAATTGACAGCCCCAAACCGAGCTATACTACCCATATCGTCCTACCGATCGATCCTAAATGACCGGACAAGAAGCTCTCAGAATCATCGATCGACTGCTGGAACAGCATCAACGCGGATCGCTCAAAACTATCCAAGCGGCGATCGTGTCACAAGTCTGGAAGGGCGATTCTTATCAGGAGATCGGTAGAGAGCTAGGTTATGAGCCGGAATATATCAAACAGGTAGCATCTCAGTTGTGGAAATTGCTCTCTGAGGTAGTGGGGCAAAAAGTTTCTAAAAGTAATCTGTGTGCGATCGTGCAGCGTTATCAAACATCTTTGACGATCGCAAATTGGGGTGAAGCGATCGATGTTTCCAACTTCTACGGTAGAGTCACAGAGCTGGAAACCCTCGCAGAATGGACGATCGATCGTCGTTGTCGAGTGGTGGGAATTTTTGGTTGGGGGGGAATTGGTAAAACGGCTCTCTCGGTGAAACTGGCGCGACAGGTAGAGTCACAGTTTGAATATGTGGTGTGGCGGAGTTTGCAACACGCGCCGACTCCGAGGGATTTGCTCGATGAGATTTTGCCGATTTTGGTGGGTGCTGAGGTACAGGAGAGTTCGATTGCGTTATTGATGGAGCAGTTGCGCCAAAAACGTTGTTTGCTGGTGTTTGATAATGTCGAGTCGATTTTGCAAGCTGGGTCGAAAAATGGCTGCTACCTGGCGGGTTATGAAGCCTATGGGGAGATTTTTCAGCGGGTGAGTGATGAGAGTCATCAGAGTTGTATCGCGATGACGGGGAGGGAAAAACCTCACGGGATAACTTTACGGGAAGGGGTGAATCTATCAGTACGATCGATCCAATTGACTGGACTGTCGATCGTCGCCGCTCATCATATTTTAATCGACAAAGGGTTGGAATCTCCCCTCCTAGAACAGAAAGATCTGATTGATTATGTTGGTGCTAATCCCCTTGCACTGAAATTAGTTGCCACATCAATTCAAAATTTATTTGGTGGCGATGTTCAGACATTTTTAGCCGCAGGTGCGGGGGTATTTAGCAATCTTCAAGAATTGTTGGCGCAACAATTCGACAGGTTTTCACCTTTGCAACAGCAGGTGATGTACTGGTTGGCGATTAATCGGGAAGGAGTTACACCCGCGAGATTGCAAGCGGAATTTTTGCCTGGGATAACTTTACCCACATTATTAACTGCACTAGAAGCACTCCACGATCGATCGTCGGTCGAAACTACCGAAATGGGTTTGACACAGCAACCCGTAGTGATGGAATATGTCACAGAGCGATTTATTCAAGAGATCGAGCGGGAAATTATTACAGGCAAATTGGATCTATTTAACACCCATGCTTTAATCGAAGCTCAAACCAAAGATTACCTGCGAGAAGCCCAAATTCAGCTAATTTTACAGCCATTAATCGATCGATTATTAACCCACTTTACACAAGCAGAGATTTGTTTCCCCCCCACCCCCCCCCGGGAAGGGGGGGGGGTTAAAAACAACCCCAGGGAAGGGGGGGGGGGGGGGGGGGGTAAA
>JANMEL010000246.1:0-4216 GCA_031376885.1 Chamaesiphon sp. OTE_70b_metabat_96 | reverse complement strand
GCACAAGACCGCGCCCCTACACAATTAAACTGTAGGGGCGCGGTCGTGTGCCCGCCCCTGTCTACGCTAATCACTAATATTTTAGTACTGGTGCAAGATGTGAGTATATGCAAAACCGCCGACTTCTCCAAGAAGTCGGGGATATTTTCACTTAGTAGCTTTTCTACCAGGTTTGCTGATACTTCTGCGGCTACCACGTTTCTTGCGAATAGTAGATTTAGATTTTCCGTTAGCAGGTTTAATAGACGGTTCTTCTGGTGGGGGTGGAATGTCATCTTTTGGCTTTTCACCGCCCGTGGGTGGACTAAACATATTAGTTGTTTGAAGACTCGCTAACTGCTTTTCTAAAAGTTTAGTTTCAACAATTGGTTCAAAGGCTCGAATATTGCTCATGCTGCCGATCGTTTTCAGATTCAGGAGTGAGAGATTGAGCGGCATCTCTGGAGAAACTTTATCAGCCAAAGCTAGTAAACTATAAGCCACAATATATGTCTCAGAACCAACTATAACAGTTTGACCTTTCGTATAATAGTTAGTCGCAAAAGCACCCCCACCCCACAAACCAATAAAGGCTTGAAGATTACCAATTTCTAACTGTCCATTGGTGCTCATTGCTCGCCATTCAGGAGTTAATTCTTTTAGCTTAATTGAGGTAGGAATGCTGTTACCACTCAAAATATTAGCCAAGCTCGGCTCCGCTGCTAATCTTTGAGTCGTGCGAACTACTGGCGCGATTTCTGGGATCGCCGCCCATACTGCTGGCTCGCAAGCACCAATTGCCATTACTCCAAGCATTCCCCAGCAAGTTTTCCCGACGTGAGACATATCATAAACTATATATAGCCGTTATATAATATCATAATGTCCGATATCGATCGAAGGCGGAAAATTATTATTATGCTATTTTGTGAGTCGGCAAAGCTCAATGTACATAAACTAGTGTTAAATTTAGTACACACGCTAAAATATAGAAGTCATCCCAATGAGCTTTGGGATGACTTCATCAAACAAATACTTATCTATTTAGGATAACACCATGTCACTGATAATCGAAACCGATCTCAAGGAATTTCTCTCAAATCTAGAAAGAAAAATTGACCAACACTTTGATAAGATCGACCAACGCTTTGACAAAATTGACCAACGCTTTGACAAAATCGACCAACGCCTTGATACAATGCAAGGTGATATTACATCCCTTAAACTCAGTCAAAACGATCTCCGAAATGAAATCAAACTAGTTCAAACAAAATTAGAAGGTGATATTAAATCTCTCGATACGAAAGGATCGGTGATTCAGCCAATAAGGTCATAATTAAATCGACATACCAAATTACCTGTTTATGATTACATTAAATATTTCATTCAAAGCTTTCAATATACTATTAACACTATTGATGTTAAGTGGATGTGGAGCTAAACTATCAGGATTGAGATCCGATGAGGAAGTGTTAGGCATCTTCAATGAAAACAAAGCAGAAATAACTACTGTAATGAAAAAATGTAAATCTTTCAATAATGCAGTAGAAAGGAAGGAAAGAACCCGTGAAAATTTTGATAGTTGCAAAATAGATCCAGTGACCCTAAAAAGGATTCAAACACAGGAAATATATAAAGGTTATTCGAGACCTATGATTGTTTCTGAATTTTTTAATGGCTCTCCAATTTTGTTTAAAAGCGAGGAAGTTGAATTGCTTGGTGCAGATGTGTTCATTGAAGAAAAAGGTTTTGTTTTTTCAGAAATCCCAATCAAAGATAAGCTGATAGAAAAAGGGTCTTTAGATCGACTTATTGGTACACAATTGACGAAAAGAAGTGGGGTCAATGAAGAATGGAGATTCAAACAAATAGAACCAAATTGGTACATATACTATCGTCAATATTATGCAGGATTCCAAGGTTGAGGTAAGCATAACACGTTAATATAATCGAAGCTGTAAATAATATAACAATATCCCAAAAAAGTCCATTTCAATATTAATACAGACCCCCAACCTCTTGGAGGGGTTGGGAAAATCTTAATGCCACCTAATAATAATTGACCCTCCTACCGAATTATCTATTCATGAATATATTCAATATTTCACTCAAAGTCTTAAATATATTATTGACACTATTGATGTTAAGTGGGTGTGGAGTCAAGCTGTCAAAATTTAGATCTGACGACGACATATTAGGCATCTTCAGAACAAACAAATCAGAAATAACTGCCATAATGAAAAAATGTAAATCTTTCAATAATTTAATAGAGTCAAAAGACAGTACACGGGAAGTTTTTCTCCATTGCAAGATATATCCAGAAACCTTGAAAAATATTCAAACACAGAGAGTATATCAAGGTTATAAGGACATGATTAATTCTAAAATTTTCAATGGCTCTACAATTTTATTTAAAATGGAGGAAGCTGAAGAATTGATTGGTGTAGATATGTTTGTTGAAGAAAAAGGTTTTGTTTTCTCGGAGACTCCAATTAAAGATAAGCTGATAGAAAAAGGATCTTTAGATCGACTCATTGGTACAGAACTGTTTAAAAAAACAAGGAAGATCCGTGAAGAATGGAGGTTCAAACAAATAGAACCAAATTGGTACATATACTATCGTCAGTATTATGGGGGGCTTCAAGACTAATGTAATGCTAACATGTTAAATAATCGACGCTGGAAATCATCCCTGAGAATACAGATCCCCGACTTCTTCGAGAAGTCGGGGATCTTGCGAAGTCCAGTTTTTAAGCGTTCTTAGTATACAATCAGACAAATCCCTTGAAAAGTGCCACGATAGACATTTTCCAAGGGATAAGTTTCGAGGTTGATTAGTTAGTACTCCAGTACGGAAGAATCTACTTCCCGACTCCAAGCTTGAATCCCACCTTTGACATTGGTACCTTCGATTCCTGCTTCTTTGAGGATGGTGAGGGCTTTCGCCGATCGACCGCCCATCTTACAATGAGCTATCAGACGATGACCATTGAGCAGTGCTTTGACTGATTCAATTCCTTTACCTTGTTCGATATCTGGTAATGGAATCAATACAGCACCAGGAATCTTGGCAATATCATACTCATTCGGATTGCGGACATCAATCAAGACAAAATCCTTCGCACCGCTATCGATTAAGGCTTTAAGCTCCGTCACTGTCATTTCTGCGAGCATACTTTGTTCTTCGGCTTCAGCCGCTTTAGCTTGAGGAATCCCACAGAATTGTTCGTAATCAATTAATTCTTCAATTACTGGGCGGATGGGATTTGGGCGAAGTTTTAACTCGCGGAACTTCATCTCTAGGGCATCATACAATACCAAACGACCGCTAAGAGTAGTCCCTTTGCCGAGGACGATCTTCACTGTTTCTGTTGCCTGAATCACCCCGATAATGCCTGGGAGGATGCCCAAAACACCACCCTCGGCACATGAAGGTACCATTCCTGGTGGTGGCGGTTCTGGGTACAAATCGCGATAATTTGGCCCACCTTGATAATTAAATACTGTGGCTTGTCCTTCAAACCGGAAAATCGACCCGTATACGTTGGGTTTGTCTAATAATACACAAGCATCATTAACTAGATACCGAGTGGGGAAGTTATCCGTACCATCAACGACGATATCGTAAGGGCGGATGATATCTAGGGCATTTGCCGCACTCAAGGCTGTGTTGTAGAGATCTACTTGACAGTAGGGATTGATTTCATGAATCCGATTTTTTGCTGACTCAATT
Organism: Chamaesiphon sp. OTE_70b_metabat_96; assembly: GCA_031376885.1. Taxonomy (GTDB): domain Bacteria; phylum Cyanobacteriota; class Cyanobacteriia; order Cyanobacteriales; family Chamaesiphonaceae; genus Chamaesiphon. The sequence goes on along the minus strand of JANMEL010000246.1, from coordinate 504 downwards.
TTGGGTTTACCTACCCAGGAGGTACCGTGAATGACTTGACGTTGGAGATTGGAGTGATCGACTACATCAAAATCGACGATCCCAATTCGACCGATACCCGCCGCCGCAAGATAGAGTAATAATGGCGAACCGAGTCCACCCGTGCCAACACAAAGGACACTGGCAGCTTTGAGGCGTTTTTGACCCTCTAAACCAACCTCTGGGAGGATGAGATGTCGCGAGTAGCGAGCATATTCTTCGGGCAATAACTGGATTTCGTCCAGGTTCGGATTGAGCATAGCTAGGCTAGTTTAGTTAAAGCTAATGATTGTTGAGTTCAACCGCGATCGCCCAAGAGGTTTGGTATCTAGAAACTAGCACTCTGACCGTCGCCGTTCGGCCTATAGTTGCAGATATCCAAAATTAGATACTGTTTCCCAGACTGATGGAATCTATTCTACCTTGGTTATGTCTCTCTGGGAATATTAGGTCGATCGAGTCTAAAGTTCCGATCGACGATGGCGG
>JANMEL010000235.1:0-14098 GCA_031376885.1 Chamaesiphon sp. OTE_70b_metabat_96 | reverse complement strand
ATTCGGGGGGAACGGGCGGCTAATTTAGAACAGGCGATCGAGTGTTTTCAATTGGCTCTATCTGTCAGAACTCTTGATGCCTATCCCGAACAGTGGGCGGCGACTCAAATGAATCTGGCTGCTGCTTATAGCGATCGGATTCGGGGGGAACGGGCGGCTAATTTAGAACTGTCGATCGCTTGCTATCAGTTGGCTCTATCCATCAGAACGTTTGATGCCTATCCCGAACAGTGGGCAATGACTCAAGAAAATCTGGCAATTCTCTATGCAGGAGAAGGTAAGAATGAGGAGGCGATTCATCATTACCAGCAAGCCTTAACAATATTTACCCCCGCAACTTTCCCGATTAATGCGCTCAAAGCCAATCGGGGATTAGGGAATATTTATTTTACTCAAGGTGAATGGCAATTAGCTATTGATGCTTACGCTGTGGCGATTGATGCTGCTGAAACCAGTCGGAATTGGGCGAATGACAAAGACGAACGCCAGCGCATCATCCGTGAAGCGATCTCGGTTTACGAGCATACCATCCAGGCATATATTAATCTTGGACGGATCGATCTGGCCATTACTACCAGCGAACGCGCTCGCAGTCGCCAACTAGTAGACTTCATGCGTACCAACGATCTTTACCCTGATGCCGAAATTCCCGAACAGGTGCAAACTTACCTCGCCGAGTACGAAGCCCTCGAACGCCAAATCCAAGCCCAACAATTTCTAGAGCCACCCGACAGCTCCAATTCCGCCCGACAATTGACTACCAGCCATCGCACCAGTCGCGCCATTGCGAAAGCGAGTGAAGCAGTCAGAGGTTTAGAAGCCCAAAAACAAGCTGTGTGGCGCAAAATTTGGGCACTAGACCCCGAACTCGCCACCAAACGACAGATCGTGCCGATCGAATTTACCACCATTCAAGGCTTAATTACAGCCCCAAATACTGCCATCCTCAGCTTCTACACCACCGATGACGATACCCACATCTTCATCATCACTCCCGATCGGGCGCAAATTCATACTTGTACAGGGCAAGGCTGGGAACAGTTCCAAACTTGGCTGCAAGAGTCTTGGTTAAACCCTTACCTCAACAACAAATCGAACTGGTTGGCACAAATCCCCACCATCCTCTCAGAAGTAGCCCAAAGACTCGAACTCGACACCCTCGTCAGCAAACTCAATGGTATTACCGATCTAGTCATCATTCCTCATCTGTTTCTCCACCAAATCCCCTTTGCTGCCCTCCCACTAAATCCCCTCCAAGTCGGGGTGAATCCCGTTGGCGAAGCCTTGCCGCAGGAATTAGGGCGGGGTGGGTCATTGGGCGACAGGTTTACCATCCACTACACTCCAAGCTGTCAAATCCTCAAATACTGTCACGATCGACCACGACTCGATCGGATTCAACACGGCACGATCGAAAACGCCGATGGCACCCTACCTGGAGCCGAATTTGAAGGCGCGTTCGTTGCCAATCTCTTTAAGCTAGACAATCTCTATCGCCGCCAAGGACGATCCCAAGCCACGATCGCCGGATTCCAATCCCTGATGGCAACAACGGATCTCCCCGTCACCAATCTCCACTTCGCCAACCATGCCAGTTCTCGCCTCGACGCGCCCCTCGAATCCTCTCTCCAACTTGCCGATGGCAATCTCGGACTCGATCGCTTGATGATTAGCCGCTACCCTCATCTCCACGAAGTCTTTCTCTCCTGCTGTGAAACACACCTCGGTGCTACCAAAATCACCGACGATATCCTGACGATCGGCACGGGCTTTCTCTGTGCTGGTGCTAGGAGTGTAATTAGCACGCTCTGGTCTGTAAATGACCTGGCAACCGCCCTATTTTCGATTTTTTACTATCAAAATCGTCATGGTGGTTATGACCGTGCTAAATCCCTGAAAATGGCACAGGTACGACTACGAAATCTCCCAGGAGAAGAGTTTAAACTCAACTTTCGCGACGATTTAGAACGGCATTTACAAGCTTATGCCAAAGTGAATAAAGCCGATCGTAGTGAATTGGATGCACAATTCGATCGTGGTGAAATCGATGCAGGTAAGCGCGATCGGGATAAGGCGCGGCTGACTCAAGCTTATAACGATGCTTTTGACATGATTGATTCGCTCGATGGTCATTGTGAAAAAGATCGACCCTTCAATCATCCGCACTATTGGGCTGGGTTTATCTGTCAGGGATTGGCTTAGGAATGAGGATTAGACAGTGCCGACCTGCGGTAGGGGCAATTCATGAATTGCCCCTACCGCAGGAGGATACGATACTGACATCACAGCAGACCATAATCGTAAAACTCTAAAATTTCTGCCAGTTGTTTCGGATGAGCTTCGATTAAATTACCCAAATCTTTTTCCCGTAGCTCATCCGCACATCGGTCGAAGATCCCATAACAATACCGCTCATCATCATGACGCGAACGATACCTAATGCCATCTACCACTTGAGGATGATCGTAGATTGCCTGCGCCCATTCCCTCGCCGCAATATAAGAACCCGATGAGACTCTGGCATCCGCCCCCATCTTCACCAACCCATTCCCCGTCAGATCCGCAAATACCAACTCTCGCTGACTATCGATCGTATATAAATTTCGTTGTCTCAGTGCCGACTCCGAGACACCTTTCGCCCCGTGAGTCCGCCCATAGCATTCGATCCAACTCCCATATACATCAGCACCCACATACAAAATCCCGTAGCCCTGAGCGGGACTATCGAATCTACCTTTGCCAGATCGATCGAAGTAAAGACTAGAGCTAAACTCGCAATTGTTTAATCGATACCAAGTACCCTTGCTGCTTACAGTTGGTAATTCCCTCCGCCTAAAATTCTTTGGTGGCGATGGATGGGGAATCAGGGGATCTTCAACCAGGATACGGTTCACCATAGCAAGCAGCAGCATTAACTACAGCATCAATATCTCCACTCACAAGGCATTCTAAGGGGGTGCGATCGTTTAACCGCAAATCCCCAGTTTTCATAAACATTAACTGCGTCCAACCATCGAACTTGGTTAAGGCTAACAGGATTCGATCGAGTCCAGTTAATACCGCTCCATCTCGAAACTGCCAGAGTGGATAGAAGTAGCCCCGTCTGCCCAACGAAACAGCCAAAATTTTGCCCTTATTCCGCCGTTTATCAACAGCCTGACGAGAAATACCCAATAGTTGAGCTACTTCCTCACTCCGCAACGGTTTACCATCGCTGTAGAGTAATTCCTGTTTGACTTTCATCCCTCTGAGCCGTGCCGATGCCAACGGATCGATCGGTGCTAATTCGGCTAATAGTTCTGGTGAAGTTAACGCCGCGATCGTCTGCTCCAGACTACTCCGATGGGATTTCGTCGTCACATTACTGGCATGACTGGCAGCCAGAGCCACATCCATAATTGATTGCCAATACTGCGCCAAATTCCTTTGATGCTTAGATTCCTGCAAAGCAGTTGCTAAGACATTTTTGAACTGGGGCGAGGTGTCCAGTAAATTGGCAATCAATACTTGGTCGCTGGGAGTGGAGGTTTGCACCCGATCGCATAGCGTCGGCTTGGCAGGATCGATGAGAGTATTTACGCTCATAAGTTGAACTCACAGATAAGTTTGGTTGACTAAGTTGTGCAACTTTGTCAACTTATCTCCAGTCTAACCTTCTTTATCGTCAAATGTCGTCAAATTTTGGCAAAACTCCAGACTAATGTTGATAAATCTCAACATTCTAGATTGTACCGAACAGTATGAAACGTAACCTGTGTATTGAGTTCCCTCTCGATCGAGCTAACCAAAAAGGCGATCGCTAGATATAGCGATCGCCTTTGAAAAAATTTAGAGCCTATTTGTTTTGTAGCCGCCGTTTCCGTCGTATCTTCAGCTTTCGACGTGGCTTCCGTTTACTCTTCGCGTTAGCCACCGCTTGCTTCACCTTATGCCCAGCCTTTGTTTCCTTCCAAGCATTCCGCGCCGCCGCCCCCATCAACATCCGAAACAGCAACGGTAAAAAAGCCTCAGCCGGAGGTGCTGTAGCTCCCACAACCACGGCCGAAGCTGCCGCTCCACCAGCCAAACCCAACAAGTGTCTGCGCTTCACAATCTTGCCTCCAAGACTAATTTATAGTAATTCACTAAAACACTTTTGCTTCTAGCCCATGCCTTCGGCTGCTGCATAAGACCTCGGTTAGTAAGTGATTTGTGTCGTACTAACCATCTATCGTCAATCGCGATCCAGTTTTGGCAAAATTTAGCAACTAAGTTGAAGCATCAATAAATCTCCGTCTTGCCACAGCGAAGTAAAGATCGATCTAGATGAGGTACAAATAATCGATCGTTCGATCGCTACAATTAAAAAGTTGTGCTAAACTCAATTCAGCACAACTTTTTTGACATGCTGCATGATTCCACCTTTTAACGAGTTAGGTTACTTGCCGCCAGGGGAATACAAGCCGACTTGGTACCAGTTATGGGAAAGGTTTGCAGTCAATAACTATCGCAGGCAAATATCAACTGGCTTGCAATTGGCTCTAAAAAATCTGGGACTGGCTGGCTGTCGGTGGGTATGTATCGGTGGTAGTTTTGTCACCGATAAAGCACGACCGAATGACTTTGATGGTTGCTTTGAGGTTTTTGGCATCAATGAAAGTATCATCGATCCGATCTTTCTCATCCCAGATCTAGCCGCACAACGCGCAAAATTTCGTGGTGAATTAGTCCCAAATGCAGGTATGGCAGGATTTTTTCAAACCGATATCAATGGCAATCCTAAAGGAATTATTATTTTAGACCCAACTACTATCTACTAATTATTTCCAAACTAATCTAAGGAACGATCGTGATTCAAAATCAACATCAATATAAAGTCACCAACTCTAAACTCAAAGATTTAGAGCAATCGTTAGTCGAGCTAGCCAATAATCCTAGAGGTTTATCCGAACGTCTTTTGCAAGCAGAAAAAGCAGGATTGCAAATTTGGATCGATCGGCTCAAAGCAGAAATTGACGAATACGATCGATTGAAACAAGGCGAATCTAAATTCACATTTTCTTCCTTACCAGAACTGCCGATCGCGCTGATTAAAGCCAGAATTGCCAAAGGTATGACCCAAAAGCAACTAGCTGAGAAAATTGGCGTTCGCGAACAACAAATTCAACGCTATGAATCTAGTCACTATGGTTCTGCTAGCTTCGATCGAGTCACCGAAATATCTGAAGCTCTAGAAATTAGTTTTTCAGAAATTGTGATGGAAGTATCGAGAGGAGCAACTGATTCTCAATTGGAATTGCTGGAATTATTAGAGCCAGTTCGAGTATATGTGCCGGATCTATCGATCGATGAAATTAAAACAGCATTGGAGAAAATTTATCAACAATCTGACGATCTGCGATTTGAACATAACATTAGCAAGTTTTTGAAGGCAGGATGCGAAGCTTCCGGGTCGGAGCGCACCAACACACCAATCGATGACGATATGGCGAACTCGATCCGATCGGAATATCGGTCACTAGCTACGCGGGGACTATCCGTAAATCCCGATCGGGATTTACAATCTCTAGCAGCCGAGCTTGCCGAACGATTACAAACTCTCTGGGGGCGATTAGACTAATCACCGATCGACCATTTGCTCATCCTTATTACTGGGCAGCCTTTACCTGTCAGGGATTGGGTTAAGTTGACGCGATCGAGTTTGCCAAATAATCCTCATTAGTGCCGATAGATATATGTCTAGCACCTGCACTTCAAATCAATCAGCGGTTTCAGTCGCTGGCTAACCGAACCGTATTGCGTGCAGGCGGACTTTGCACCATGAGCGACGATTTTAATCGTGCGATAGTCGATTTTTCATGCAGTACGGAATCTGGGTTAACAATTCGCAATAATTACACCAATCGCTAAAATTGTCTCTCTGTCTAGGTTTGACGGGTACGATCGAATTTGTTCGCAAATACTTTTGTGGATTTTGCACAAAAATCTCATTCCCTGACGATTGTATTGGGATTGCTCTATTAACCCAAGTTGCTAGTTAATCTCTCTAGTGGAAAGAGGGAGTGTGGGAAGGGTGGGAGGATGGGGAGGATGGGGAAGATAGAGAAAGAGGAAGGACGCTTTCCTCCCACACTCCCCACTCTCAAAAACTGCAACTAGCCACTTACGTTATTGGGGCGATCCTAACCTACAGTTTGTGGAGGATGACTATGATCCAGTCTGTGCGGGATAATACCAAGTGTGACCCAACCCGACAAAGTACTATGACCAGAGAACAACGGCTCCAACTGGCAAATAACGGCACCCCAGAGGATAAGCAGCTACAGTCATTAATTCTGGCTGTATGGGCAGCTCAGAAGGGTAGCTTTGCGTATCGACGATCGATCGAAGATTTGGTTAAGGATGCAGGGGAATTATTTAAGCAGCAGTTCAAATTCAACAAAAAATGGAGAAACTACGCTCAAGATGTCGATCCTGTTTATAGTCGCGATGTTCAATTCGATGCGCTGGTGTATTTAAGTCAAAATATCGATGAATTTATCCCTGAAGGTAAGTCGATTAAAAGTAGCTTGAGAGCATGGATCGAATTTAATGCGATTAATAAAGGCATTGATAAATTTCGTAGTCAAGAACGCAAGGATCTTAAACCTTTAAGTGCGGATATTGGATTTAAAGGTCGCGATCAAGAACAAAGTACTAATTGGGAAATTAAGGACGATCGAACAGAAGGCTTAGACGCAATTCTTGCCGAACTCGATCGACGTTTTCTGACTGTATTTCTAAACTATCTTCAAACCGATCCAGAAGGTAAAATGGCAGGCTGTGCGATGGGTGATACTCGTTGCAACTGCTTTGTTCTCGTGCAACTGATGTATTTCCGTCAGCCACCATTGAATAGAACTCAAGCAGCAAAAGAACTAGGATTTGTTGACGATCGCGGTGAAGTCATTCATCAAGGATTACGATCGCATTGGAAACGTAATTGTCTGCCATTACTCAAATAAATTGCTGTAGAAATTGCCAAAAATCAAGGTTACGAACTCGATTAATAAGTAATGGTGATTCTCCAAAGGAGAGTCTAACCAACAACTAGATTCAAAACCTGGAAGGTCGCCAACAATTGTAAACCCCAACTATTTGAAAGATAATGAACACCGAAACGAAGACAACATATATGACCATTCCGTTGGGTGAGACAGCTCACGGACAAGCACAGAAGTTTGCTAAACTTCAAGCAGATCCAGATAAGGCAACCCAAGTTTATCGGAATATCCTCACGATTTATGCTGCCCATTGTTATTTGCAGATTTTGCAAATTGAGAGCGATTTAGAGCAAAGTGAAGGCTGGAATTTGGCGATCGCAACGCTCCAAGATACGGCTAGTTTGCATTTACCTAAATTTGGCGATCTGGAATGCCGATTGGTACATGCAGACGATCGATCGATCGATCTGCCTGATTCAGCTCAGGATGATAAAATTGGGCTGCTAGTATTCCGTGCTAACAATCTAGATGTCACAGAGATCGAAGAGATGGAAGTAATTAGTTTTGTGACCGATCTGAGTCAATTACCAATTGAGATTGCCCAGTTACCAACAGCCAATAAACTATTAGATCGGTTGGAATTGTTGGAATTATTAACACCAGTTCTGGTATATGTGCCAGATCGATCGATCGATGAAATTAAACTAGAATTGGAGGGAATCTATCAAAAATCTGACGATTTGCGCTTTGAATATAATATTGGCAAGTTTTTGAAGGCGGGGCGGGAACGCACAAAAACCCGTGTGGTTGAAGACTTGATGAAGTTTATTCAAGCAGAAGATCGGGAACTAGCTCTAGCACGGGAAAGATCGGCAAATCCCGATCGAGAGTTGCAAGCTTTAGCAGCCGATCTCGCCGAACAGTTGCAAGATCTCTGGGGACGATTGGATTAGTCGCCGATCGTGCTATCGATTTGACTGGGGGCTAATCCCCAGTCTCACTCTACCCCTCACACACCGATAAATCTCATGGAAGACCGCCAAGAAGCATATCTAGACCTAGTTCGCGCCCTACTCGAATGCGAAGGCGGCACCGAAGCAGACATTCTCGCAGCATATCCCAAACTCGTAGATGAGAAGTTAGTGATGACACTGCTAGGTGTGGCGCAGATGATGGCAGAAGAAAACGACCCCGAATCTGCATCTACCATTGAGTGGCTGAATAATTTCGCTGGCCAATTAGCTCAAGCATTGGGGTTAGGGTCGGAACCGAATTCTGAGGATGCAGAATCTCAATTAGATTTCCTAATGACAGTCTTTCAAGCCATCACGGACTGTAACGGCAATCCTCAAGTCATCTATCTCCTGTTCCGCGATAATTTAACCCATCTCGACGAATCAGTCATTCCCCTGCTGACAAATTGGAGTCAGACTAAATTTAATAAGGTAGATGAGGTCAGCAGACAATTTGCTGCCGTTTTTGTGATGTTTGCTAATCTGATCGCTCAATTTCCCTTGGGAAATCGGTTAGTCAATCTCGAAATTGCAATTGCATGTTATGGATTGGCTCTATCCTTCTATACCCGCGATGCCTATCCCGAACACTGGGCTGGGATACAAATGAATCTGGCTACTACTTACCGCAATCGGATTCGGGGGGAACGGGCGGCTAATTTAGAAATAGCAATCGAATGTTATGGATTGGCTTTATCTGTCTACACCCGTGAAGCTTTTCCTGAAGATTGGGCGATGACTCAAATGAATCTGGCTAATGCTTATCAGAATCGAATTCGGGGCAAACGTGCGGCTAATCTAGAAATAGCAATCGAGTGTTATCAATTGGCTCTATCCGTCAGAACCCGCGATGCCTATCCAAAAGATTGGGCGATGACTCAAAATAATCTGGCTGCTGCTTATGAGAATCGAATTCGGGGCAAACGTGTGGCTAATCTAGAAATAGCAATCGAGTGTTATCAATTGGCTTTATCTGTCTACACCCGTGAAGCTTTTCCTGAAGGTTGGGCGATGACTCAAAATAATCTGGCTATTGCTTATAGCCAAAGGATTCGAGGCGATCAGGAGAATAACTTAGAAATTGCGATCGAGTGTTCTCGTTTAGCTCTATCTGTTTATACCCTCGATGCCTATCCCGAAAAATGGGCAGGGAATCAAAATAATCTGGCTACTACTTATCTGGATAGGATTCGGGGTGAGCGGGCCGCAAATTTAGAAGTAGCAATCAAGTGTTATCGATTGGCTTTATCTGTGTACACCCGTGAAGCTTTTCCTGAAGATTGGGCGATGACTCAAATGAATCTGGCTAATGTTCATCAGAATCTAATTCGGGGCAACCGTGCGGCTAATTTGGAGGAAGCGATCGAGCATTATCGATTGGCTTTATCCGTCTACACCCGTGAAGCTTTTCCTGAAAATTGGGCGATGACTCAAATGAATCTGGCTAATGCTTATCAGAATCTAATTCGGGGCAACCGTGCGGCTAATTTGGAGGAAGCGATCAAGCATTATCGATTGGCTTTATCCGTCAGAACCCGCAATGCCTATCCAAAAGATTGGGCAAAGACTCAAATGAATCTGGCAATTCTTTATGGGCAACAAGGCAAGAACGAGCTTGCGATCGATCATTACCAGCAAGCCTTAACAATATTTAAACCCGCAACTTTCCCGATTAATGCGCTCAAAGCTAATCGGGGATTGGGGAATATTTATTTTACTCAAGGTGAATGGCAATTAGCTATTGATGCTTACGCTGTGGCGATTGATGCTGCCGAAACCAGTCGGAATTGGGCGACGAACGAAGACGAACGCCAGCGCATCATCCGTGAGGCGATCTCGGTTTACGAGCATACCATCCAGGCATATATCAACCTCGGACGGATCGATCTCGCCATTACTACCAGCGAACGCGCTCGCAGTCGCCAACTAGTAGATTTTATGCGTACCAACGATCTCTATCCCCAGGGCAAGGTACCAGAGCGAGTGGAAGCATATGTTGCCGTCACCAAAGCACTCCAACAGCACCACCAGACAGATCTCCCTACCGACGAGCGGAGCTTTGCCACTACTAGCCGCAGCTACACCAGATCCGAACGTGCTGCTGTCATTGCCCTAGAAACCGAACGCCAAACCATCCTCCAGGAAATTCGCCAGGAAGACGCGATCGCTGCCGGACAGATGGAAATCATCCCGATCGAATTTACCACCATCCAAGGCTTAATTAAGACCCCAAACACCGCCATTCTCAGCTTCTACACCACCGATGACGATACCCACATCTTTATCATCACCCAAACGGGAACACCCCAGATCTTCACCCTCCCAGGGGAAGGATTTCAGACATTTCAGCAGTGGTTGAATCAGCAATGGTCGCTTCCCTATCAATTGCTCGATAGTAAAGCAAATATCGAGAAAATGTCCCCAGAAGAACAACAAGAATTTTTCGATCGAATCAACAATATCGACAAGACATTACTCACCAGCAGTTGGCGCGATCGAATGAATGCTAACCTCGCCGCCATTGCCGATCGATTACAATTACCGCAACTAATCGATCGACTCCCCGATGGCATCACCGAATTAGTCATCGTCCCCCACCTCACGCTCCACCAAATCCCCTTCGCCGCCCTCCCTCTAAATCCCATTCAAACCGAAGCCAGCGATCGAAATCCCCTCCTCACTTCGACTACGCTCAGTTCGGCTTCGCTCACTGAGCGTAGTCGAAGTGAGCGGAGCCGAACTGACGGGCTGGGTGGGTCATTCTTGGGCGACAGCTTTACCATTCGCTATGTCCCTAGCTGCCAAATCCTCCAATATTGTACCGATCGACCCTCGATCGAATCACCTTGCCACGGTACCGTAGCAGACACCGATGGAACATTGCCAGGATCGGGTTTTGAAAGCGATCGAGTTGCCGAAATCTACCAAATTCTCGACGAGTTTCGGCTACGGGGCAAACAAGCCAGCAAAGCAAATTACCTCAACCTCTTAACCAATGTTAATAACTTACTATCCAGCCACCATGCGAGTTCTCGCCTCGATCGACCCAAAGAATCCTGTCTGAAATTGGCTGATGATGTCCTCACCCTCGGCGAACTCCTCACCAATACCAATGCCTATCTAAATCTGAATGAAATCTTCCTCTCCTGCTGCGAAACCCATCTCGGCGATAGCACCATTACCGATGATATCCTCACCCTCGCGACTGGATTTCTCTGTGCTGGAGCTAGGAGTGTCATAGGTACTCTGTGGCGGGTAAACGATCTGGCGACTAGCATCTTTACGATTCACTATTATCAGCAGCGACAAGATGGATTCAGCCGCAGTGAAGCAATTGGGCTATCTCAGAGCTATCTCCGCAATCTCACCAAAGAACAGATCGCGCCGTTTCAAACATCATTGATTGCCTATGCACATAAAATCAAAGCGGAATACAAAAATAATGCAGAACTACGGGACACTTACCATGCTGCATTGGATTTACAAGAACTTCTAGAGAAATTCTTTACTATCGATTCTCTTTCAGAGACGCTACGCGAACGACCGTTTGCCGATCCTTATTTCTGGGCTGGCTTTACTTGTCAGGGGTTATAGGGCGATCTCGATAACAGTTGCAACTTCACCAATTACTGACTCCAGCCTGAATCGATCGATTCGGGCTTTTTTTTACGATCTAATTTGCCAAATTAGGGCGATCGATCGCGATAGATAAATATCGGGGAGTTTTAACCAGGCAATCGATTTAGTTACTTAAATTTGCAAAATAAATAACTAAAAATACCGATTAGATTGAATCGCCCCCAGCGCGAGTACCAACTAGTTACAATCACGGAGCAATTATCCATGCGACGATTATTCATCGGCATCCTCGCGATCGCCAGCCTCAACGTACACCCCATGAATGTCATGGCAAGCGATCGTCCTTCATTCGATCGACTCCTACCTAGTAATACCCTCATTGCCAAAGGCTTGGGCATCCGCAAAGTCGGACATACGAATGCCTCATCCCAATTGCGTAAATTCAAGCCGATCGAGTTGTCAAAAGGCAAGGTAACTTGGCACTTAGGCACAAATGATATGCGAAAAATCCTCACCAGTCATACCATAAAAGCCTATAACCGGAAGAAACACACACAAACAGAAACCTTTTTCGGCAAACGAGCCAAAGCCAAAAATATAGCTGGGATCGTTCGCGGTATTTTCAAACAGGATGGTAGCAAAATTCTCAAGAATTACCAACCCAATCGGCGGCGGACTGATACCTATACATACAAAGGTAAAAAATACGAAGTAGGCTATAACGAAAATCGCCACATTCGTCATGTTTATCCTAAGTAATTCTGGAGGCTCACCCACATAACCCTGATTGTAAGGTGCAAAACTCCTGAAACGCCGAAGCATACTAGGTTGGGTTGCGCTCAAGCTTAACCCAACTAACCCTATCAACACCCTAGAGATGTTGGGTTGTTTCGTTCCGTTCGCGTAGCGTTTGCCTTAGCAAAAAGGCTACGCCAACATTCTTCAAGCCAACCTACGATAAAAGATTTGCACCTTACCATTAGCACATAACCTGCGGCAAATTCAGATCGAGCTACAGGCAAGCCTAATAAAATTCACATTTTCCGCCTAACTAGTACTCGACGGCCCAAGTTAGGTTAGTATTTTATTCTTCACTTCGGCTCCGCTCAGTTCGGCTCCGCTCAGTTCGGCTCCGCTCACTGAGCGAAGCCGAAGTGAAAACCAAACTAAATGGTGCTGTTATTTATGCCGCTTAGTACTAGACCCTTTTCTTTACTCCTTGAGGGGGAAGGGAGTAGGATGGGGGTTTAAGTCCTGGTTTATGAATATATATGATATTTTCACTCAAACCGATCGTCAGCGAGTTAGCGACGGATCGATCGTCCCAATCTTGGGCGGGTGTGAATCTGCCAATCCCATTCTCATATTATTATTACCTCAATTAGGTGATTTTGATAGTTTGGAATATGCTTGGTGGTTGAAAAAGGAAACAGCCCAAATAGAGTCAACCGAAATCGCGATCCGAATTGTTGGGATTGGCGATCGATCGGCAGGCGAGAAATTTTGCAACTTTACCGGATTTCCCGCCGAATCACTATTTGTCGATCCTACCGCCCAATTGCATACCCAGCTCAATCTTTACCCTGGTTTAACACTCAAACTTCCTGGCTTTTCGATCGCTCAAAATGCTTGGCTCAACCTAATTTTAATGTGTGCGGGAATCGGTAGCCCTGGCACACTAGCCGAAGTATTTCGGGGTTATAAAGGCGACAGACAAGCACCCCAACTCATCGATAATGATGAAATTGTAATCGCAAAACCACTACCACCGATCGAAGGTTCATTCTTCAAACTCGCAGGTGGAACAGGCTTCCAAAGACCATTTGAACTAGCCACCCTCAGACTCCGCAACATGGCAGAAGTCCTCGGCAATTGGAACACCTACGTCCCAGATCCAGCCTACCTCACCCAACGCGGCGGCACATTCCTCTTCGACAACCAAGGTAAACTATTATACCAACACCGCGATCGAGGCATCCTCGGATTCGCCGCCAACATGAGCCAACCATTAGACTTCCTGCGAAAGTCAGGGGATAGGGAATAGGGGATAGGGGATAGGGCGAGCCATAGACGAAAATTGGGCGTTGCGGAATGTGGGATGGATCGATCGCCGATAATAAATATATCTAGAATGAAATTGCAATAATCCAAAATCCAAAATCAAGATGCCCCCCCAAAACCCCCTCCTCCAGTGCCAAGGCTTACCCCCCTTCACCGAAATCAAACCCGAACAAGTAGTCCCCGCCATCACCCAACTCCTCACCGAAGTCAACGACGGACTCACCCAACTAGAAACCCATATTACCCCCACCTGGACAGGCTTGGTCGAACCACTCGACAAACTCGGCGAACGCCTCTCCTGGAGCTGGGATGTCATCGGACACCTGATGAGCGTCCAAAATAGTCCCGAACTGCGTGCCGCTCATGAAGAAATGCAGCCCCAGACAGTCCAGTTTTGGATGCGGTTGGGACAAAGCGCCCAGCTCTATCAGGGCTATAAAGCGATCGCCGCCAGTCCCGAATTCGCCAACTTCGATCCAGCCC
>JANMEL010000264.1:0-5577 GCA_031376885.1 Chamaesiphon sp. OTE_70b_metabat_96 | reverse complement strand
CCCTACGGGTTAATTGCGTAGGGGCGCGGTTTCGTGCCCGCCCCGCACCATTTCGGCGACCGACAAAATTACCGAATCACAACCAAATGAGGCGGATTAGATCGCCAAACTACTGAGCAACAACAGCCACAGGAGGAGGATTAACTGCACTGACACGACGATCGATCACGGTATCGATCAAACCATATTCCTTGGCTTCCTCAGCAGACATATAGAAATCGCGATCGGTATCTTCTTGGATTTTTTCCAAAGGTTGCCCAGTATGTGCGGCTAATAGATCGTTTAACTTCCCTTTGATATAGAGAATTTCCTTAGCTTGAATCGCAATATCTGTCGCTTGCCCCTGTGCGCCACCCAAAGGTTGGTGAATCATAATCCGGGAGCTAGGTAGACTCATCCGTTTGCCCTTGGTGCCAGCACTGAGCAAGAATGCTCCCATACTAGCCGCAAAACCCATACAAACAGTACAGACATCGGGACGAATTTGGTTCATTGTATCAAAGATCCCCATCCCCGCCGAAACCGAACCACCAGGGGAATTGATGTACACGTAGATATCTTTTTCTGGATCTTCTGCTTCCAAGAATAGCAATTGGGCGACGATCAGGTTCGCTAGATCCGAGTCTACCTGACTACCCAAGAAAATAATCCGATCGCGCAATAGCCGAGAGTAAATGTCAAAGGCGCGTTCGCCTCTACCAGATTGTTCAATTACGGTAGGTATCATAGCTATGCCGTTATATATCGATGCTTCCTATTATCACCCAATCGCCACCAATTGTAGGCTCTCTGATGTAGGGAAATCCGTCGATGAGGGGTGAGGGGTGAGGGGTGAGGGGTGAGGTGTGAGGTGTGAGTGGGGGAGTGGGCTGTACCACCGTAGGGGGAGTGGGGGAGGGTCAGTGAGCGTAGCCGAACTGATCCTACAACCCTACCACTTACTCGATGTCAAAAAAATCACATCGAACATTTTGGACATTGCAAAAAGCCATACAGATTTTTTGGGAAGAGAATGGTATTGGTAGAAGAGCCGCCCGATCGATTTGAGGGATTTCATGACTACGGATCTACTTTCGCATCTACAGAAACTCATCCAAGCTTATTACGAGCGGCTTGAATGTAAGGAAAACGAGCTGTTAACCTGTGCACCGAGCGAGTTGTCGAGCATTAAGCAAGAAATTATCGGACTTTCGCAAGAAATCATTCCAGCAAAAAAAGATTATTGGGTCTATTGGGGCACAATTGGTACATTACAATTGGCAATTGCTGATGTGGATGCAGCCGTCATCAATGCTGAAATTGTTGGTGAAATTGAGATGTTGAAATTTCAACCGGAAGTGCAGTATCACGGCGAAGTGGTATCGTTACTCGATCGGATTGAAACAGTCTTAACTTCCTCAGCACCAGCGGCGGGTAAGCTGAAAGAGACAATTCCGCTCTTGCCAGAATTTTTGGAATATGATACAGCCTTGGATACAGAAGGATTGTTGCGAAGAGTATTTCCGATCTTTGCTAATTTGGATGGAAGATTGACAAAGGAGCTAAGTCCTTTTGGGGAAACCTTTCCGCTCAATCATCTTCGGGGACAAGAATCAGTGTTTCAGGATCCAGACTATGCTGGGAATGGATCCCAATTGGCTCTGGCTTCCAAGCGACTATTTGGCTCCAAACAAATCCGGCGGATTCCTGAATGGGTAGGGCGAGATCGACTTTTAGCCGATCTACATACAGACTGCTTGAATGGGCGTAAAGCGATCGCTCTATGGGGTCAAAGTGGAGTTGGCAAGACGAGTTTGGCGGTGAAACTGATGGAGTCTTGTGGAGTAGATTTATCTAGCGATACGCTACCGCCAACTTGCGCCTACGACAATGCCCTCTATTGCGGTGTAACTTCCGATCGGTTCGATTTCCTTACCGAGCAGTTTTTGGATGCCTTCGGGCTGCTATTAAAGCGGGCTGGGGCGACTCCCACGCAAATCATCGAGATGATTTTGACGAAACTTCAGCAGGAGCGGTGGTTGATCGTCATCGACAATTTGGAGCCTTTGTTGGATCCCGATACGAGTAAAGCTAAATCGCCAGAAGTGGGTGAGTTAATCAATCGATTGGCTTATGGCGGACACAAATCCCAAATTATCATTACCAGTCGGAAATTTCCGACAGATTTGGTAGATCGACAGAGCAAACAACTGTTTGGGATTACTTCGGCTTTGGAAAATCGCTATTTGATTCGCACCGAATCGATTCGCGGCATCGCAACGGGCGATCGGCTGCAATTGCTCCGAGATTTGGGGGCAAAAGAGAGTCAAAGGGATCTAGAATGGATTGCCGATCGGGTGAAGAATAATCTCTTTGTGCTCAAACCGATCGTCGCTCGATCGATCCAAAATCCAGGTAAATTGCGGAAAGAAGCAATCTTGGTGACAGATGATGCACTGCCGATCGTTCGAGCGCAATGGGAAGAACTCTCAGCGGAGGCTAGGGAGTTATTGCAACGGATGTGCGTGTTGCGGGAAGCCATGAGTGTCAAGAGTTTGACTATCCTCCGATTGCTCCAACCTGATGGGGTAGAAGTGGAATGGAGTGAGGGATCCGATCGAGTGACGGCGGGATTACTTGCGGATTTGGTCAAGGCTGGATTAGTAGAATATGCTTATGACTGGAAACTAGGCGAGCATCTGTGCGGATTGCATCGACTGACTTCTGAGTCATTACAGACTATTTCCAAGGACAATTTAGAGCAGTTGTGGCGATATGCTGCTAAACTCTACAACTGTTTGGTTGGGGTACTGCAATTGCCCCCAGCCCAAGGGCGTGGGATTCCACCTCAAGCTTTAGCTGGGGGAAGTTTGGAAGATTTTGGGCTGGTGCTGGAAGAGTGGCATTTCTACTGGTTGTTGGGTAAATATGAAGTTGTCAGTAAAATGGCGGTTGACTTTTTACATCGATTAGACAAGTTAGGCTATTGGAGTTTGCAGCAGGAATGGTGCGCTCGGATCCTACCCCATACAGAGGGAGTCGATCGACGATACTGTTTGGAAACTTTGGGGCGGATTTATCGAGATACGGGGAGATGGGATGAAGCTGAAAATTATTTCAAGCTTTCACTCGCCGATGCCGAGCAAACAGGCGGATTGCGTGAAATTGCTACATCTAGCGAGCATGTCGCCAGCATCGCCCAGCATCGCCAAGAATGGGCTGAAGCCGAAGCAATGTATCAAAAATCTCTCCGACTCCGCACAGAATTGGGCGATCGAGTGGGAGTCGCCACTGCATGGGGCGAATTGGGTGATATCGCCCGCCAGCAAAGCAACTGGGCTGAGGCTGAGATCCTTCATCACAAAGCCCTCAAGCTCCAAACTGAATTGGGCGATAGTGCAGGGATGGCAACTTCTCTAAATGTACTCGGAGATATCGCCCATCAGGAAAGAAACTGGGATGAAGCTGAGGCATTCTACCGTAAATCCCTCCGAATCCGCGCTGAATTCGTCGTCGATTCAGACTCTGGGCGAGAAAATCGGCAGGGGATGGCGGCGGCTTGGGGTTCGCTGGGAGATCTAGCCCGCAAGCGAGAGCACTATGACGAAGCTGAGGCACTGTATCACAAATCTCTCAAACTTCATACCGAATTAGCCGACAGAGAGGGGATGGCGACTACTTGGATGTCTCTGGGAGATATTGCCCGCAGTCGGGGCAACTGGGATGAAGCTGAAGCACTCTATCAAAAATCCCTCCGACTTCGCACCGAGTTGGGGGATGGAAATGGGATGGCAAAGACTTGGGGCGTATTGGGATCGATCGCCTACAGTCGTAGCAATTGGGATGAAGCCGAAACACTCCATCGAAGATCGCTCAAACTCTATGGGGAGTTGGGCAATAGCCGAGGAATGGCAGTTGCTTGTGGTGTTTTGGGCGATATCGCACGGAATCGATCGAACTGGGATGAAGCCGAAACACACCACCGTAAAGCCCTCAAACTCCACACCGAATTAGAAGATAACGAGGGAATGGCAACTGCACTGGGTGAGCTGGGGGATATCGCCCAACATCGGAAAAACTGGGCTGAAGCGGAGATCCACCATCAAAAATCGCTCAAACTCCATACCGAATTGGGCAATGCCTCCAAGATGGCGAAGACTTGGGGCTTATTGGGATCGATCGCCTACAGTCGCGGCAATTGGGCGGAAGCTGAGTCACTCTTTCACACATCCCTCAAACTTCATACCGAATTGGGCGATCGGGTTGGGATGGCTACTACTTGGAGCATACTGGGAGATATCGCCCGCAATCAGAGCAAGTGGGCAGAAGCGGAGTCACTCTTTCACACATCCCTCAAACTCCGCGCCGAATTGGGCGATCGATTAGGCATGGCAACCATTTGGAGCATACTAGGAGATATCGCCCACGAGCAAGGCAATTTAGATGAAGCTGAGTCACTCTATCGGAAATCCCTCCGACTCCATACCGAATTAGGCGATGGAGCTGGCATGGCGACAGCATGGGGAGATCTGGGAGACATCGCTCACTATCGGCACAACTGGGATGAAGCGGAGATCCTCTATCGGAAATCCCTCAAACTCCATACCGAATTGGGCAATGGAGCTGGCATGGCGATGGCATGGGGTTCTTTGGGCGATATCGCCCACCATCGGCACAACTGGGATGAAGCTGAGTCTCTCTACCAAAAATGCCTCCGACTCTATACCAGCTTGGCTGATGACATCGGCATCGCCACTACTTTGGGCGATCTTGGTAAAAATGAGTTGAGCCGAGGAAATCTCGACGCGGCTAAAATATTGCTCCTCAAAGCACTCCCCGCCAGAGAAAAACTCAAAATGACTGCGAGCATTGCCGAAACTAATTGGGATTTGGCTCAGTTGTATCGCGCTCAAGGTGATGAAAAACGGGCACAAGGGCATTACTCAACTGCTCGTAATCTATATACCCAACTCGGTGCCGATCGAGATGTGGAACAAATCGACACCGAATGGCTAAGTAATGCCAAGGTAGCAACAAATGCCTGGAAGGGGATCGACATCATGACACGATATTTCCCCAAGTCTCAAAAAAATTCCTAGAAACTTAGAGATCGATAAATATTATAAAATATTCAGGGTAGGGGATTAATTTCCTCTACCCTGATTTTTTGGTTTAATAATAATCATAAAAAAATCCCCGCATAGCTATGCGGAGATTTTATTAGAGATTAGTCAAAACCAAGTAGGTCGAAGATTTCGCGATCTTTGAGGGGTTCTACTACCAAGGGTTTGACATCTTCTAGCATTCCTTTGGCTAGTTTGAGATATTCTTGTTGTACCTCTAGTACTTCGGGATCTGGTTCCATTTCAAATACGGTACATTTTTTCAAGCGACTGCGACGAATTGCGTCTACTGTGCGGAAGTGAGCGAGGGTTTTGAGGCCGACTCGATCGTTAAATTTGTCGATTTGATCGGTGCCTTCACTACGGTTGGCGATGATGCCACCGAGCCGAACGCGATAGTTTTTGGCTTTGGATTGAATTGCGGCGACGATACGATTCATGGCAAAGATTGAGTCGAAATCGTTGGCGGTGACAA
>JANMEL010000213.1:0-57526 GCA_031376885.1 Chamaesiphon sp. OTE_70b_metabat_96 | reverse complement strand
TAGCGATGGGTTGCTATATGCCGGAGAAGCGGGCGTGCAATTGACTTGGATGGATGCCAAAGTTGATGATTGGGTAGTCACACCGCGCATTGGTAAACCGATCGAAATTAATGCCCTCTGGTACTGTGCCTTGCGATCGATGGCGAAGTTTGCCCGTCAGCTTGGTAAACCCTATAAAGAATATGATGTACTAGCCGATCGAACTTTAATCAAATTCTCGCGGTTCTGGAACGCCGACACTGGCTATTGCTATGATGTCCTCGACAGTCCCGATGGCGATGATGCGTCTCTGCGTCCAAATCAAATCTTTGCCGTGTCATTACCAGGCATCGGCGCGAAGGGTTATGAACCGCTACTCACCCCGATTCAACAACGTGGAGTTGTGGATACTTGCGGTCGATCGTTGTTGACTTCACACGGCTTGCGATCGCTAGCCCCCAGTCATCCCCAATATCAAGGACATTACGGCGGCGATCGATTACAACGCGACGGCGCATATCATCAGGGTACGACTTGGGGCTGGTTGTTGGGTTCGTTTGTGATGGCGCATTTGCAGGTATATGGCGATCGAACCCACGCTAGACAATTTCTGGAACCGATCGGTCATCACTTGCTGGCACATGGTTTGGGCACTTGTAGTGAAATTTTCGATGGGGATGCACCGATGACTCCACGGGGTTGTATCGCTCAAGCTTGGACTGTTGCTGAAGTCTTACGGGCTTGGGTGGCAACTGAAAATCGCTAAAATTAAAGAAATTCCTAGATCTACTTCCATATGCCTATTTCACGCCGTCAATTTGTTGTTGGTAGCACCTTTACCGCAGGTTTTGCCTTGGCGGTACAGCCGATCGTCAACAGTGCCATTCAAACTAGTAGTAAAAACTTAGTCGGTGGTTCAATTTCTATTCCCATTGGCACAGGTGCAATTCCAGCTTATTATGCCGCGCCTGCTAAGGGCGATGGGTTTCCGATCGTGTTGGTGATTCAAGAAATTTTTGGCGTTCACGAGCATATTCGCGATGTAGTGCGTAGGTTTGCCAAACTTGGATATGTCGCGATCGCCCCAGAACTCTTTACCCGTCAGGGAGATGTCAGCAAACTCAAAAATATTGATGATATCCGCAAGATTGTCGTCAAAGTTCCCGATGCTCAGGTGTTCGCAGATATTGATGCTAGCTTGAATTGGGCTGTCCAAAATGCCAAAGGCTCGATCGATCGAGTGGCAATTACTGGATTTTGTTGGGGTGGACGAATTACTTGGCTCTATGCAGCACATAATCCCAAAATCAAAGCTGGAGTTGCTTGGTACGGTAGATTAACAGGCAATAAAAATACTCTCAATCCTCAGCAACCGATCGATATTGCGGCAAATCTCACAGTACCCGTACTAGGACTCTATGGCGGACAAGATATAGGAATTCCTTTAGATTCAGTTGAATTAATCCGCCAACAACTTCAAAAAGGCAAAAGTGGTTCGGAGATAGTTGTCTACCCTGATGCTCCTCACGCATTTTTTGCTGACTATCGCCCTTCCTATCGTCAACAGGATGCTGAAGATGGCTGGAAGCGTCTACAGGATTGGTTTAAAGCTAAAGGGGTAGTACCTGTCTGATTTACTTCATTTTTAGAGATCTAATAGCGCGGTTGGCAATCGACGAAACTCAAAGCCTCTCGATCTAGAAAACCTGCGATCGCCATTTCGACAACCGCTTCGACTGGATAGTCGATTTCTTTGGCGCGTCGTTCAAACGCCTCTCGAATATGCGGTGGGAATGCAGCTAACATCATCCGTGCTGCTACCGGATTCAAATGTTCGATGCTTTCTGGTTCGGAACTAGACGATTTAACACTAATGGAAGTCATGGTTCATCCCTCATTGGTATCCGAATATTAAATGGGGGCTTACTCCAAACAAGAATAATTCCCTCTAAATCTGATGATAACGCTCGCCACTGCCGATAATCGATTTCATAGGTAGCGATCGCGACATCGCGATGGTCGTAATCTTCGAGCCAAGACCAAGTAATGGCTTTGTGTCCGCCTCGAAAACGTTCTTTGATATCCTGTGCTTTGCCTACATACAGCAATCCTGACGATCGATGGCGAATCGCATATATCCCTGGTTTAGAAGTTAATCCTGCAAAGTCTCGGCTAATTGGAATACAGTCAACAAAGGGTAGTTGCACCAAGAAGTTTAAAATTTCACGAGCTTGGCTCTCAATCTCTGTCATCGTAGAACATCATACTATACTACTCCCGCAAAGAATACCCAACACCCCGTGCGGTATGAATCAATCGTTTTTCACTATCATGCTCCAACTTCAACCGCAGATAGCGAACATAAACCTCGATAATATTTGAGTCGCCCAGAAAATCATACCCCCAAATATTTTCGAGGATTTGATCTCTAGTAAATACCTGACGCGGATGACTCATGAGGTATTGCAGGAGATCGAATTCTTTTGCGGTTAAATCGATCGATCTTTGTCCCCGATGAACTTCACGAGTACGGCGATTGAGACTCAAATCTTCAAACTGCAACAAATCTGTATCCGTTTCCTGGGTGCGCCGCAAATGAGCGCGGATTCTAGCTAATAGCTCTTCAATACTAAACGGTTTGACCAAATAATCATCGGCTCCAGCATCTAAACCAGTCACTCGATCGCCGACTTCATCTTTAGCCGTCAGCAAAATCACCGGAATCTTAATTCCCGTCGATCGCAGTCGCCGACAAAGTTCTAACCCAGTCAATCCCGGCATCATCCAATCCAAAATCGCCAAATCTGGCTCTGACTCGCGCACCAAAGATAATCCTGACATGCCATCATGTGCCACCGTGACGCGATAACCTTCGCTTTGCAATTCCAACTCGATAAATCGGGCGAGTTTGATTTCATCTTCAACTAACAGGATATGTTGTGCCGTCATCTGTTTTTCCTTCGCCTTTGTTCGTGATGCCCATTCACTAATTATCCGTGGTTGGGCGGTTATTTGGGCATTTTCAAAGCTGGAGCTGACTGAATAGTACAGGGCATTTTGTCACATTGCTGCTTGTAGAGCTGTTCGACATAGGGTTTCTGCCAAACCAGGGGAATTTCTAGCAATGCCTTAGCTCCAGTAAATGCTTGCCCGACGAACAGGAGCAATGCGATCGAATTCAAAATAATATGAATATTCCGCCACCGATGAGTACGATCCTGATAGATCTCTCTGACGATCGCTAGGGAAAAAATCATTAATATCGCCGCAGTAATCCCATAATAGTAATGAGAAATATACCATTGTCCATCATTACGATAAACCCCATCCTGACTACCCAGCACAATCAGCGCAACACTGCTAAGGATGGCAAATCCACCCCGCCATAGTCTGGTTTTCGCCCGGTAAAGTAATGTGAGTGATGCGATCGCCACCACAAAAACAAGGCCGATTAAAATAACCTGAAATGGACTTTTGGCCCACACTTGTTTGTCTACAATATAGCCGAACACATCGACTGCAAATGCAATTAAGACGATACCCACCACCGAACCAGTCAGCCACCGACCTAATTGAGCGTGTTCGGGGCCTGCACTGGGCGGAATTGCACTTTTGGCTCCAGTCGATACCTGCAACCGCCGCTGACGAGTTTGGAGCGCACGATTGACAACTATGCCAATTAATGGAAATACCACAATTACAGCAATCAATGGATGTAGCAATAAGATTGTATCTCTGTCCATAAAATATCTCCTGGTATGCAATTAATATTGAGAATTATAAAAATGCAAGTTAACTAAAAAGAAATAAAATCAGATCGGAGAAATTAATGCTATTTATTTCTTTTTTCAATATCGATTGAAGAAAACTTTGGGAAAGTCAAAAGGGGATAAGAATAAAGGTTCGGTTCATTTCACCTTATCCCCCTCCAACAACAGTGTTCATAGTAATAACTACAATCTACCAAATTAGACTATTACTTAACTTCACTTGCTGGAAAGGCAGTTATCCTGCCTTTTTTGACAGCAACTACCACATCATAAGTAGCGCAATAGGAGAAAGTGACATTATTGGCTTTATTGTATAGATTGACGACCATTCCTGCCCCACCAGGTTGAACTCCTAGTGGTTCTAAGTCACCATAAAAGAACCGACGCAGTTGGTCGCCACCGCCAATCTGACCCTTATTTTTAGTAATCAAACTGATTTTTTCTTGGACGGAGGGGCCTTCAGCGGCACTAGCAACTATGCCAACTGATGGAGTGAAAGTCCCAGATGTAACATGACCGACAGTAACCAATCCCAACATTGCAACACTTGTAACCAAAGAAGTTAATTTCATGAGAGTATCCTGCTAAATATCGATCTAGTGTGTTTCAGATGAACCCGACTGGTTCACTGATTTAACTATCGCAGTCAGTACTGAAAGCTCTCTGAACTCAGTCGATCTATTTCCTGAATTTATGCTGAAACTTTGCTCACTTAAATCTCAGCAATTTCTCAGATTACCTGTACCGACCCCAAACATCCTCACTACTTAGCCATCCCGTGGAAACAGAACCCCGACTTTTTGGAAAAAGTCGGGGTTCTTGCGTCTCACAAATTTACGCGAAAAATCTCCTATTCGCCAATTTCACGGGACTGTAGGGGTGGGTTTATGCTAGTAAATATCGATAAATTCAAATAACCTCGAACAAAACCCACCCAACCCCACCAATATATCCAGCATGTCAGGAATAGGGGGGATGAAGAGACTGAGTAATTATTTGGATCGATCGCTGAAAGCACTAAGGAGTTACAAGTCAGACAAGATCCCTGATGATGTTGTCTGTAAGTCTTGAATATAAATATTCAGAGTTTGGAGTACGGTTTCACTTTGAGAGATCGAGCCAGATCCGAAAGCTGCTCTCAATGTGCCATCGCAATCTAGATGTGGGATTACTCTCTCTAATACCCAGTCAAAGCCTTGTGCTTTTATCAACTCACAAATTATTTGCTCTAAGCAAATCACGCGACCTTGCAATTGCTTATGAATGAAATCTAGACATTCAATGGTGGCTAATGCTTTTAAGCAACGTTTGTCACCTGTGGCTAACAGCGAAGCAGATTCTTTAAAAGTTGCGGAAATTAGAGTCGCTTCGCCAGGATAGATATCATTTTTGGCTTATTTTTATAATAGTCTGTATTCATCATTATCTTGAGATGAAATAGTAGTGCAGCTTTTGACAAATCCAATTGCCAATGCTATTGTATCTTCACAATACTTCTTTTTTACACCCTTATTTTTTTCAAAAAAATATCGGGCACTTGCTAGTACCCGGATATCTGACCTCTCTATTCCTAAGCAGTCTAACGCTTCATTCAACATCCGATATGTTGTTAGTTTGAGGATTACATCATTATCTAGAAAATAAATCATCCCCATTAATTGCCCTCTAACTTTAGAAATAAATTCAAGTGATCTTGACTATCATCACTTAGTCTATCCCAATCTAACCGATCTTGAAGATACTGGTTGATTTGGAGTGGAGCGTTAGATGCTGGCTCTAAGATACTGACAGCATTTCTAGTAATACCCCATTGCTCTTTCTTGTCTTTTTCCCATCCATAATTCCAAGCAATCAATCCAGGTGATATTCGGTCTCGCTCGGCAATTTTCTTTGCACAATTTGCCAGCCTTTCACCTTTATATTGATTGGAAAGATGATAGATCGTGTTTGCTCTACCAAATAGAAGTTCGCCAGCGACTTCATTTGCTGCTACCTCTTCTTCATCGACACTATTTAGATCGACTTTTTCATCAATCATCGAGCCTGTCTCTGCGGAAACATGTCCTTTGTAAATATGTCCGATTTCATGGACTAAGATAAATAATAGCCGTGATGGGGATAAATCTTGAAGACTAATAACAATGACAGGACGATCGCCCGCATATGTCACCATTCCATGAAATTTCTTAGTATTTTTTGGGAATTTATTATAGTGAAATACTGGAATCCCTCTTTGCCAGCAGAAACCTAGCACAGAGTCTAAGCTAACAATTCCATTATTTGAAATTAAAATATTTCTAATTTCTTGAATTGATAGATTATTCAGAGGCTGATAATCATTAATGCAAGCAGCCGAAACTAGCTCTGCTACTCGATTGCAAAGTGCTGTGGCGATCTTGAATTTATTACAATCGGAGCCTTTTATCGTTTTAAATTTAGGGTTTCCCGTAAGCTTGAAGCTAGGAACACTTCCTTGTTCTAGTAGTGAATCTAGATCTAGATTCAATCTTCGCGCAGCATAGCTAGCCGCATCGATCGCCGCACCATCAGATTGTTCAAATTCATCGCACCACCAGTCGGGTAAAGCTACCTCGCGAACGTATTTCGGCGGAAACCCGATGTCTGACAATCGGCTGTACAAGTCAGCCATTCTATTTAGGGTCTTTGTCATATGCCCCTTCCACTTTTGTTTGGTAGTTTTTTAACTTAGTTAGATTATTGCTAATTTTTTTATACTCTTTTATTGTTCCATTATCTCATCTCCTTATGGACATTAACGAAATTGATATTTACTCATGTTATTAGTATAACAGTACTGACGAAGTGGTGAGATCGGCAATTACGCTTAGATCGAAAGGCTGAGGCATTAATCCCAGCACGGCTTTCCGTCTCTCTGACGAGCTTGTAGATGGCATTGCCACTCAACCGATGTCCCTTCGTCGCCCTGTCGAGAGTACAAAATAACGGCTCGCATCCAAATCGCGGGTTTGAAGCAGTGTAGGTACCCTGACAAAAAAATGTAGGTTGAGTAATGTCGGAATAGTCGATCGTGGTAAAATTGTTCTACCCACCTGAAATGATGGTTTTTAAAAATGATTGCGCTAAGAGAACAGCAACCACACTTTACTCCCGCTGAATACCTCGCCTGGGAAGAGCAACAAGAGATCCGCTACGAATATGTTGATGGTGAAGTTTATGCCATGACTGGTGGCACCATCAATCATAGTCAGATTGCGGCGAATTTGATTAGTATACTCAAAAATCATTTACGAGGTAGCGGCTGTAAGGTACTTACCAGCGATGCTAAAGTCCAAACCTTAGCCGCCAATTCTTACTCATATCCTGATGTTAGTGTGACTTGTGACGATCGCGATCGCAATGCCAGTCAGTCTATTAGTCATCCTTGCCTGATTATCGAAATTCTCTCACCTAGTACGGAAGCTTACGACAGAGGCAACAAATTTAGACGATATCGTCGCTCTACTAGTTTACAAGAATATGTCCTAGTCAGCACCACGGAGATGTGCTTGGAAGTGTATCAACCCACCGAGCGCGGTAAATGGGAGCTTACGACTTATACAGATGGAGAATTGGTAGAATTCAACAGCGTGAATCTGAGCGTATCGATCGAGCAAATATATGAAGATATTATATTCGCACCAGAGGAATTGTCTAGTAATTGATATTCTAATTAGTGGTAACGATATCGGACATCATCCTTTAGAATTATTGCTAAATCCCCGACTTCTCCAAGAAGTCGGGGATTTGTCTTCTAGCACTTGTACTCGTATAGGTTTAGTAAATAGCACCCCAATAGCGATCGTCGTCATGTTCTTCATTTAGAAATATGATGATCGGGGTCATCAAATCTTGTGTGGATCATTCTCGTTCGTTAAACAGTACTAAGCTATTGTAGTTAATTTTTACTAAAATTGCCTGTAGGTGGGCGTTACTGACTGAAATAACTTGTGACTAGTTACCATCACAGGAGAATCTATCTAGCATAGGCGGAGAACCGGAATGTCCAGACTCCTTTTTTGCTCGAATCCTCACTTTCGTTGGCGTAGCCTCTCCCTAGAGAATCGCGATTGAGAGTAGTTTCGCGATCGTCCTAGCAAACCTCTTCATCGATCTGTCTCAAGCTGCAACATTTTTCAATATCGCAAAAATAAAAGTATTTATTTTTTATGCCTATATATTTTTCTGTAAAAACAAGCAAAATAAAAAAGTACATATAATGAAAATATTAATAGCTTTATTTTAAATGAACATTTAAAATAAGCGACTGAAGCACCTGGACAATCAGACTAAATCCTCTCTCAGCACACCTAGATAGGATTCCGAGGCTAATCAAGCCACGTTTCACCGCGAGTTACAACGACGATCTCGATAAACAGTAAATTATGCCCAGCCAAGGGGAATTATAATTCTGGAGTAGTTAAATTGTTTCCCATGCCCATTCCCGATTTCCAGACAATTATGCTCCCCTTGTCTTGACTCGCTAAACCGTCGGGGAACCCGACGAGCGCGAGTCGCTACTCGAACTTGCTGGGGATGGCAGAGAGTATAAACTATCAGACGCGATCGCCAATCTAGCTACCCACTTCGATCTCACCGACGCAGAACGCAAAGAATTACTCCCATCTGGGAAACAGGCGAGATTCAATAATCGGGTGGGTTGGTCATGTACTCACTTCAAGAAAGCAGCACTATTTGCCTATCCTTCACGCGGGCAATTTCAGATTACGCAGCGTGGCTTAGATCTCCTCAATACAAAGCCAGAGCGAATCAATTGCAACCTCCTCAAACAATTTCCTGAATACTTGGAATTTATCGGTGCAACTGCCAAATCTCCAGATCTAGCAGATTGCACGCTCAACCTGCCTCCAAGCGTCGAACAGACACCAGATGAGGTAATGGAATCTGCATATCAAGAACTTCGACTAAACCTCGCCCAGGAACTCCTAGAACGGATTAAAAGCTGTTCCCCTGCATTCTTCGAGCGACTAGTAATCGAACTCCTCGTCAAGATGGGTTATGGTGGCTCTCTGGCTGATGCTGGTAAGGCAATCGGCAGAACGGGGGATGAGGGTATCGACGGAATTATCAAGGAGGATCGGCTGGGATTGGATTTGATTTACATCCAGGCGAAACGCTGGCAAAATACCGTCGGTCGTCCAGATATCCAACAATTCGTCGGTGCATTAGCGGGTAAAGGTGCGAAGAAAGGGGTCTTCATCACTACCTCGAAGTTCTCCGAGCAAGCCAAATCATATCTCCCCGCTGATATTAAAGTCGTCCTCATCGATGGGGCGCAACTAGCGAATTATGCGCTCGATGTTAATCTCGGTGTCTCGGTCATCTCTGAATACCAAATCAAACGCCTAGACCTAGATTACTTTGAAGGAGAGTAGTTTTTCTCTCTGGAATCTAGGATTCTTGCCCATGCGCCTTAGAATAACAGCTATTCATTTTATATTTATATATATATTTTAAATATATTTATTTATTCCAAATACGCTAGTAAAATCCTTTTAAATAAATGTCTTTGATGCCGATCCACGCCTTTGTTGTGATGTTGCTGCCGAAAAGGAATATTTTTGAGGTCTTCCCACTCGGATTTGGAGATAATTTCCGATTGTGTCGATTCCACTTTGCCGAATTGACCGATCGCAGCGGTAATGAGATTTACCCTTTAAATGCCCTGTGCGGCGGTATTAACTCAATTAGGCTAAATGCTGTGTCGATCGCAGATCGAGCAGATTAAATGCCAATACAAGTCTAATTCAGGCGTGGTTTGCTAAGTTTAGTCATTAGGAACCTCCGCTACATCTATGCCCATCGAACTGCATATAGTTTTAATACTCACCTTCAGAGCCTTCGCTAGTGCAATCACATTGCTAATACTTGGTTCGCACTGCCCTGATTCCCACAACTTGACTGCCGATTGACTTACGCCGATCTGTTTGCCGAGTTTTGCTTGGCTGTATCCCGCTGATTTCCTGAGC
The DNA here is from genome assembly GCA_031376885.1 of Chamaesiphon sp. OTE_70b_metabat_96. Lineage (GTDB taxonomy): Bacteria > Cyanobacteriota > Cyanobacteriia > Cyanobacteriales > Chamaesiphonaceae > Chamaesiphon. The sequence goes on along the minus strand of JANMEL010000213.1, from coordinate 47,769 downwards.
GATTCAAATGTCAGTGGTTCGTTACTTTCTTTGTCCATCATCGCCTATTTGAGTAGAATACTACCAAAGACTTCTGTACCCATAAAATCAGCGGTAGGGTGGGCATTGCCCACCATCTAAGTTCAAGGTCAATCGGACTCGTGAGCGTAGCTCCTTTCGAGAGCATTTGCCCCCAAATCCGGCTCTGGTTTGAAGCATTCGATTACCTCTGTAATAGGAATAGATGTAAATTCTGATATTCCAAATAGCTTACCGATCGGTGCATTATCAGTCCATCTAGTCATCGTGTTCGGATTAACTGCGATCGCCTCAGCTACAGCACCAAGTCTAAACCCGCGCTGCCTAATTAATTCCTTCAATCGTTTACCCCCGTTGCTCATTAGCCTATTGTGGCTCTATCCATTCTATCGCAATCCTATTAATTAATAGAAATAATCCTACTAATTAATAGGATTATGCTATAGTAGTGAAATCGCCACTCTCCAGTTAAACATCTACCTTAATTGTGAGGCTCATCGGGACTAATTTCTTAGCCTCTGGTGCTAAACCTGTTCGTGTTGCTGCTCTGGGATGAGAGAATTTGCCCCCGAATCATCTTCAATCACAAGACAATTAATGACATCCATTAGAGGAATACCCGTGAACTTGGATAACTTTACCAACTTACCGATCGGCGCGTTATCAGTCCATGCACCAATAGTTACTCTGTTAATCCCGATCGCCTCAGCTACCGCGCTAATCCGAAAGCCACGCTCCCTAATCAATTCGCTCAACCGCTTGCCTCCATTGCTCATTAGCCTATTCTGGCTACTTCAATCACGGACTTACGTTAGTTAAATCTAATTATATTGATAGATATTTCTAACATTAATGCTATAGTAGAGAAGTCGCCAACCTCCAATTAAACCTCATTATTAATTGTGAGTCGAAAAGCGACCGCGATCGCAATAGTCATCACTAATTAAGGGATAAATATTTACCCCTGAGTTTGTCGCGCCTAGATGAAAGCCAGACATACCGAAACGAGTCAAACATCAGCAGCGGAGACAACCAACAATGGAAATATCGATAGAGAGCCACCTCCTAGATCTTATCGCCGAATGGAAAACAGACTTATTCGATCTCAACTTCAAAGATATCGACGGCTGGAGCGATAGCAACCGCGAGCTAGCAGCCGCTCAATACGCCTACATCAAATTTGGACTAATCCTTGAAAAAATCCGTAACGAATCCGCCTATAAATACTGTGAAGACAAGCTCAAAACCTTCGCACAGTTTTGTAGACAGAAGCTCAAACTAACAGTTTGGCAAGCGAATAGTTATATCGAAGCCGCTGATACAGCGATTTACTTGGCTAATTCTGGATTTGATATCCTGCCCAAAAATTACTCCCAAGCGTCAGTATTAACCAAAGCAAAAAAGCTAGAAACGGGTTACTACCAAGAGCATCCTATCTTAGAAGAAATCTGGAGCAACTTAATTGCCAATAGCGAATCAGAAAAAATCACCGCCAGTGCAATCGAGAAAGCGATCGATCCACTTTACGAACAAAAACAATCCTTAAAACTACCAAAGCGGCTTCTCGCTCGTGCCAAAATTCAGGCAAGGGCAAAGGGAATGACAGTCGAGGAATATCTGGATGAACTAATGAATGGAGATGTCGAAGATTGCCCGATCGAATCCGATGCTGAAGTAGCTAATCAAGTTACCGCAGAGATGTCCAAAATTGTGGACGAAGTGGAATTGCAATGGCTAGAATCGATCGCCGAAAATATTAGCCATCAGCGCGAACCTATTTCAATTATTGCAGCAGTTGTCGATCGAATTGAGGCGGCGATCGACAGGTTAGACAATTTGAGATGGCGACTGTTGGGGAGATATTTCCCGCAAATAGCTGAAGTGGGGTGAGGGAGATTAAGTGTGTCACCGTAGGGAGTGAGGGGGGATAAAAATTAAGGGTGTGAAAAGACGCATTATCACACCCTTAATTTCTCAACCCTAATTGCCATCTGCACTTCAACCTCTACTTTTAAATACTCTTCTCCCGCATCATCCAGGGGGAGGGGGACAGATTGAGATACCGATAAGAGTAACTATAGGATCTAAATCAGCCAAATATCTCTATCCCCCACCACCCCCCGCCCGATATAATATCAAGCATAAATATTTGGGTGTAAGGATGAGAATGGAAACGATCGCTACCTCCACCGAGCAGCAACTCGAACCCGTTACAGCGATGGATTGTGACGATTTAATTGGCGCGTTTACCAATTTTCTCACTTTCGATGTTGCCAATGGAAGTGCTAGTGGCGATACCATCGTTACCTATTGGACTCAGGTTCGACAGTATTTAGAATGGTGTCGGAATGGCGGTGTAAATCCTCGTGCAGCCACGCGAGAAACGATTAAGGTCTATCGGTGGTGGTTGGTAGAACAAAAGGGTTATAAGCCGAAAACGATCGCCATCAAATTAACCGCAGTTAGTCGGTTCTATGATGCGGCGATCGAATATGGTTTGTTGAGTTTTAATCCGGCTTGGGGGATTAAACCACCTACGGAATCGATCGATCCAGCCGCCAAAATTACCTATCTCGAACAAGCAGAAGCAAGTATTCTGCTCAAATCGATCGGCGATATCAAGTCCCCATTAAAAACCCTCAGAGATAAATTATTATTGGGCGTGATGACTCTTGAAGGTACCCGCACTGTGGAAATGTATCGCCTGAATGTGGGTGATGTGATGCGTCAAGGGCAAAAGGTTGGATTGAAAGTTAGCAGTAAGCGACATACAAGAGTTGTACCTTTGACTCCCCAATTAGCACAGGTATTGGAGCAGTATTTAGAACAGCGGCGCGGGGATGGGTTTGACTGTATGTTAGATAGTCCACTGTCGATTAATCTCAGTCATGCTGGCGGGGGTGAGCGGTTATCGCGGCGGGGGATTCGTCAGGTGGTGGATAAGTATCTCGCAGCGGTGAATCTCAAGTATATGGATGGGCGGACTCTCTCAGCTCATAGTTTGCGTCATACTGCGGGGACGTTGGCTCTACGGGGTGGGGCATCTTTACGACAGGTACAGGATTTGCTCGGTCATGCCGACCCCCGCACTACGGCGATTTATGCCCATGTTGGGGACAGATGGGAAAATAATCCAGCTTTGAAGTTGGGGGTCGAAATGTAGGATTGAGTGCGCTCTACACCACCAGTCAGGATTGAAACCCAGGCAAGGATAATCGGGGGTTATTCCGCCAGCCGCCTAATCGATCGGTATTTTCTCTTCTTGGAGGGCGATCGTGTTGTTTAAAGTTGCGAAATTTACAGGCGATTTGCTCCATTAATAAATTGGCGTTGCTGAATCTAGGTATGAAATGCGCCTGAAATTGAGGGTAGGGGCAATTCATGAATTGCCCCTACCCTCAATTTCAAAGCTGGATTAAAAAATAAATCATACATGGATTCAGCAATGCCAATAAATTATTTGTTATCGCGATCGCAATCGTCTGGGCACGGTTACAGTTAACAGTAGTTAACAGTGCTGCCAAGGTCAAAGCAAAGCTTACCCTGGTGTTAGCAGTGAGAAAGCCAAGCGTGAGCTAGGATGGTCGATCCAAGAGAAGTCGCTGTTCGAGGAACTTGGCGATCGGTGCCTACGTTGTTTGAAGTTTTACGATCGCACATTAGATCGATCGGTCTAATAATATTTATGCTCAGATCTTGCATCAAAATTCGTTGCTCACAATTAACCTGTAGGGGTGCCCCGTCTTGTCGTTTTTTTATTCAGGGGGAACCCCTGAATAAAAACGACGCTCGTGGGTACCCAAGGGTTGAAGAATTAAAACGCATAACAACTGCTGCAAGATGTGAGTATGCAGTTTCTGATATGATGCGCTTTGAGCATACCAACATCTCGTTGGCGTAGCCTGCCGGAGGTAATCGGTTAGATGACCATGCAGGTACTCGTTAGAATACCTCACCCCTGCCACACTGACCGCTATTCAAAACCTATTGAGCCAGAATTTTCATAATGACGAGTACCCAGCAACGCGCCGCCCTCCAACGCCAAATCTGGCAGATCGCCAATGACGTTCGCGGCTCAGTCGATGGCTGGGATTTCAAGCAATATGTGCTTGGCACGCTGTTTTACCGCTTTATCAGTGAAAACTTTGCCAGCTACATCGAGGCTGGTGATGATAGCATCCACTACGCCGAGCTGTCCGATAGCGTCATTACTGACGACATCAAAGACGATGCTATTAAAACCAAAGGCTACTTTATTTACCCCAGCCAGTTGTTTGCGACGATCGTTGCCAGTGCCAACACCAACGAAAGCCTGAATACCGACCTAGCTGGGATTTTTGCGGCGATCGAGAGCTGCGCCAATGGCTACCCCTCCGAGCTGGATATCAAAGGGCTGTTTGCCGATTTTGACACTACCAGCAACCGCTTGGGCAACACGGTTAAAGATAAAAATCTGCGCTTGGCTGCGGTACTCAAAGGCGTGGCAGGGCTGGATTTTGGTGATTTTGCAGGCAGCCACATCGATCTGTTTGGCGATGCTTATGAGTTTCTGATTTCCAACTATGCCGCCAACGCAGGTAAATCGGGTGGTGAGTTTTTTACGCCGCAGCATGTCTCTCGGCTGATTGCCCAGCTTGCCATGCACCAGCAAACCAGCGTCAATAAAATTTATGACCCCGCCTGTGGTTCTGGTTCGCTGCTATTGCAAGCCAAAAAGCACTTTGACGCTCACATTATTGAAGATGGTTTTTACGGGCAGGAGATCAACCACACCACTTACAACTTGGCGCGGATGAATATGTTTTTGCACAACATTAACTACGACAAGTTTAATATGCAGTTGGGCAATACTCTGACTGAACCGCATTTTATTGATGATAAGCCTTTTGATGCGATCGTCTCGAATCCGCCCTATTCGGTGAACTGGATTGGTAGCGACGATCCGACGCTGATTAATGACGATCGCTTTGCTCCTGCTGGCGTACTCGCGCCCAAATCTAAGGCTGATTTTGCGTTTGTGCTGCATTGCTTGAGCTATTTATCGCCCAAGGGTCGCGCGGCGATCGTGTGTTTCCCTGGCATTTTTTATCGGGGTGGTGCGGAAGCCAAAATTAGAAAGTATCTGGTGGATAACAACTACGTTGAAACGGTGATTTCACTCGCGCCCAATCTGTTTTTTGGCACTACCATCGCTGTGACCATTTTGGTGCTATCTAAGCACAAGCCCGACACCGCAATCCAGTTTATTGATGCCAGTGGATTGTTTAAAAAAGCAACCAACACCAACATCCTCACCGATGACCACATCGATAAAATCATGGGGGTGTTCGATCGCAAAGAAAACCTTGCCCACTTTGCTCGATCGGTGCCTTTGGCAGAGATTGCTGCTAATGACTACAATCTGTCGGTGAGCAGCTATGTGGAAGCCGAGGACACCCGCGAAATCACGGATATCACCGCGCTTAATGCTGAACTAAAAACCACTGTTGCGAAGATCGATCGCTTGCGGGCTGAGATTGATGCGATCGTGGCGGAGATTGAAAATGAATCATTACCTTTACTCAGCGAGAAAAAATAATGACTAATCTGAGCTTTAACCTGCTTATTGAAAGCATTAACCAAGTGCATAGCTCCTTTCAAAGCCAGTCGGTAAAAGCCGTCAATATGGGGTTAACCATGCGGAACTGGTGCATTGGGTTTTATATCGTAGAGTTTGAGCAAAACGGTGAGGATAGAGCTAAATACGGCACCACACTAGTTGCCAATATTGCCCAAAGCATACAAATTAAAGGGCTTACTGCCCCTGAATTGTCGCGCTGCCGACAGTTTTATAGGGTGTATCCAGAGATTCTTGGGTTAACGACCCAAGAATCGATCCGCAACATAACAGACGGCAAAACAACTAAGCAAATTCTTGGGTTGACAACCCAAGAATTGCAAAGCAATGAAAATCAGCTTATTTCCTTTATTTCATACACTCACTTTGTTGAACTTATTAAAATTGACAACCCAGTCAAACGAAAATACTACGAACTCTTAATCTTAAAAACGCAACCCAATGTTAAAAATCTGAAAAGAGAAATTGCATCGCTGAGTTATGAGCGTTTAGGCATGACCGCCGATAAAGAAGCAGCCTTTGCACAGCTTGCTCAAAAAATAACGCCTGCCTCGCCGAAAGATATTATTAAATCGCACTACTTTTTTGAGTTTTTGGAAATCAATTCTCCAGAAACGATCGAAGAATCATCGCTTGAGTTGGCGTTAATCGATCATCTACAGCAATTTATTATTGAGCTGGGTAATGGTTTTTGTTTTGAGGCGAGACAAAAACGTATTTTAATTGGTGGAGAATACTTTTTCGTCGATCTGATTTTTTATCATCGTATTTTAAAATGTCATGTAGTGATTGAGCTGAAGGTTGACAGTTTTTCTCACTCACATGTTTCGCAGTTGGTTACTTATCTCAATTTTTACAAACAAAATATGATGGAAGAAGGTGATAACCCACCAATCGGCATTTTACTGGTAACTGATAAAAATACGGCGTTGGTTGAGTACGCAACCGCCAATGAGAAAGACCGTCTTTTTGTCAGTAAGTACAAGCTAACCCTTCCATCTGAGCAAGATTTAAAAATGTTTATCGAGCGGGAATTGCAGGGAATTGATGGAGGTGACGCATGAACGGTATGAACTTTCTGGAAAAGCTGTTGGATGGCGTTGAAGTGGAGTGGAAGCCATTGGGGAAAGCTCTTGCTCGTACTAAAGGCACTAAAATAACCGCTGGGCAAATGAAAGAACTACACAAAGAGGATGCGCCACTAAAAATCTTTGCAGGCGGTAAAACTATTGCTTTTGTTGATTTTGATGATATTCCAGAGAAGGATATAAATAGAGAGCCTTCAATCATTGTAAAATCACGTGGCTTTATTGAATTTGATTACTATGACAAGCCCTTTTCACATAAAAATGAAATGTGGTCTTATCATTCAAAAGATGAGAATATCAATATTAAATTTATGTACTACGTTCTTAAAATTAATGAGTCGTATTTTCAGAATCTTGGCAGTAAAATGCAGATGCCACAGATCGCAACCCCTGATACTGACAAATTCCAAATCCCCATCCCACCCCTCAAAGTTCAAGCTGAAATCGTGCGGATTTTGGACACTTTTACAGCACTGACTGCCGAGCTGACCGCCGAGCTGACCGCCGAGCTGACCGATCGAAAGAAACAATATAACTACTACCGCGATCGATTGTTGACTTTTGAAAAAGGTGAAGTGGAGTGGAAGCCGTTGGGGGAAATTGGCGAGTTTATTCGCGGAAAACGTTTCACCAAAGCAGATTACGTGGATGACGGCATACAAGCTATTCACTACGGCGAAATTTACACACACTATGGAGTTTCAGCTTCTCATACGCTATCACAGGTTCGCGCTGAAATGGCAGCATCATTACGCTATGCAATCCCCGGCGATGTTGTCATGGCAGGTGTGGGTGAAACTGTTGAAGATGTTGGTAAGGCTGTTGCATGGATAGGAAGTGAAAAAGTAGCCATTCACGATGATAGTTGGGCTTTTCGTCATTCAATTAATCCAACATTTGTGTCTTATGTGATGCAAACAACTAGATTTATCAATGAAAAGACGAAACATATATCTAGTGGAAAGGTTAAGCGATTATTGATTAATGGAATTGAAAAAATCCGAATACCAATTCCATACCCAAACGATCCTAAAAAATCGGTTGTCGAACAAGCCCGCGTCGTTGCCCTCCTCGATAAGTTCGACACCCTCACCCATTCCATCAGCGAAGGCTTGCCCCGTGAAATTGCCTTGCGCCAAAAGCAATACGAATATTACCGCGATTTGCTGCTCACCTTTCCCAAGCCTGAAGGGGAACAATGAGCAAGCAGCCGCAAAAGTGCAGCATGTGCAAAGCGAGTTTTCTGATGTCCTAAAACAGATTCAGGAATCCCGACAGAAAGATGTTTACATATTGACAAAAGGATGAATGGAAAAATGATCCTCACTATTAACAGAGATAGCTACATAGAGTTACTTAATAGATACGAAATCAGTCCAAAGATCATTGAAACTCAGCCAGAATACGAGCATTTTCTTGTAGTAACAGAAAACCTTCTATCTAAGCGTAATGAACGCACAGAAGCTGAAACGGCTCTATTTATGTTGCTGGTAAAACTCATTCGAGACTATGAAGAAAAAACCTATTCTTTTCAGGAGTGGATAAACACCAAGCCGCATGAATTCTTACAGCATTTAATGGAAGCACGGGAAATGAAGCAGGTTGAACTAGTTAATGCAACTGGTTTAAACAAAGGACTAGTATCAGCAATGCTTAGTGGTAAAAGAGAAATTAGCAAAGCTCAAGCCAAGAAATTGGGAGAATACTTTAATGTTTCTCCTGCTGCTTTTATCTAATGCGAGTATTACCACGATTTGTTGTTAAGTTTTCCCAAGACTAAGGAGGAACAATGAGCAAGCAGCCGCAAAGAGTGCAGAATACGCAAAGCGAGTTTTCTGTTGTCCTAAAACAGATTCAGGCATCCCGACAGCAAGTTTTTGCTCACATCAATACCGCCCTCATTGAACTCTATTGGCAGATCGGTCAAATTATCAGCCAGAAAGTGAGTAGTGAAGCTTGGGGCAAAAGTGTTGTAAGTGAATTAGCCAACTACATCACACAAAACGCCCCAGAAATCAAAGGTTTCAGCGACAAAAATCTGTGGCGAATGAAGCAGTTTTATGAAACCTACCAATCCGATCCAAAACTCTCACCACTGGTGAGAGAATTACCCTGGACACATAACACTATCATTTTTTCACGCTGTAAGTCTGCCGAAGAGCGGGAATATTATCTGCGGTTGTCCATCAAAGAACACTATTCAAAACGGGAGTTGGAACGACAGATTAGTTCTTCTCATTTTGAACGGACTATGCTTGGCAACCAAAAACTCTCAGCAGTGCTGAGAGAAATTCACCCCAGTATAGATCGCACCCTAAAAGACAACTATGTATTAGAGTTTTTGGGTTTGCCGATGGAACACGAAGAGCAGGAACTGCAAAAAGCACTCATTCGGAATATGAAGCAGTTTATCCTTGAACTGGGTAAAGATTTCATCTTTATCGGTGAAGAGTATCGACTGCAAGTAGGCAATCAAGACTTTTATATCGATCTGCTCTTTTTTCATCGAGGTTTGGCGGCTCTAGTAGCCTTTGAGTTAAAAATTGGAAAATTCAGCCCAGAACATTTGGGGCAACTTAACTTCTATCTTGAAGCTTTAGATCGTGATGTGAAAAAACCACATGAAAATCCAAGTATTGGCGTATTGCTTTGCCGTGATAAAGACGAAGAAGTAGTTGAGTACGCGCTATCACGGAACTTATCGCCTACTATGGTTGCACAATATGAGATACAGTTGCCCGATAAAAAACTGATTCAGGCGAAACTACATGAATTATCTGATGCTTTAGAGGACAAAAACTAATGATTAACTACAACACGATCGCTGAGTCCAATAACTTCATCGTGCTCGATCGATACAGCAAGCAATCGAAAGTTAGCGAAAGCTACCAAAGCGAATACGCTTTGGAGAGCGAGTTTATTCAGGATTTAGTTCAGCAAGGCTATCAGTACCTGCCCAGTGTCACCAACCCGCAAGCCATGTTAGCCAACGTGCGCGAGCAGTTGCAGACGATGAATAATGTGCAGTTTACAGAAGGCGAATGGCAGCGGTTTGTCGAAACCTTTTTAGATAAACCTAGTGACGGCATTATCGATAAAACCCGCAAAATCCATGAGGACTATATCCATGATTTTGTATTTGATGATGGTCGCATTCAAAACATCTACCTCCTCGATAAAAAGAACCTTGCCCGCAATAAAGTCCAAGCGATTAAGCAGTTTGAACAAAAAGGTACAAGAGCCAACCGCTACGACGTGACCATTTTAGTCAATGGCTTGCCGCTCGTGCAAATCGAGCTAAAAAAGCGCGGCGTGGCGATTCGGGAAGCCTTTAACCAAGTGCATCGCTACAGCAAAGAAAGCTTTAATGCCGAACACTCGCTGTACAAGTATTTACAACTGTTTGTGATTTCCAACGGCACCGATACCCGCTACTTTGCCAACACCACCCAGCGGAATAAAAATAGCTTTGACTTCACCATGAACTGGGCGAAAGCCGATAACAACCCGATTAAAGATCTGAAAGACTTTACCGCCACCTTTTTTCAGAAAAATACCCTGCTGAATGTGCTGTTGCAGTACTCAGTGTTTGATGTGAATGATACCTTGCTGGTGATGCGCCCCTACCAAATTGCCGCCACCGAGCGCATTTTGTGGAAAATAAACAGCACCTACCAAGCCAAGCGCGGGAGCCGTCTGGAGAATGGCGGCTACATCTGGCACACCACTGGCTCAGGCAAAACCCTCACCAGCTTCAAAGCGGCGCGGCTGGCGACTGAGCTAGACTTTATCGACAAAGTGTTTTTCGTGGTGGACAGGAAAGACCTCGACTACCAGACTATGAAAGAATACCAACGCTTTTCGCCCGATAGCGTCAATGGCTCTGACAGCACGGCGGGGCTGAAGCGTAATCTGGATAAAGACGACAACAAAATCATCGTCACCACCATCCAGAAGCTCAATAACCTGATGAAAACCGAAAGCGACCTAGCCATCTACAGCAAGCAGGTCGTGTTTATTTTTGATGAATGCCACCGCAGCCAGTTTGGTGAGGCGCAAAAGAACTTACAGAAAAAATTTAAACGGTTTTATCAGTTTGGCTTCACTGGCACACCCATTTTTCCACAAAACGCCCTGGGCGCAGACACCACCGCCAGCGTATTTGGTCGTGAGCTACATTCCTATGTGATTACCGACGCGATCCGGGATGAAAAAGTGCTGAAGTTCAAGGTAGACTACAACGATGTCCGGCCCCAGTTCAAAGCCATTGAAACCGAGCAAGACGCGCAAAAACTCAGCACCGCCGAAAACAACCAAGCCCTGCTACACCCCGATCGGATTCGCGAGATTTCCCAATACATCCTGCATAACTTCCGCCAAAAAACCCACCGCTTGCAAGCGGCTGGCAAAGGCTTTAATGCCCTGTTTGCCGTAAGCAGTGTGGACGCTGCCAAGCTGTATTACGAAGCGTTTAAGCAGTTGCAACAAGGCCGCGATCGACCCCTGAAGATCGCCACCATTTTTTCCTTTGCCGCCAATGAAGAACAAGCAACAGTGGGCGAAATTTCGGATGAAGGCTTTGATGTATCAGCCATGAACAGCAGTGCTAAGGAATTTTTAGGCGTGGCGATCGCTGACTATAACGCGCTGTTTACCACCAACTTCAGCGTGGACAGCAATGGTTTTCAAAACTATTACCGCGATCTTGCCAAGCAAGTAAAAGCTAAGGAAATTGACCTGCTAATCGTGGTGGGCATGTTCCTGACTGGTTTTGATGCGCCGACGCTCAACACGCTGTTTGTGGACAAAAACCTGCGCTATCACGGTTTGCTGCAAGCCTATTCCCGCACCAACCGCATTTATGATGCCACCAAAACCTTTGGCAATATCGTCACCTTCCGCGATTTAGAACAAGCCACCATTGATGCTATTACCCTGTTTGGTGATAAAAACACCAAAAACGTAGTGCTGGAAAAAAGCTATAAGGAATACATGGGCGGCTTTACCGATGTGGTGACTGGCGAAGCGCGGCGCGGCTTTGTAGAGGTAGTGACGGAATTAGAGCAGCGTTTTCCCAACCCCGACGAGATTGTCTTAGAAAAAGACAAAAAAGACTTTGCCAAGCTATTTGGTGAATATCTGCGCGTTGAAAATGTGCTCCAAAACTACGATGAATTTGCCAGCCTGAAAGCCTTACAACATGTGGATCTGAATGACTCAGCGGCGATCGAAGCCTTTAAAGCGGCACACTATTTAAGTGATGAAGACCTGACAGCACTGCAAGCGATCGAGGTTCCTGCCGATCGCACCATTCAAGATTACCGCTCCACCTACAACGATATCCGCGACTGGCTGCGGCGGGAAAAAGCGGGCAGCGAACAAGAAAAATCCGCGATCGATTGGGACGATGTGGTGTTTGAAGTAGATTTACTGAAATCCCAAGAAATTAATCTGGATTACATTCTTGAGCTGATTTTTGAGCAGCATAAAAAGAATAAAAACAAAGGCGAACTGATCGAAGAAGTGCGCCGCTTAATTCGTGCCAGCTTGGGTAATCGAGCCAAAGAAAGCCTGATCGTGGATTTCATTAATCAAACCAATCTCGATGAGATGGCAGATAAAGCCAGCATCATTGATACGTTCTTCAAATTTGCCCAAGCCGAACAAGCCCGCGAAGCAGATGAGTTGATTCGTTCGGAAGGCTTGAATGAAGCAGCCGCCAAACGCTACATCAGCGTCTCCCTGAAACGCGAGTTCGCTAGCGAAAATGGGACTGAGTTAAATTCCACACTGCCTAAAATGAGTCCGCTTAATCCACAATATAAAACCAAGAAGCAGAGCGTTTTCCAAAAAATCGCGGCGTTCGTTGAGAAGTTCAAAGGCGTAGGCGGGCAGATTTAGAACTGCGATCCGCGAAACGATCGGTGATTCCTTTTTTGGATGCGTTCCGCAAAGCTAAATAATTGATAACATCATTGGAGCGGACAATATTAGAGACTGTAGTGTTGAGTTGAGCGGCGATCGGGTGCGCCTCGATTTGTCGTCTGCTGATGCGCCATGCTCCCTTAGATGCTGCCTTTGCAAAGGAACTAACACAGGCTGTACTCCAAGCCGCTGGTAGTTCATGCCAAGTTGCAAATGCGACCTAACAATGCCATTGCACACCGACCGGATCGAGTTAGTTAATGGATGGGAGGACTCTCTCGGCTCATAGTTTGCGTCATACTGCGGGGACGCTGGCTCTACGAGGTGGGGCATCTTTACGCCAGGTGCAGGACTTGGTCGGTCATGCCGACCCCCGCACTACGGCGATTTATGCCCACGTTGGAGACAGATGGGAAAATAATCCAGCTTTGAAGTTGGGGGTCGATCTAATGTAGGTTGATACTTATCTAGTTGGTCGAATAAATCTACTTAATACTTCAACTTTGGGAACCAGGTAAAGACCGAAGGTGCGCCTTGGAAATACCACAACGCCATTATAAGGTCGGAAATGGCGCACCCAAACGATGATAGTGGCACGAATGGAACGATTGGGGTGCCGTATAAATGGTGGATTGCATCCCATGCTGTGTGCAGCAGCCAGCCAATCCCAATGAATCGGTAATCCTTTAATCCCCAGTAGGCATCATGCCTTGCATAAATAGCATGGCCTTTTCAACCAACTCTGCCCCCGCTTTTTCAGGGGATCCGGTATCAAATGGCGGAGCGGGATTGTACTCGATTAATAGTTGGATCATCTTGGCAATTTCTTCACCATAGAGGATACTGGCGATCGTCAGCCCAAAATCGATACCTGCTGTCACACCACCCCCCGTAATCCGGTTGCGATCGATTACTACCCGCTCGGTACCTACTTCTACACCTAACTGGGCGAGTTGGGCGCGTACAGCCCAGTGAGTAGCCGCTCGATAGCCTTCGAGTAGTCCTGCTTTCGCCAGAAACTGCGATCCGCCGCAGACAGAAGTGATGAATTTAGCGGTAGTGCCTTGGTTGCGTAGAAATGCTAATAGTTCTGGATCGTCTTCTACTGTCGCCTGTCCGATTCCGCCACCGATACAGATAAGATCTAAGCGGGGGCAATTGTCGAAGGTAGTATCGGGTAAAACCATCATGCCGTCGTCGGTTCTGACTGGAGCGAGTGTTTTCCAGATTCGATGAATTTGGACACCAGGCAGCCCGCTAAAGACCTGCTGTGGGCCGATAATATCTAGGGATGTCATGCCGGGATAAAATACTAACCCAATGATGTGCTGTTGGGAGTCAGTCATAATTCTATTTTCTGGTGCCGATCTGAATGAAGTTGATAGTGTCTATACTAGGAGTGAAAACCGATTGTAGATAGTCCTCAATCGGGTACTCTTTGTGACAATATGGTGACTTCCTTACAGCCTTTATTTGCGGCGATTGATGGACTAAAAGACGAACGAGATTTGCGATCGGATGTCATCCCCAAAGTTGGGGCACATTTCGCAGCTACACGAGCGGGTATCTTTTTCTTTGACCAATTTTCACAGCTAGATCCCAATCTTCGCAAGCTATTCAAAGTTGCACTCTCCATCGAACACAATCCCGTTGCTCGTTATCTCACAGAGCGTCACGCACCCGTACATGAAGGATTGGTGACATCTCCCAAGGTTTGGAAGATGATTTGTCCTCGTCCAGATCATTGGCATGTGATGGCGGGGCCAATCGTCGTTCGCAGTAAACTAATAGGTACGGTGGGTTGCACTCGCGATAAATCGATGCTTACTTTCGACAGCCAAAATCTAGCCGATTTGAGTGGGATCTGTTTGCACTTATCTATCTGGGCGGCGACAACGAGATCGTCACCCCAATCTTTCAAAAACGAGCTACTAACAGCGCGTGAATTGCAAATTGTCGAACTAGTTGCTTTGGGGCGCACGAACGCCGAAATTGGCACTGAGCTATGGATTACCGAAAATTCCGTCAAACAGGCTCTAAAGCGCATGTTTCGGAAGCTTGAAGTCTCCTCTCGTGCCGAAATGGTTGGACAGCTTTCTTCTACTTCTGGTTAGCTAATCTAGCGAACTCAATTGCCGTCAGGGTAAGCTTCAGCAATTCGCTCGATATTATTCATCACTCCAGGCAATTCGGCTCGAAACTTTCGTCCCAATAATAAACCAAATCCAATTGCTAACAGACCATTGAATGAGACTTCATGGGTAAAATATATCCCATCTGGCTGACTGCTAAGATATCGATATACATTCAATTTACACAATGGCAATTTAACGGTAAATGTGTAGCTTTTACCTTGGCTAAATTGCGAGATCTCGAACGTCGAGACTTGGCCTGTTTTGGGCGTTAATTTACCTGTCGCCCCAAGTCCAAATAAACCATCTAGCTCTGAATTATATAGCTCGGTGTCCCATTCTGCCCAATGCTCTACATCTGTCCAAATTGCCCAGATTATCTCAGGTGATGCGGATGTTTTGACTGTATGCTTGAATTTCATAAAATTGATTTAGATGGTAATTCAAAATAATGCCCGAAAAGGAATTACAAAAGGTAAAATGATGACCCAGATCGCGAAAGAGATTGCCATCCCGATGGGGATTGAATCCGTTCGATCTGCTAAAATTGCAGGTACAGCGACCGCGAGTAGCCACAAACTTTTGTAGATTAATTGCACCAATAGTACAACACTAAATCGCACGGGTGAAAGTAAACCTACCCCTGATAGCAGTGCGATTGTCAACCAGAAACTCCCGACAATTCGCATCGGTATATTTGGTTCGGTTGTTCCGCTGAATACAGTTATTGAGGCTCGACTAGGATCGAACAAACTCATCCAGCCTACAGTACCTGCAAGAATGATATTTGCGATGTAGATCGATCTGAGTAAAATTAACGAGCGGGTTGAGAGAAATTCACTAAAATTAGACATTACGGCTACCTTAGATCGAACTCTTTGCTAGATATGTTAAGTTGACAATGCCAATATAACTCTAAATATTGGCATTGTCAATATACCAGAGAGTTCGAGAATGGCTAAATATCATCATGGAGATTTACGGAACGCCTTAATCGCCACGGCAATGGAACTTTTGGCTGAGGAAGGTACTCATGGGTTGAGTTTGCGGAAAATGGCTCAAAAAGTCGGGGTGAGCCATAATGCGCCATATATGCACTTTGCAGATAAGGAAGCTGTACTAGCGGCGATCGCCGAAGAAGGTTTTCGGTTATTATCAGTGGAGGTAGAATCCGCGATCGCCACAGCAGGTAATGGTACTCGCGAAAAGTTGATGGCGGCGAGTAATGCTTATGTTAAGTTTGCGATCGACCGACCCGATCGGCTGCAAGTGATGTTTTATCCTTATAATGCAGTTAAGTATCCGAATGCGATCGCCGCTTCACAAGCATCACTAGATCGATTGCTAGAATTGGTCAAAACGGGACAAGAGAATGGAACCCTAATTGCTGGCAATCCCCAGGAAATGACCAAAGCAATCTGGACGATGGTACATGGCATAGCTACTATTTCGATCGCTTATCAAACAAATATTTTGTTGTCTGAAAATACTTCTACAGCAAGAGATGTATCGGTATTAGTCAATTTTTTGCTAGATGGATTAGCGCGAGAAAAGGGGTGAGGGGTGAGGGATGTAGTTTCCGATCTTTAATCGCAACTGTACCTCAGAAGAGCCGGAAGTGCTGTATAGTCGATCGAAATCCCGATCTAGCAAGATGAATAAAGAAGAAGCAATTCAGAAATCGACAACAACTTTCAATTCCGCAGCGGATCTCTTTGATGCTCCAGCTATGTCCTTTTGGAATAGATTCGGGCAAAATACGATCGAACGAATCCAACTCCAACCGGGCGCGAAAGTACTAGATGTTTGCTGTGGTAGCGGCGCATCCGCAATTCCCGCAGCCCTAAAAGTCGGCAATACCGGATCTGTTCTAGGTGCAGATTTAGCAGATGCGCTCTTAGAATTAGCTCGTCAGAAATCTCAACAGCAAGGACTCGAAAATATCGAGTTTCGCTGTGGTGACTTTACCAACATGGGTTTGCCGAGTGAAAGCTTCGATGCGATTGTTTGTGTCTTTGGCATTTTCTTCGTCCCCGATATGGAAGCAGCCGTAGCCGAATTATGGCGAATGCTCCGCCCTGGGGGGAAATTAGCAATTACTTCTTGGGGAACGAGAGTATTCGAGCCTGCTAATCAAACCTTCTGGAATGCCGTCAAATCCGAGCGTCCCGAACTGTACAAACAATTTACTCCCTGGTATCGAATTGGAGATCCAGAGGGACTCAGAGCCTTGCTAGAGTCCAGTGGTGCGACGAATGTAGAAGTGGTTGCCGAAACAGATAGTCACAAACTCAGCTCTCCCGAAGATTGGTGGACGATGGTCATGGGTGGTGGGATTAGAGGTACTGTTGACCAACTGGATCTAGTAGCGCAAGAGCGAATCCGATCGGTTAATCTAGACTTTCTCCGAGACAATAATATTCACGCTCTCGATTCGGATGTCTTGTATGCGATCGCTCAAAAGTAAAATGGCTTTGAGTATTGAAACCTACTAAATGGGCGATCGTGACGATGGGTTGTATGGTAGTTTTCAACAAGATCGTGGCTCGATCGATCGTGTTGAAACGTATTGATGGGGTGTTGAGCCAATGTTGTCTAACAAGGAGCACAAATGAAGCTTGGTTACATGATTATCTATGTTCCAAATGTTGCAGAATCTCTGGCTTTCTTTGAAATGGAGACGATCGGATTTTTCCACCCTGGATTTAATAGAAGATATTATGGCGATCGAAATCAAAATTCTCAATCACGACGACGTGTATCTGCTCAAAAATGTCGATCCAGATGTGTTCGATGACCCGATCGATATCCCACGAGCCATTGAATTCCTTGGCGATCCTCGCCATCATTTAGGCGTTGCGATTGATGGCGATCTTGTCATCGGATTTGTATCAGCCGTTCATTACGTTCATCCTGACAAGCTTTATCCAGAACTGTGGATTAATGAAATTGGTGTCGCGGAAAACCATCAGCGGCAAGGCATCGGCAAGCAATTGATGAATGCGATCTTTGCGGTGGGACGGGAGTTAAATTGTGAATCTGCTTGGGTATTGACCGATCGCGAAAATACAGCAGCGATGAGCCTTTATGCAACAGTAGGTAATCCAGAACCACCAACTGACCATGTGATGTTCTCGTTCGATCTAGGGCGATCGATGATAAATTCAATAAATTAGATTTCTTCAGTTAGTTTGCTTAGTTTATTGAGCAGGTAGGTTTCGTTGGCGTAGCCTCTCCCCCTGGAGAATCGATTCTAGTTGTCGTTTTTTTTCGGCAATTTCTTGGACTTTGCGATCGATGATTTGGATCTGCTCTGTTATCGACATGCCGCCATTTTGCCAAACATCGAGCAATTCTTTGATTTCACTGAGTCGAAACCCCAGCCCTTTTCCGTGACAGATCGTAGTTAGACGATCGATTGTTTCTGGTGGATATTCTTTATATAGTCTAGTTCCCGCTGGTTTAGTAGTAGGCGCAATCAAACCTATTTTTTCGTAAAAACGAATTGTATCCTTTGATAATCCTGTCTTCTTCGACAATTCACCGATCTGCATTGCCACATCCTCAATTTGCGTTTCCCCCACTTGACAGTGGAGTATAGTCCATAGTTTATGCTGCTGGATATCTAAACTCCCAGAGGTGATATCGATCGTGAGCAAGACAGTTTTGATTACAGGTGCTTCCAGCGGCATTGGCGCGGCTACGGCACAGTATTTTGCTCGGCAAGGCTGGAATGTGGCGGCAACAATGAGATCGCCGCAGCAAGCCGGAGATTGGACGAATGTAGGGAATGTCATCTGCCCCCGTCTCGATCTTACATTACCTGAGACGATCGATACTGCTGTCAGTGAGACGGTAGAGCGATTTGGGCGAATTGATGTACTTGTAAATAATGCCGGATACGCGCTGATGGGGCCGATCGAAGGTGTTACACGAGGGCAATTAGAGCACCAATTTCAAACTAATTTCTTTGGATTGGTGTCTACTATTCAAGCAGTGCTGCCGATTTTGCGACAACAGCGGGGTGGTACGATTGTCAATGTTGCTTCAATTGGGGGTCGTCTGGCGTTTCCATTAGCATCTTCATATCATGGGACTAAATGGGCTGTAGAGGGGCTATCTGAGGCGATGCGCTATGAGTTGGAGCGGTTTAATATTAAGGTCAAAATTATTGAACCAGGTGGCATCAGGACGAATTTCATCGTTGGCGTAGCCTCTTCTCGGAACGAGACGCTTCGCGAACGGAACGAGAATCGAGGTACGGTGTGGGCAAGTCATCCAAATTATGCGGATTTAGTCGAGAGAGTGAAACAGTTTAGCGATCGATTGAATGACTCGCTCCCAGCTCCAGATGGAGTTGCTAAGACCATTTATCGTGCGGCAACCGATCGATCGGACAGGTTGCGATATGCCCCTCATGGGAGAGCTTACTTGCTCCTACACTCGCTTCTACCCGACAGGTTGTGGCGATCTCTGATTTCGCGATCGATGTTAGGTGGCAACCAGAAAATTCCCAGATCCCACGCTAAGATAAGATAATGTCCAAAACATCGAGTAAGTAGACTAAATTAAGCCACTGGCTAGACTTTCCGAGCATTGTCTCTTCATGGCTGCGGTTAGTTACAAAAAACTTACTTAGTACTCAAAAGTTAACGCACATTCGCCGTTGCAATTGAGTATCATATGTATCTATTTTAGCGGTCTATTTCAACTACTATTGTCTATCGATCGCATTATTCCAAAGGAGAAAAAGCTGTGAGTGGGAATGAATCTAGAGTTCAAGCAATTTATCAAATCACCAACCGCGAACCAATGCCTATCAAGGCTCCCAAACGGTTAGAGGATTTGTGGGCAACTGATGTATTTACCTTGGCAAAGATGCAGGAAAGTCTGCCCAAGGACGTATTCAAGTCCGTCAAGAAGACTATCCAAACTGGCGAACCACTCAATAGTGCTGTAGCTGATGCAGTCGCTCTGGCGATGAAGGATTGGGCGATTGGCAAAGGGGCACTTTATTACGCTCACGTTTTCTATCCTTTGACTAATGGTACTGCTGAGAAGCACGATGGTTTCATCTCCGTACAAGGCGATGGTTCGGTCATCTCGGAGTTTGCAGGCAAACTGCTCGTACAAGGTGAGCCAGATGGTTCTTCTTTCCCCAATGGTGGTATCCGCTCCACTTTTGAAGCTCGTGGTTATACCGCTTGGGATGTCACTAGTCCCGCTTTTGTGATGGAGACGGATAATGGGGTGACTCTTTGTATCCCTACTGCATTCGTTTCTTGGACTGGGGAAGCACTGGATAAGAAGACACCCCTATTGCGCTCTAATGCGGCGATGAATAAGGCGGCAACTAAGGTGTTGAAGCTATTGGGCAATACTAATATCGCTCCAGTTAATTCTAGTTGTGGTGCAGAACAAGAGTACTTCTTGGTAGATGCCAATTTTGCTAATAGTCGTCCCGATTTATTACTCGCTGGACGCAGTTTATTTGGCAAGCCTCCCGCTAAAGGTCAACAATTTGACGACCACTACTTTGGCGCGATTCCAGCCAGGGTACAAGTCTACATGCAGGATGTGGAAGAGAAGCTCTACAAGCTCGGTATCCCTGCCAAAACTCGCCACAATGAAGTAGCACCAGGTCAGTTTGAAATTGCCCCATACCACGAGGCTGCAAACGTCGCTACCGATCACCAACAGTTGATTATGACTGTGCTGCGGAGTACTGCCAAAAAGCATGGCTTTATTTGCTTGCTCCACGAGAAGCCGTTTGCTGGGATTAATGGTTCTGGGAAGCACGTCAACTGGTCGGTTGGGAATGCTACTCAGGGGAATTTATTGGATCCTGGTGACAATCCTCACTCGAATATGCAGTTCCTCGTCTTCTGTGGCGCGATAATTCGCGGGATGCACAAGTATGGGACGCTGTTACGGGCGGTAATTGCAACGGCTGGTAACGACCACCGTTTGGGTGCGAATGAGGCTCCGCCAGCAATTATCTCCATGTATCTGGGTTCTCAATTGGATGATGTATTCAACCAAATTAAGAAAGGCGAACTCAAAAGTTCACTCGCTAAGGGTGTGCTGAATATGGGTGTGGATACTCTTCCACTATTACCATCTGATGCTGGCGATCGCAACCGGACTTCTCCTTTTGCCTTTACTGGCAACCGTTTTGAGTTCCGTGCTGTGGGTTCGGCTCAGTCGGTCGCAGGGCCTCTTGTAGCGATGAATACCATTCTCGCTGAGTCCCTCAATTGGATGGCGAGTGAGTTGGAACGGGAATTGGCAATCGGGAATAATCTCAGTGCCGCCGTTCAAACCGTGCTCAAAGAAGTGATGGACAATCACAGTGCGATTATCTTCAATGGCAATGGCTATTCGGCTGAATGGCACAAAATGGCTGTGGAAGAGCGCGGCTTGAAAAATCTGCGGACTACTGCTGATGCTTTACCCGTGCTGCAAGAGAAGGCAATTGAGGAGCTATTTAGCGGTTTAGGTGTGCTTTCTCCGGTGGAGTTGGCTAGTCGGTATGAAACCTATGCCGAACAGTATATTCTATCGATCGAAGTTGAAGCCAAATTAGTCATCAGCATGGCTAAAACACTGATTTATCCCGCTGCTACTCGTTATCTAGCCGCTCTCGCTAGCACAATTGACGATCTCAAGGACATCGGCGTTGATTTTGATAAAGAAACTGTTCAAAAAATCGCCACTCTAACTAAATCCATGATGGATTCAGTCAGTAAATTAGGTGCAGCTTTGAGCAATCATGATTTTGCCGATACTGAAGCGCATATGCAATATCTGGCGAATACTGTTCGTCCGCTCATGGATGAAGTTCGTCAATCCGCAGATGCCCTCGAAGGCGAAGTTGCTGACGATTTATGGCCTTTACCTACTTATCAAGAAATGCTGTTTATCAAATAGTATTTAATTTTTTATTAGTTAGACCGTTCATTGAGAGCGGTCTTTTTTTATCCCTTTGCGAGCTTGGCGCAAACTGATGAGCTGGATTCGATTTGAAGGGCTGTGGCTGCTAAAATTGAAGATAGTTCCAATATTAGAGCGATAAATACGCATTGAATTATGTCAAATCTTCATGACTTAATAGATCGCAATTGCTCTCATCACGACTATGGACGGCTGCTACAACATCGCGATCGCCATAACTCCAGCATTTTTCATTACTCCATTCAGCTCAACGATCGGGAGTCTCTAGCTTGGGAGCCTATTCATAGTGGTAAAGCAAAAGATACTGGCAGATTAGCCATTTGGCCGATAGATTGGCATCATTTTCAGCCCGATCGATCGTTACATCGGGAACGAGAATTTATCAACCAAGCTTTGCATATTTCTGTCCATGAATTTCATGAAAACTGGCAATACGAACTATATCGTTTTAATTGCGAACATTGGGCGCGGTTGGTGTCTACAGGTGATTGTATTTGTTATCAAATTGCTGAGGTCAAAAAGTTGCAACAGATACCTGTTTTGGGCGTTCTAATTGTTGGTGTTGCTGGCATATTAACGGGTGCATGGGATCGGAATGGCTATGCTCAGGAAGTAGTCGAACGAGCTGCGATCGCCGCATCATAAAATTAATTAATTCATCGTCACATACCCCTGACTTCGCCAAGAAGTCGGGGGTCTTTCGTTGGCTGTGAGAGGCTTTCAGGAGCACATAGACTATTCATGCCTAATATCATCAATTGTACAGAACTAGCTTTAGCACTAATTTTTTGTCGCAACGACCGTAAATATTAAATGCGGCACTAAATTTAGTATGTATACTTAAAAAACAAACATACATTTGTAAAAAAATATATTTAAGCGATAAGCAAACGAATTTAATATAGAGAGTGGTAAAATTAAACAGGATCGATATGACCTCAAGTAGGCGTTGACGATTACTCCGCCAACGCCAAGCTATTCCTAAGTACGATCTAAAGTGAGGATTCGAGCTATGAGTACAACTACCAAACTAAGTCAGCCACTACAAATCCCCAAGCTACTCGCAGATCATCTGCGGTGGATGGTAGTATTGGCACAGCTCAAAGAAATTCGGGGTACGGTGCATCGCTACCCGATTAGAGACTTGGTAACAGATTTGCAACTGGGTAGCCTGTTTCCCCCAGCAGGAGAGAGTGAGGCACAAAGGCGCGAGCCGTTGGTAGGATTGACGAAGAAGGGGTGGGAAATTTGGTTTTGTGGAAAGTCTGTAGATAAGGGAGAAAGCCCGCTCAATTCGATTTATCAGTGTCGCAGTTTCTATGGTTTGGATGCGCCGAATAATCTGTTGCAGCGGTTGAATAAGTTGTTGGATATTGCGATCGATCGTCAAAAAACCATCGAACCTGAAGCTAGGCGGGGCAAGAAGGATAGTAAGTACGATCGATATGTGGAGCAGTGGGGGGAGTACGCGCTCCAATTAGTTTGGTTGAATGGGGGTTGGGAGAGTTTTAGTAGTAAGGCGAGTTTGGCGGAGGTTGAGGATTTGTGGTCGGGGATTGCACCGCCTGGGGTTAGAATGAGTGGGGACGATCGAGATTCATTGATTCAACGGATTCTTTATCTTGATAGCGATCGATACGTGCAGATCGTGACTACTGCTATCGGACAATTATATCCCTTGTGGTTCTTTCGATCGCAAGCACGGAAAGAATTACTCGATCGCATCGCTATTCAAGAGCGGTGTATCAAGAAATCTTTACCCAAACGAGATTTATATCTAGATGTAAATACCCAAATCGGGCAGATGGCGGGATTACCTTATCCGTTTGGAGTTGCTGATGAAATGCTCAGTTATTGTTGGGATTTAAAGTTGGAAGAAATTAGTACTCATCTGGGTGAAAGTGCTTGGAATCCCTTGGCAATTCAATCGATCGCCCGTGAATTGCAAAATGAATATTGGAGTCCACCATTATTATTTACGATGTGGGGTGATGAATTTCCGTTGCCTGATGACGATCGACATAATTATCCAATCCCCCTAATTTCATTGACAAATGGTAGCGATAATTTTGGGGAATTATATCAGCGATTGAGTCTGGAGCAGCAGCCATTGAATGAGATGAGTATTGGCATTGAACCTAATACCTATGGCGATCGGATTGCCCTGCGAATGGAGATGGAGGGGATAAATATAACGAATAAATATGAATATCAACGGAGTCAACTTTTGACAGGGGAATTGGATCTCGATCTGATTGCTAGTTATTTTCCGATTAGTTTACTATTACAAACCAAGGCACATTATCAGCAATTGAGTCAGGCAGATATCTACCAACGGTGGGGGAAAGTTGGCGATGCGTTTAATTATTCTTGCCCGCCATTAGTTTTGGCTGGGGGGATGTTTTTGACGAGACAGGCAAAGGCAACTGATTTGATTATTGATGTGGGATTGTATTTACATACCGTGGAATTATTGATTCGGACATTACGCCCAGAATGGGAGTCGATCGAGGGTTATTTTTTGCAGTTGGCGAGTAATGATGTGAATGTAAAACAAGCTGCTGCTTGGGGAATTGCTGAGGCTTGTCAGGTGGTGGCGAAAAAGAGTAAGTTGGTCAAAAATGGGAATTTGGTGAGTGCAAATGCGATCGCCGAAATCCTCTCTCAAGTAGCTGTAGAAATGGTCGCGGCTTTGGTTCCGGTAGATGCAGAGCAGTATCAGGAATGTGTCAAACAGATCGATGATTGGGGATGGGTGAAGTTATTAGAATCAGTTCGATCGACATCAGTAAATATCGCTTGTGAGTTATTTACAGGGTGAATTTTGAGAGAGCTAATTGTTATTCCTTAGAAAACGACGATCGATATATAAATTAGACGATCGAACCCTTAGTGAGATAATGCTGTAAGGGTTCGAGCAAAGTCGATCGAACGAGGTTGGCTATTCTCGGTAAGTGAAGTTTATTTTTTGTCGGCCCTGCAAATTCTGGATGCAATATAATAACATTAATCATTACTAGTTCTGGATGCCATCGTACATCCTTGAGTGCATTTAAGCAACCATCAACATGACTACCACCTTCGATCGATACTATCCCATTGACCCAAGATCGAATTTTGGTACTCTTGCTGGGATATGATGAATTATTATCTGCCCAAGGTGACGATCCACAAGCTACCACATCGATCGATATCTCTTGCGTCTCAATTGTTGTATAAAAAGGTTGTAGATATGCTAATGAATGACATTCGGTACTGACAAATGGTATCAGTTGAACCAATCCTTGAGGTGCATAAAATCGTTCTTGCCCAAATCCAATTTCAATTCCTTTGACTAAATGAGCCATTTCAAATAAAGACCACCTAATGGCATTGAAATTTAACTTTACCCCCTTAAATATCTCAGGATCTGGAGTTAGTTCAATTCTCGTACCGCGCTCAGTGCCCTGATTTATAATTCTGGGGCTATCTAATCCAATTCCTCGCTCGAATTCTTGTTCCCACAACATTCCATCGCGCCAGCTTTGAATTTTTAATCGACAACTAGCTGCGTTTAAAACGGCTAATCCAATTCCATAACCATGCTTGATATGCAAATGTGGTGTATGTGCATCAACGGTACCTGTAAAATGTAGGTAGCTCAGAAAATTGGTTGCCAAACTCATCTCATCAAGATTGCTGGGTCGATCGAATGGCAATCCCATCCCATCATCTACTACGGTAATATTGTTATTATCATCGATCGATACATGAACAAATGTCGCAGTACCTGCCAAGTAAAGATCGAGTACATTTGCTACTAGCTCATAAACAAACATTGCCATCGCGCTGGCATCAGTCGAACCAAAGTACATCCCTGGTCTTTTTCTGACAGCTTCAACACCTGACAAAACCTGAATTTGTGATGATTGATAATCAGTTTCTTCAAACATTATTTTGTGGATGGAGAGTGGGAATTACCCACTCTATCATTATTAAATTGTGGCTAAAACTCGATCGAGTATCGCCACTGCCCGATCGATTTCGGCTGCACTGACAATTAATGGTGGAACCAACCGAACCACCTTAATACCCGCAGGAACTAATAATAAACCTGCATCCATCGCTGCTTTGACAACATCGATCGCATTTACATTGCTATCAGCCTGTAATTCCAGCCCATCGATTAAACCCCAACCCCGCACTTGAGCGATATGTTGTGGATATTTGACCGCCAACTGCTGTAAACCCGCCCGTAACTGCTCGCCCCGCCCTTGGACGTTAGCTAAGATGTTTTCCCGCTCCAACGTCTGACAGACAGCTAGAGCCACCGCACAGACGAACGGATTCCCACCATAGGTACTGGCATGATCGCCAGGTTGGAACACATTACAAGACTCCTTGCACAGAGTAGCACCGATCGGGATACCACCGCCCAAACCTTTCGCACTAGTAAAAATATCCGGCTCGATGCCCAATTGCTCGTAACCCCAATATTTACCGGAACGTCCCATGCCTACCTGTACTTCATCGAGAATCAATAATATCCCCCGCTCGTCACACAGTTTCCGCACCTGTTGGAAATACTCCACTTGCCCAGGATTCACGCCACCCTCACCCTGAAGCGGTTCGAGCATGATTGCAGCTACCCTGCGAGTGGGATTGTCTAGCTCTTGAACTTTGGACTCGATCGCCGCAAAATCATTGTAGGGCACATACTCAAACCCCTGAATCAACGGCGCAAAATTCTTGTGATACTTGGGCTGTCCGGTAGCTGTAACCGTCGCCAACGTCCGCCCGTGGAAACTGGCATTCGCCGTCAAAATAATCGGTTCGGCAATGCCCAAGACCGTATGGGCATATTTCCGCGCCAATTTGATCGCGCCCTCATTTGCCTCAGCCCCAGAATTGCAAAAGAACACGCGATCGGCACAAGAATTGTCCACCAACCACTTCGCCAATTCACCCTGAACGGGCACATAATAGAGATTGGATACATGAGTCAGAGTCTGAATCTGATCGATCGCCGCCGTAATCACCGCCGGATGTGCATGTCCCAAAGTACAAGTCGCAATCCCCGCCACAAAGTCCAGATAAGCCTTCCCCTCTGCATCCCAGACGGTACAACCCTCACCTTTTACCAAGGCTAAATTAAACCGCCCATAAGTAGTCATCACATGACTATTAAACTCATCCTGACTAAAATCCGACAACAACTCAGGATGAATCGTTGGTTGAGCAACAACAGTATTCAAACTCATCAAAATACTCCTAAATAATCATTAAATATCGATCGAACACAAATAACCTCTCTGTCTTGGAAAGGTGCTCTACTTGGGGAGACCCCAAGACCGCACTTTCCGCTGCGTTCTCCTTTCTCTCGGCGATCTCTGCGTCTCGATCTTATCGTCGTCGGCGCGGAGAAACTGTAGCTAAGAGTTCAGATAGATCGATCTGTGACTCGCGCAGCGCGGAGCCATTCAGGTGGGAGGTGTAGCGACACCGATCTAGAAAACTGTGCATTCTGTTTTAACAGCCAACGAGACGTAATTGAAGCTGTAGCGTATATCAGTTATAGCATTAACCGATCGATTCCGCAAAGCGAAGGCTAGAAGTTGCCGATCTCTGGTTGAGTCGAGGGTAAACATGGCTCTCGCTCTGGATGAGACAAATACCCGATCTCCGCCAACGTTAACGCACAGCGATTACCGTAAATCTTCCCCAACCGCAGAATTGCCTCCCCCGCCACCTCTAACTTTTCACTTATTGGCAAAAACTCGATCGATTTCTCCACCCGATCGAGCAACCCAAACAAGTCAGCATCTACCGGAGTTTTCGATGCCGTATCCAGATAATCCCAGAGCGAAAGTTGAACTACTACTGGCAGAGCGAAAGTTGAACTACTACTGGCATTATGCTTGGCGACGAAAGACGATTCGGGGCAGACATAGTGCGATTACGGCTTATTTAGATGTGAGTGAGGGGAATGTCAGAGCCGCTCAATCCTTGTCTAGACATCAAAATTTGAGTACATTGATGATTTATGATGATAATCGCCATCAGTTGCAGGGTAAGGCTAGTAAAGATTTAGGCGATTTACTGGAATAAGTCGATCGAGCGTTAGATTTCATCAAGATATTGTCAATCCTAAAAGAAATAAGAGTTCAATTATGACAAACTTACAAGTAGTGACACAGCAAGTCCAGATTGGTAATGAATCAGATCGGCTTCCGGCTTATGTTGCTATGCCAGCAGGATCTGGTCGATTTCCAGGGATTATCGTCATCCAAGAGATCTTCGGGGTCAATACTCATATTCGAGCTGTGACCGCTCGGATTGCTAGTATGGGTTACGTGGCAATTGCGCCTGCTTTATTCGCTCGAATTACACCTGGATTTGAGGTTGGTTATACGAGTGAGGATGTCGAATTAGGCCGCAGCCATGCTCAAAAGACTAGTGCTCCACAATTATTATCAGATATTCAAGCTGCGATCGATTATCTCAAGACTTTACCGCAAGTCATGGTTTTTGCTGTGACTTACGATCGAGCTATAATTCCACTGCTGCTGCTTCAGCTTGGCAACATGTTGAGGAGTTATTTGGGCAACTAGAGATCGAGTAAAGCGATTTTGGTGTCAATGCCATCATCTAGAAACTCAATCTGTTCGCTCGTCAGATGATTGAGTTGTACTTTAATTCCTAGCTCACTAAAATTGGTGCCAGACAATGACTCTAAATATTTACTTTCTCCGCCACGGAGAAACAGCCTCCAGTCGGGGTAATCTATTCTGTGGCTCGATCGATCCGTCGCTAACTGCCGATGGCGAAGCAATGGCACAATTGTTTGCAGCGGCTTATGCCAACAAGTCTTGGGAAGCTATTTATTGTAGTCCCAAAGAAAGGGCAATGTTAACAGTCAAACCTTTGGCAACTAAGTTGAACATGGAGCTACATCTGCGCGATGGATTGCAAGAAATTAATTATGGTGCTTGGGAAGGCAAGGACGTGGATACAGTTAATGCCGAGTATCATGATGACTATCTGCGATGGTTGGCAGATCCTGGTTGGAATCCACCCACAGGTGGCGAATCGGCAATGGCGATCGCCGCTCGTGCTTTAGCGGTAGTTGAGGAAGTCAGTCAAAAACACACCACAGGTAATGTTCTAATGGTGTCCCACAAGGCAACAATTCGGATCTTGTTATGCAGCCTGCTCGGTATCGATGCAGGGCGATTTCGGTATCGATTGGGAATGCCTGTCTGTGGTCTGAGCATTGTCGAGTTTGGAACTCATGGCCCACTCTTAAAAGTACTGGCAGATCGATCGCATTTGACCGATCGATTGCGCGATCTACCAGGAACGTGATGGGGTCGAGCCGATCTTACTGCGTCGAATCGATCGATCTGCTGGTCGTTCATTTTAATTTTTCCTGAGATTAATTTCGACTTGAATTATTCAGCTCGATTTACGGCTCAAATCGTGTAAAACCGTCATCTAGATCGAGCACTTACGGCGACCGTTTATCTAAAAATTACAGTTTATTCTCGATGGTTTAACGTTCGGCAAAATTCATATTGCCGTCGCCATTTGCTTCAATTGGATGTCAACTACGAATATATTTAAGTTAATTAAAAATTAAGATTTAAATTTGAAGATCTTAGTTCAGCCGATTAGCCTAGTTCGCTCGAAACAGGCTCTAGATCGCTAAAAAGTTTACCTAGCTTAAACAATAGTGAGGCTAACACCTATTCCTATTGATAGATACTAAGGCAGTAAATTGTATCGATAAACCTATCTATTTGCTGATTTATTTATTAGATATGCGACTAATATTCCCAGCATATTTAAAAATACAAGTCGAAATTATAACTTCTCGGCGGCAATAATATACAATCGTATTTTCCTCACAAGATACTCACATTTTTAAACTAATATACAACTACATATTTAGGAAGAAGATCTTGAGCAATCTAATTAGCAGTCCTACCGAACAACTTTACAAAAATTTAGAAGCAGCAGATTTACATACTGGTGTGAATACTCGATCTAACATCAGAACATCCAAAGTTGAAACCCTGGCTAAACTCTATCTAGACAGCGAACCTGCCCAAATTTCCGATGCAACGCTCGTCGAACTATGCGATTGGCTTTGGGGTGAGTTTCAAGCTACCCCACTCAACCTCGAATTCTCATGGTACGAGCGTTACCAGAATGCCGCCGAAATGTTTGCCGACATCAAGCAAAGTCATCTGTGGGTGTCTGCTGAAAATTACGATACCAGCCTGGGTATTAATCCGATCTATAACTTCATCCTCTATGCAGTACATAACCACGACCACTATCGAACTCATAGCGATTTTAGTATGGAGGGGGAACTTGCAACTTACAATGCCACCGCCAAACGCGCTCCTAGTCTAATTATCCAAAAGATTATTTATTCTGAAAGTGTGCTCCGACCTGCTGCCTATCTATTTCTGGGACATGCACCGACATCTAAAATTGTCTTTCTATAATCGATAATCGATTCGGCAAGCTGTCAATTTTAGCTAACAATTATTGAGGCAAATAAATCTGAGTGTTACAAAAAATCTTAATTGCAACTGGTGACTCTCCAGAATCAGCAGAAGTTTTCAAATCTGGACTCACACTCGCCCAGAAATATGGTGCCCAGATCTCGGTCTTACATGTCCTCAATCTCTTTCAAAGTGGTTTTGAGACATTAGGTACTCCAATGATAGGCGGTACTTATCCAATAATGAATGAACTGGCGATCGAACAATACCAGAAAGAATTACAAGATCGCGAACAACAGGGAATGGAACGGTTAGAGTCTTATGCAAGAGAGGCTAGAGCAATAAATATTAAAGCTGAGATCTTTCAAAATCTTGGCGATGCCGGACGCACGATCTGTGAAACAGCAAAAAACTATGCAGCGGATGTAATCGTGATGGGACGCAACCAAAGATCGGTGTTAAGTGAGATTTTTTTGGGTAGCACCAGTAACTATGTTTTGCATCACGCGCCTTGCTCGGTAATGGTGATTCACCAATAGATACTGTCGGCTTCTCTGGAGAATCGGATTTAAGTATTTTAAAGTTTGTTTCAAATCAAGCTCTCATCATATTGGGGGCTTTTTTTGATTGGGTTTAGTTTCGCCTACCCCTTTTGATTGAGATTGTATTAAAAATAAAAATAAAAATCTGTAGATAGATAGATAGACAGATCGAGTATTTTTGATTATGTGTAGCAAGTAAAAATATAAACTAACAAATTGAATGTCAAGATAAATACTCCTAAATAAAGATTAATTGAAAGCACTTTTCTCACAAGAACCTCACAAGTTTGTCTTAGAATAAAAGCTAATAAGTTAGCATTGTGAATCGATCGAATATTTGTTTGGGTTGCCATCCCATCCCGAAGCCGCTCCCGTCAATTACTTTGGTGTCAGATGGCAATTTAGCAGCATAATTTTTCTTCGATGACTATGCCAACAATAGGCTTTGTAAATTTAGTACATAGGCTAAAACATCATGAGTACTGCAATTGACAATTTCACAAGTCAGCTTCATGACAATCTAGAAGCAGTTGAAGACCGGGCAAAATCGCTCAAACATAATATCAAATCTGCGACGAAGAAAAATCAAGCTGAGATTCAATCGAAACTTGATGAAGCCAAAGCCAGTCTAGCTGCGAAGAAACAAGAATTCGATAATTACCGAGCCAAGCTCAAAATGCAATTTGAGGACAAAGAAGCTGAAGTGCAATCGAGTGTCGATGAGTGGAAAGCAAATCGTGAAGTCAAGAAACTCGAACACCGAGCGGAAAAAGCTGAAGACTATGCAGCTACATCTGTTTCCGTGGCAATGGCAATGATGGCAGAAGCTGAAGAGGCAACCCTAGAGGCAATTTGCAACCGGATGGATGCCGAAGCTGCTAATGGAAACTCTAAAAAATAGTAGAGCAGTAATTGGGCAACTAATTTCAATACTCACTTTACAATCGAGGACACAAAACATGGCATTTACACATACAATCGTCGCGCATTTTCCCTCTCATACTGAAGCAGAAACCGTGGTACGGGAGTTGCAACGACAAGGCTTCGATATGGAGAAATTATCAATTATCGGCAAAGACTACCAAACTGCCGAACATGTGCGGGGATTTCTCAGTTGGAAAGATACCGCCAAAGCCGGAGCCGCAGGTGGTGCTTATTGGGGTACCTTTGTTGGTGGTTTGTTTGGTATTTTAGCTGGTGCTGGCGTAATCTTTATTCCTGGGATGGCTCCGCTGGTCATTGCTGGGCCGATTACTGGCGTATTGGCAGGCTGGTTGGAAGGAACGTTGGTTGGGGGTGTTGGTGCTGCGGCAATTGGCGGACTAGGTGGTGCTTTAGGCGGTTTGGGTATTCCCAAGAATGAGGTACTCAAGTATGAAACCAAAATCCAAGCAGGTGAGTTCATCATTCTGGTAACAGGGACAAATGAAGATGTCACCCAAGCGAAGCAGATGCTTGACAAAATCAGTCATGGCATGAGCATGTCGGTACCAGCATAGGAAATGTTGTAGCAGGGGCAATTAGGTAGGGGCAAATAAAGAATTTCCCCAACCGAAATTACCCAACGAATAGAAATTAAAACGTTAGGAAAACTGAAAATGCAGATTCAAACTTCAAAACCGATTCAGAAAGACGGCAGCCAGCCAATTCTTCATCAACATGGGCATGAGATTCAAGCGTTTGGTACCCTCCGAAATCTACCACTAGCACTTGGGACTATTGCCCGCGAGGAAAGCTGCGCGCAACTCAATCAAATTCTTGCAGACAGCATGATTCTCTACAGCCTCTACAAAAAACATCACTGGTTGATGCGGGGTAATACTTTTTATCAGTTGCATCTGTTATTCGACAAACATACAGGCGAACAACTGGAACTAATCGATACGATCGGCGAACGAGTGCAGACATTGGGTGGTGTCGCCATAGCCGTTGGCGTAGCCTCCGCCTTGCGGAATCCGCGCCATGTCGCTGAAGTAACGACGATCGATCGTCCACCCAATGGTGTGGAAGAAGTGCCTGTGATGTTATCGCGCTTATTAGAAGCACATGAATCAATCTTGCGGGAAGTTCGGGAAGGAATCATTGCAAGTGCCGCCAATCATGATGAAGGCACGAGCGACTTATTAACGAGTGATGTATTGCGGACGAATGAATCACAAGTCTGGTTTCTCGCCGAACACCTAGTCGATACGCCATTAGTTCGGAGCTAATTTTTGCTCGAACCTATTACACCAACTGGAGAATGAATATGGCAAGAATCATCGCTGAAGGCAAGACTTTTGATGTTGACGAAGGCACTAACCTACGTGAAGCTCTGCTCGCTCAAGATATCGATCTCTACAATCCAGGCGCAAAAATCTTCAACTGTCGGGGACATGGTACCTGCGGCACCTGCTTAGTGCAAGTGGAAGGATCTGTTTCAGTACCGACAGCAGCAGAAACAAAGCGGACGATTTTTCATCCACATTCGATCCACAAAGAACGGCGGTTAGCTTGCCAGACTAAGGTGTTGGGCGATGTGCTCGTGACCAAATTCGATGGCTATTTTGGGGATGGGGACGAATTCATCTGGACACCTGGCGGATTGCTGGCAAGGGCAACGATCTGGTAATTGAAACAGGTAAAGATGAAGTCACTTATGCTCACACCGTCGATGCACCAACGGAAGTTTTAACCGGACAGAGCGAAAGTGGTCGGATGTTAGCGGTGTGGATTAGTGATGCGACTGGGACAAAAACATTAGTCAAGTTGCAACCAGTCGAGCCATAGAAATTAATTTATAGCAACATAATTGTTAATTGAATAGTTGAACAAATGATTTCCACAAATACTTCTGTAGATCTAGTCCTGCCAGTTGGCACTCGCGACCATAGCCAAGGAATGCTTGCGGCTCCAATCGTCTTAGTTGAATACGTCGATTATCAATGTGCCTATTGCGCCCAAGCTGTTGATATTGTGCGAGAGATTCAGTACGAGCTTGGAGAGCGATTATGTTATGTCGTTCGGCATTTTCCACTTACCGAACTGCACCGAGAAGCAATGAGAGCCGCAGAAGCAACGGAGGCCGCCGCAGCGCAGAATCAGTTTTGGCAGATGCACTATTCTTTGTTTGAGCTTCCATCTGCTTTAAGCGAGACCAATATATTCCATTACGCCCGCAAGTTGGGATTAGATTTCGATCTGTTCGAGCGCGATCTCAATAACGAACATCACTTGCGTCACGTCCAGGAGGATATCAAAACGGGTATAGAAAGTGGCGTAAATAGCACACCAACGTTTTTTATTAACGGGGTTCGTCACGTTGGCAATTGGGATGCAGGCACATTATTAAATGCAATGCCCCATCACGGCAGCTACGCCAACGAGCATTACTAATTTGAATAGGAGTTAATATGTCTGAGATTCAAAACAAAGTGGTCATCATCACTGGAGCTAGTAGTGGACTGGGTGCAGCTACCGCCGAACGATTGGCTTCTAGTGGAGCCAAACTAATGCTGGCAGCCCGCCGCGAAGATCGCCTCAAGGAAATGGTATCGGCGATCGCCAAATCGGGCTGGACGGCAGACTACCTAGTAACCGATGTATCCGATCGCGCCCAAGTGGAAGCCTTAGCACAAAAAACTTTGAGTACCTACGGTCGCATCGACGTACTAATTAATAACGCCGGATTGATGCCGCTTTCGCCCCTGGACGCGCTCAAGGTAGACGAATGGGAACAGATGATTGATGTCAACATCAAGGGCGTTCTGTATGGAATTGCGGCGGTGTTACCGACGATGCGCCAGCAAAAATCCGGTCACATTATCAATTTATCCTCTGTCGCTGGACATACGGTATCTCCATCGGGGGCGGTTTACAGTGCGACTAAGTTTGCAGTCAAAGCGATTTCGGAGGGAATGCGGAAAGAATCTAATGGTGAGATTCGTTGGCGGAGCCTTCCCTTTGGGAAATCGACCAATATCTCACCTGGAGCGATTGCGACGGAGTTGACGAGCACGATTAGCGATCGAGACACAGCAACAAGTACAAATGCGTATTATGCAAAAACTGCGATTACCTCCGGTAGGCTACGCCAACGATGCTGACGCGATTGCGCGGGCGATTGCTTATGCGATCGAGCAAC
Source organism: Chamaesiphon sp. OTE_70b_metabat_96 (assembly GCA_031376885.1). GTDB lineage: Bacteria > Cyanobacteriota > Cyanobacteriia > Cyanobacteriales > Chamaesiphonaceae > Chamaesiphon. The sequence continues at coordinate 12,878 of JANMEL010000213.1, read as the reverse complement.
CACCGGATGTCGATGTCAATGAAATCATCATCCGCCCCACTCATCAGACATAAATTCGAGATTAACCACATTTTTTAGGGAATTAATTGATATGAGTAATTTATCTAAAGCATATTTATTAGGTGGTGGAATTGGCTCTTTAGCCGCCGCAGCTTTTATGATTCGCGACGGCGCATTCTCTGGTGAAAATATTACGATCCTCGAAGCAAAGCCCATTATGGGCGGCAGTTTGGATGGAGCGGGGAACCCCACCGATGGTTATTCTCTGCGCGGGGGGCGGATGTTGACGACTGATAATTATGAATGCACTTGGGATCTGTTTAAGTCGATTCCCTCGTTGACTCTACCAGGTAAATCGGTATTCGATGAGACGATCGAGTTTAACGAAAAGTATAAGTCACATGCGATGGCGCGATTAGTCGATCGGCGGCGGGCAAAAGTGCCTGTAAAATCGATGGGATTTGCGATGCACGATCGTCAGGAACTATTACGACTAACTGAGGCTGGTGAAGCTGAATTAGGGAATAGTTGCATTACCGATTGGCTGTCTCCAGAATTTTTCGAGACTGAATTTTGGTATATGTGGGCGACGACGTTCGCTTTTCAGCCGTGGCATAGTGCGATCGAGTTCAAGCGGTATTTACATCGCTTTATGATGGAATTCTCGCGGATTGAAACTCTTGCTGGGGTGAAGCGCACTGTCTACAATCAGTACGATTCTTTTGTTCGTCCGTTGCAAAGTTGGCTGGCGGAGCAAAATGTTCATTTTTATGTAGATTGCCAAGTGACGGATCTGGAGCGACATATCGCCACCGATAAGTTGGTAGTCACAGGTATTCATTATCAGCAAGGTGGCGAAAGCAAAACCATTGCCGTTGAAAATGGCGATTTAGTTTTTCTCCAGAATGGTTCGATGACGGATGCTTCGAGTTTAGGTTCGATGACGAGTGCGCCGCCGCAGCTAACTAAACAGGATTGTACCAGTTGGCAGCTCTGGGAAAAGTTGGCAGCAGAAAACTCTGGGTTCGGGAATCCTGCGGCATTCAATAGCAGTATTGCTGAGTCTTGCTGGGAATCTTTTACCGTCACGCTCAAAAATCCGGCATTTTTTGACAAGATGCAGGACTTTAGCAGTAATGAGGCGGGAATTGGCGGATTGGTGACGTTCAAAGATTCTAACTGGTTGATGTCGATCGTGCTTGCTCATCAGCCTCATTTTATCGACCAACCTGCCGATGTGCAGGTGTTCTGGGGATATGCACTGTTTCCCGATCGAGTGGGTAATTTTGTCCCCAAACCGATGGCTGAATGTAATGGTGCTGAAATTCTCCAAGAACTTTGCGGTCATCTCCGTTTCGATTTAGATACCGTCGCATCGGCGAACTGTATCCCTTGCCGGATGCCATATATCACCAGTATGTTCATGCCGCGCTTGCGTACCGATCGACCATTACCGATTCCTCATAATTCCCGCAACCTCGCTTTCATCAGTCAGTTTGTGGAGATTCCCGAAGATGTTGTTTTTACCGTTGAATATTCGGTACGAGCAGCGCAGATGGCGGTTTATGAGTTTTTGCATATCGATCGCAAGATTCCGCCTGTAACACCGCATGACAAGTCATTGATGGTGGAATTTGAGGCTTTAGCTAAAGCATTTAAGTAATGCTATTCCACACGTTGGCGTAGCCTACCGGAGGTAATCGTCAAACTCATCTCAAAGGAGTCCCCATGAATCACATCACTACTACCGACCTATTAGAACATCTCAAATGGCGATATGCCACCAAACAATTCAATCCAACCAAAACAATTGCTCCAGAAATTTGGACGGCTTTAGAAGATGCCTTGGTATTAACTCCATCTTCCTATGGGCTGCAACCTTGGAAATTCCTCATTGTCACCAGTACGGAACTCAAAGAACAGCTCAAACCCTTGTCATGGAATCAGCCCCAAGTGACTGATTGCTCGCATTACGTCGTGTTCGCGATTCACAAGAATCTGACTGCGGCGCATGTCGATCGATTTGTCGCTCGTACTGCCGAGGTGCGTCATGTTAATGTCGAATCGATCGCCAATTACCGAAATCTCATGGTCGATGACGTAGTTAACGGCGCACGCAGTTTCCAGGTTAATGAATGGTCAACGCGCCAAGCTTACATCGCACTGGGTAACTTTATGACCAGTGCCGCATTACTCGGTGTCGATACCTGCCCAATGGAAGGTATCGAACCTGTTAATTACGATCGGGTGTTGGGGCTAGCTGCCAAAGGCTTAGCTACAGTCGTAGCTTGTGCGGCTGGCTATCGCTCTGAAGCAGATAAGTATGCTGGACTAGCAAAAGTCCGATTCTCCAAGTCAGAAGTCTTGGAAGTTTTGTAGCGTCGAACTCATGTTAGTTGAAAAAATCAAAGTAATTAAAGGAGTCCCTATGAAAGGTTATTTGCAAAATATCGAGAAGATCGCGATCGAGAATCATGATTTTCGCCAGGTGCTTTATACCGCCAAACACTGTCAACTCGTGGTGATGGCGTTAAAACCTGGAGAAGAGATCGGGGCGGAAATCCACAAGCTCGACCAATTCTTTCGGGTGGAAGCGGGCACGGGTGAAGCGGTGTTGGATGGCGTTCGCACACCAATTCAATCTGGTTTGGCGATTGTCATTCCGGCAGGAACGAAGCATAACATCATCAATACTGGCAGTATTCAGATGAGTCTCTTAACAATCTATTCACCACCGAATCATCGGGATGGCGTTATTCATCATACCCGCGCTGACGCGCAAGCCGACAACGAACACTTCGATGGTAAAACGACAGAATAGATCCTCGATCTAGCTCCCCAACTTCTCTAAAGTTGGGGAATTAAGGGACTAAATATTATGAATTAAAGGAGTCAAGATGAAAATATTAATGGTGCTAACCTCCCACGACAAGCTGGGCAATACAGGTAAAAAAACTGGTTTCTGGCTTGAAGAATTCGCCGCTCCCTACTACACATTTAAAGACGCAGGTGCGACTATTACCCTAGCCTCACCGCTGGGCGGTCAACCGCCACTCGATCCCAAGAGCGACACCCCAGATACTCAGACTAAAGACACGCAACGCTTCAAGGCAGATCCCGCAGCACAATCCGCGCTCGCGCACACAATCAAATTAGGTAAGGTTGTCGCTAGTTATTTTGATGCGGTATTTTACCCTGGCGGACATGGCCCGCTCTGGGACTTGGCTGAAGACAAATCCTCCATCGATCTCATCGAGTTCATGCTAGCCGCAGGTAAACCAGTCGCCCTAGTTTGTCATGCTCCGGGCGTGCTCCGTCATGTCAAGAGTCTCGATGCCTCTCCCATCGTCAAAGGTAAGGCAGTCACGGGCTTTACCAATACCGAGGAGCAGGCAGCCGGATTGACCGAGATCGTCCCGTTCCTGGTCGAGGATATGCTCGTGCAAAACGGTGGGCATTATTCCAAAGTAGCCGACTGGCAGCCCCATGTTGTTAAAGATGGGCTGCTAATTACTGGGCAAAATCCCGCATCTTCTGCACCAGCCGCGAAGGAACTACTAGAACAGCTCAGTCTGCTTGTAACTACATCTCACTAGGACGGATATCCATGAATCTGAAATATACCTGCACTAGATTGAATGTCCAAAACTATGCAGATTGCAAGCTTTTCTACCAGGACATTTTAGGATTTAAGGTTTCCTCGGCTGACGATGCCCAGGAATATGCCGAGCTGGATACAGGCGCAACTAAAATTACGATTCTCAATCGATCGAGATTGAAAGACTACATCGATTCGATTGAATCAGCAACATACAATCGTCACGATGCCAAGATTATCTTGAGTTTTGCCGTGCCCGATCTGGATGACGCGATATCTCAGTTGAAAGCCAAAGGCGTGGCGATCTTCAGCAGTCCTTGGCAACACCCAGAAGAAGAGGGGCTAACTGGTGGGTTTATCACTGCCTGTATTCGCGACCCCGACGGCAATTTAATCGAACTCGAACAAATTCTTAGCTAAATAGCAAATCCTCTGATGAACGGCGAAATACGACTAGTCTCCAGTACCATTATTTCAACATCATGAACACTCTAACCCGCCCTCGCGAACTGATTTACACCGAATGGACGCTAACCGAACCTGAATTCGATTTAGCAAAATTACGCGCCAGAGAAACTGTATTTACGATCGGCAATGGTTATTTAGGCACACGCGGCAGTTTTGAAGAAGGCTACCCCAAAGCATTACCAATTACCCTAATTAATGGGGTATATGACGATACTCCCGTGGTGTATACCGAGTTGGCAAATTGTCCAGACTGGCTGCTATTAATAGTCATTATTAACGGCGAACAGTTTCGGTTAGATTCTGGTGAAATTCTCGCTTATGAGCGGCGGCTGGACTTGCGACATGGGGTTTTGAGTCGATCGATCCGCTGGCGTAGTTCGATCGGTCATACCGTAGATTTAAAGTTTGAACGCTTTGCAAGTTTGGCAGACGAGCAGGTATTAGCACTGCGCTGTGAGATTACGCCGCTCGATTTTGAGGGCACCATCGAAGTGCAGTCTAGTATCAATGGTTATCCCGAAAATCAAGGCTTCGACCACTGGGAGCATCTCGATCGAGGTAAGACAGAACAAGGAGTCTGGCTCCACGTTCGTACTCGCAGTACTCAGATCGAACTCGGCATGGCGGCGAAAATGACAGCGATTGGCTCCGATGCTAAATCTCAGGTCATAAACACGCCCGACTGTCCCACCTTGACCACCACTTTTGTCGCCACAGCAGGGCAGAGCATCAGCGTAGAGAAGCTAGTAACGGTATTTACTTCTCGCGAAGCCAAATCGCCAGTTCAGGCGGCTCAGACCAAATTAGCGCAACTGCCAGCTTATTCCATTCTCCTCGCCGCTCATCAACAGGCATGGGATCGAGTTTGGGAATACAGCGATATCGAGATTGAAGGCGATCTTACCGCTCAGTTGGCAGTGCGCTACAACTTGTTTCAACTCTTCATTGGTGGCTGTACTGCTCAGGGGTCTTTAAATACCGACCCCGACAGCGTTCCCGCCAAAACCTTATCGGGATTTGGCTATCGGGGGCATATCTTTTGGGATACAGAGATTTTTATCTTGCCCTTTTTCACCTTCACGCAACCTGCGATCGCCCGTAGCCTGCTCGACTATCGTTATGACACCCTACCTGGGGCAAGACGCAAAGCCGCCCATGCGGGTTACAAAGGGGCAATGTTTGCCTGGGAAAGTGCGGCAACTGGCGATGAAATGACCCCTAAATGGTCGCTGTCGAGCGATCCTTATGTGGAACCTGTCCGAATTTGGAATGGGGAGCGCGAGATTCATATCAGTGCGGACATCGCCTATGCTGTGTGGCAATACTGGCAAGCAACAGGCGATGATGTGTGGATGCGCGATCGTGGAGCCGAAATTATCCTCGATACTGCTTTATTCTGGCTGAGTCGGGTGGAGTGGCACGAAAAACAGCAACGCTACGAACTATGCGGGGTGATTGGTACCGATGAATATCACGAGGAAGTCAGAAATAATGCCTACACCAATCGGCTGGTGCAATGGCATCTAGAAAAAGCTGTGGCTGTCTATGAATGGCTGCAAGAAACGTTTCCAACGCGGGCAAATGAACTGAGCCAACAGCTCCAACTCACGCCAGTACAGATACTAGCTTTTCACTCAACGATCGCTCAGATGTACATTCCTTACCATCCGAAAACATTGTTAATCGAACAGTTTGAGGGTTTCTTCAAGCTACAAGATCTCAACTTGAGCGACTATGAACCGCGCACTAAGTCGATCCAATCTGTCCTCGGCATGGCAAAAACGAATCAGAGTCAGGTAATCAAGCAACCCGACGTATTGATGCTGCTCTACCTCCTATTCAACACGCCAGAATTTGCCAATCGTCAGGATATCTTGCACGAAAACTGGAACTACTACACTCCTCGCACCGATATCACTTGCGGCTCGTCCCTCGGTTCATCTGTTCAAGCACTCCTCGCCGCAACTCTGGATAAATCGGTAGATGCCTATGAACACTTTATGCAGGCAGCCCTCATCGATCTCAAAAACAGTTTCGGGAACAGTGAAGACGGCATTCATGCGGCTTCCGCAGGCGGTGTATGGCAAGCTCTTGTCTTTGGCTTTGGTGGTGTCCAACTGACGGAAAACGGCCCCGTGGCGACTCCCCATCTGCCACCAAATTGGACGCGGCTCAAATTCAAACTGAACTGGCGCGGCACTTGGCACCATTTCAATTTGTCGCCATCAGTTGTATCAGTTACAGATATTCAGGGTTTTATCTTCGATGTCGATGGCGTGTTGACGGATACGGCCGAATACCACTACAAGGCTTGGCAACGACTGGCTGATGAAGAGGGATTGCCTTTCGACAGACAGGCGAATGAAGCACTGCGGGGTGTATCTCGCCGTGAGTCGCTGATGCACATCATCGGTATTGGACAGTATTCAGAAGCGGATCTTCAGAAGATGATGGAGCGCAAAAATCGTTATTACGTGGAATCGATCGCCACAATTACCCCCCAGGATCTTTATCCAGGAGCCATCGAATTATTAACAGAACTCCGACAAGCGGGAATCAAAATCGCGATCGGTTCTGCAAGTAAGAATGCCCGCACCGTCATCGAGAAATTGGGGATTGGTAATCTCGTTGATGCGATCGCCGATGGGGATAGTGTCGAGCCGCCTAAGCCAGCCCCAGATCTATTTATCTATGCTGCTCAACAGATCGGACTCGCTCCCGATCGCTGTGTGGTTGTCGAAGATGCCACCGTGGGCGTTCAAGCGGCGATCGCGGCGGGAATGCGATCGATCGGGATTGGCCCCATTACTCGCGTTGGAGCCGCTGATATCGCGATCCCAAATCTAATTGGCGTTCACTTAGTCGATCTTCAATCTCAATTAAAACTAGCTCCAGCAAAAACCATCCAACCGACAGTCTAATTGCCCCTACCTAACGTGAATTTCTCCTGTCGGAGAGGCTATTGATAGCGCAAACGTTCCGTTACCACCAACGGGATAAGAAGAGCCTAGAGACTGAAGTCTCTGCTCATGATGCAAAGTCCGCCGAAGCTGTACTAATATCCCAGACTTTGCATCACTAGCCACGATTACCCTTCGGGAACGCTTCGCGAACAATCGTTGGCGGTACGGGAACAGAGCAATTAGATTTTCCAGAGATCCTTATTACCGAAACAAGATTATTCAGGAGAAAAAATCATGACAGATATCATCAGTCGCGAGATTCACCTAATCTCTCGTCCCACCGGAATGCCCACCCCAGCAAACTTTGTCCTCACCCAAACCAAACTGGAGCCGCTCCAAGCCGGACAAGTACTAGTCCGCAACCTCTATATATCTGTAGATCCCTACATGCGCGGGCGAATGAATGGGGGGAAATCCTATGTACCACCCTTCGAGTTGGGCAAACCGATGAGCGGCGGCGCAGTCGGCGAAGTAATAGAATCCCACGTCCCAGAATTCAAGCCAGGTGATACCGTCACTTCCAACTATGGTTGGCGGGAATATTTTATCGCTACACCGCCAGAATTGCACCCAGTCAGCCGCGATATTCAACCGCTGTCCGTTTACCTTGGTGTCCTGGGCATGACAGGTTTAACGGCTTGGGCAGGGTTGTATTTAGTAGATGTCAAAGCTGATGACACCATCTTTATATCGGGTGCTGCTGGCGCGGTTGGCAATATGGCGGGACAACTAGCGAAATTGCGTGGATGTCGGGTAATTGGTGCTGCTGGTGAACCAGCAAAGGTCAAGTTTCTGCAAGAAGAATGTGGATTCGACATTGCTTTCAATTACAAAACTGGCTCCATCCTCGAACAATTAAACCTAGCAGCACCAGATGGAATTGATGTCTATTTCGATAATGTTGGCGGCGAAATGCTCGAAGCGGCACTCTCAGCATTACGGGTGAATGGTCGGATTATCGCCTGTGGTGGCATCTCTGGCTACAACGCAGAAATCCCCCAACCTGGGCCGAGCAATCTATTTAATATCACTACCAAACGATTGACGATGAAAGGTTTAATTGTCGGCGATTGGCTGGGTTGTCGGGGTGAATTTGAGCAAGTAGTGGGTGAATATTATCGATTGGGAAAATTGAAAAATAAGGAAACAGTGGTAGTTGGCATCGACAAAGCGGTGAGTGCATTTCTCGGTCTATTTACAGGCGAAAACATCGGCAAGATGGTGGTGAAGCTGGAGTAGATTATCACGATAACATTGGATGCGGGGTAGCTCTTGCTCCCTCCCCTTTACAAGGCTACCGTGTATATACAAGTTCGTTACCTACGGGAAAAAAATTTGCATCTTACAATCAGCATTTACACAGAGGCAATTCATGAATTGCCCATACTTAAATACTTGAGCAAATATTAATACGGAGGTCTAATTATGACTCACAATCGAGAAGATGATACCAACATCGAACGGCGACAAGAATTGCAACATGACGAGGAGGCTTTTCGACTTCGCCAAGAAGAAAAACGCTTGCGGGCCGCTCGATTAAATACTCCCTTTGTTTGGATACTTAATACTATTTTCTGGCTGGTAGGCGCACTAGAAATATTATTAGGATTACGATTCCTCTTACGGTTGTTTGGTGCTAATACTCAAAATGAATTCGCTCGATTAATCAATAATTTGTCCGCACCTTTTATCGCTCCATTTTCAACTTTATTTATTAGCCCTGTTTTTGGTGGTGGGGCATATATATTTGATGTCAATATTGCGATCGCTGTTGTTGCTTATGCTCTTTTGGCTTCTCTAGCTGTTTCATTAGTCAAATTTATCTTTTATCGCGAATCATAGATTATCGCTACCAGAAGCTAATTATATGCCAGCACCAGATCGCCAAGTCTTATTACCTGCATTGAGGTCGAGAAATTATCGACTATTTTTTGCTGGGCAAGGTGTGTCTCTAATTGGGACATGGATGACACAAATTGCTACGGTATGGCTAGTTTATCATCTGACCAACTCGGCTTTGATGCTGGGAATAGTTGGATTTATTGGTCAAATTCCGAGTTTTTTACTGACCCCTTTTGGTGGAGTGTTTGTCGATCGATCCGATCCGCCAAGCCGCTTATGTCGATCTTTTACCCACTCCCGCTCGCAACTTTACAGGAACGATCGAATGGCTATCTGATGAACTATTCAACTGCGTCATCGCAAAATAATATCTACCGTTTTAGCTAAATAGAAGAGGAAAATATGTTAAATCTGATTTGGACTGGTGTTGTGGTACTTTTTGGTTTGTGTTTACTAGGTATCTCAATCAATATTGGTGGTGCTTTAATCCACCTTCTATTAGTTCTGGCTCTAATTGGCTTTTTCTATAATGTGTTAATTGGGATGCGGATCGGTCGATAATTTTCCTAGATTTGGTTGCAATCTATTTAGCGTTAAAGTAATGATTAGTCATCAATCTCAATCGATCCAATCCGCTACCCAGCACGAAGATTATCTCAACGAGATCGAGTCACAGCGATTCTCCAGGGGAGCGGGCTTTCCGCCAACGCGGATAATTATTACCCGTTGGTCATCTGTCGTTGTTATATCTGCAATTACTATCACATTAGGAAGCTGTGCCAAGCCACCTGCAACTACTCCTGTATCTAAACAATTGCAGGTTATTACCACATTTATTCCCATTACAGATTTTACCAAAGCAGTTGCAGGCGATCGCGCTCAAGTTACCCAACTTCTCCCCACTAACGTCGAACCCCATGACTATCAGGCAAAACCAGGTGATGCTCAGAAGTTAGCCAAAGCTGACGTGCTGGTGCAAAACGGACTGGGGATCGAGGGATATTTGAAAGAATTAATCAAAAATACTGGTAATGCTAAATTAAAAGTAATCGATTCCAGTCAAGGCATACAACCGATTGCCACCGAAACAATTGAGGGCAAACAGCCAAAATCTGGACAAAATCGCCCTCAATATAATCCCCACATTTGGCTCGATCCCAAACGCGCCATCCGCCAAGTCGAAAATATTCGAGAAGGTTTAATCGGTGTCGATCCTGCGGGGAAAGAGATTTACACCAATAATGCCACCGCTGATATCAAAAAGTTACGCGAACTAGATCGAGAAACCAGCCGAATGCTCCAACCTTTTGCGGGTAAAACATTCGTTGCTTTCCATGATTTCGCCCCCTATTTTGCTCAAAGTTACAACCTAAAAGTAAATTTTCTCGTCGATGTCCCCAAAGATAATCCCGGCTCTCCCGCAGATGTCAAGCGAATCGTGGATACAGTCAAAGCCACCAATCTCAAAACACTACTCGCAGAACCTAATGGGGGCGCAGAGGCATTTGCAGCACTGGCAAAGGATTTGAATGTGCGAGTCAGCACCTTTGACACAATGGAAACCGGATCGCCGGAAGCCGTGCAATCGGGTCACTACATCACCACCATGCAGCAAAATGTCAAAACCCTAGTCACAGCATTTACGGGGCAGTCAGAGCGATCCTGGCTGCCGTTGGCGTAGCCTACCGTAGGTAATCGGGATACAACAGCCAATGTCTGTTATTCCCCAACAAGTTTGGGTGAGATTTTAGGATGCTTGTATCCAATGATGGTTTTGCAAGAATTTTGGCGATTTGGTTGCCATCGGTAGGGGCAATTCATGAATTGCCCCTACCGATGGCAACGTCGATGAAACTATCCTGGATGTGGAAGATGCGATTCTCAAACTGAGAGGCTACGCCAACGAATCCTTACAACTTCAATATCCCACCATAACTTACACGCGGATCGAATGTGTCAATGACAATCCTGATTTTTTGAGCATCGCAGCAGCATGGGCAAATCCGCAGATTGAAGCAATGTTATCATTACCACAAGGATTTACAGATGCAGGCTCAACCGCAATTTTTCATGAAAAAGGCTGCACAGATAAATAACATAAGTAAACTCCCCATGAAAGATCGATTCTTAGTTTCCACGGCACAAATGCAGGAGATTGAAAGCCAAATATTTGCGGCGGGGATGCCGATGGCGGCATTGATGGAGAAGGTAGGTGGACTAATTGCTCGACGATTTCAATGCCTATATCCGCAATCGCAATATCATCGGGTAGGGATACTAGTAGGGATGGGACATAATGGTGGTGATGCTCTAGTCGTTGCCCGTGAATTGTATTTTCAGGGTTATGAAGTATCTATCTATGTGCCGATCGCACAATTAGTAGAATTAACCGACGGGCATTATCGTTATGTTTGTAGTTTGGGGATCGAGATTGTCGATCGCCCAGAAGATTTAGCGGGTTGTGATGCGATTGTCGATGGCTTATTTGGCTGTAGTTTAAATCGTGAAATTACCGATCGGCTATTCGATACGATCGAATCAGTCAATCGATTAGGAATTCCAATTATTAGTATCGATCTACCTTCAGGGATTCATACCGATACTGGATTGCCAATGGGAACGGCAATTAAAGCCACACATACATTTTGTCTGGGGCTATGGAAATTAGCCTTCCTCCGAGAATCAGCGATCGAGTATTTAGGCAAGACTGAGTTAATCGATATCGATCTACCTTTGTCAATTATCGAGCGAGTATTGGGTGTAGATCCGATTGTCAGTATTATGACAATTAAGTTAGCTCAATCTTCTTTACCACTAAATAGATCGCCTACAACTCACAAATATCAACAGGGGCATCTACTATTAATAGTCGGCTCGGAACAATATGCTGGAGCGGCAATTTTAGCTGGATTGGGTGCGCGATTACCTCCGGTAGGCTACGCCAACGACTGGCGTAGGGATGTTATCGATCGCCGTGCCCAAATCTCTCAAATATTTATTATTACAATACTTACCCGAAGCGTTAATTATCGGTTGCCCTGAAACTGAAACTGGCACAATTGAATCATTACCAGATCTCGATTTCACTAAATATCAAGCGATCGCTTGTGGTTGTGGTTTGACCGAAAAACCATCTCAAGTAATTGATGCAATTGTTCGGGTGAATTGCCCGATCGTTATCGATGCTGATGCTCTCAATATTGTTGCTAAACATGGCATCGATCTAACTATTCATCAACGCACATCACCTACTATTTTAACACCTCATCTCGGTGAATTCAAACGGTTGTTTCCTAATATTAACCCAATCGACAAAATTGCCGCAGCGATCGAGGCTGCCCAATCTAGTCAAGCAATTGTCTTATTCAAAGGAGCTAGAACTGTTATCGCTCAACCTAATGGTCGAGCGATCCTCATTCCTGAAAGTACTCCAGCCTTAGCTAGAGGTGGTAGCGGCGATATTTTGACAGGATTAATCGGTGGTTTAATTGCAACTAATAGTCGGGAAGATTTGGCTATTTCAGAAGTCGTCGCAACTGCGGCTTGGTGGCATAGTCAAGCGGGAATTTTGGCGGCGAATGAGCGCGGAGATCTGGGTGTAGATCCGTTGACTTTGACTCAATATTTAACGACTGTGATTCAGAATACTAGCGAGTCTAGATAGTTTGAGATAATATAGTAATAATTATTTAGACAAAATAATCTTTGATTTAGAAGAATGGCACAAGTTAGGTTGCTATACATATTTATCTCCTAAGCCAGTTACTGACGGGTGGGTAGATGCGATTGTTAGACTCGATAAAATGCCTTCTGATGGATTAAAAGGATTAAATAGAATCAAGAAAATATTACAAAAAGATGATTGGTCGATGCAAAAGTTAGTTGAAATTAGATCGTCTATTCCTTGTGAGCTTATCGTAACAAGATACGGGCCAGCTAACGGAGTAGCCTTTCAAATTAACCAACATGAAAAATGTGTATCACTTTGGAAAGCATCAGATCCTACT
>JANMEL010000187.1:0-20248 GCA_031376885.1 Chamaesiphon sp. OTE_70b_metabat_96 | reverse complement strand
GGGGTCAGGGGTCAGGGGTGAGGGGTCAGGGGAAGAGGGGGGAGAGGGGGGAGGGGGAGAGGGGGGAGGGGGAGAGCGGGAGAGGGGACTGGGGAAGTTAGGAAAATCTAATACCCTACTACCCTACCACTCTCCTGCCCTACCACCCTACCACCCTCCTACCCTCACCCCTCACCCCTATCCCCTCACCCCTGAAAAACGATCGATACTTTAATCTAGCGAATTGAGAAGGGAATACTAGGGGAATAAAATGACGGTAATTTTTTTATCGCCGCTAGTATTTACTTTTTGAGGTCTCATGAAACTTACACTGATTAGTTCTTCGCTTGGGGTTGGTGGTGCAGAACAAGTCATGTCGATTGTTGCTAACTATTGGGCAAATCGTGGGTGGCAGATTACTTTGCTGACTTTTGATGATGGTTCTGAGCCTCCATTTTACGATCTCGATCGCCGAATTAACCACCGTTCTTTGGGAATGGACATCACCAAGATCGATCCCCTACTGGCGATGGTGGGTAATTTTGGACAGCTTGGGGTGCTCAAGAAAGCGATCGCGGCTAGTCGTCCCGATGTAGTGATTAGTTTTGTCAACCAGACTAATATTACTACGCTCCTTGCTTGTAGAGGACTCAAGGTACCGACAATTGTTAGCGAACATGTTCATCCAGCTTATGGAGAACTCAATAAAGGTTGGCAACGATTGCAAAAACGGAGTTATCGGCGGGCGAATCTGATTACCGTTCAAACTCACAGTGCATTGTCATTTTTTCCAGCCTTTGAGGGCTATAATACCTCGGTGATGCCCAATCCGATCGCTATTCCTGAGGCAGAAGCGATCGAGTCGCGGCTATATACTGACGATCGACATTTACTCGCAGTTGGTAAATTACTCCCCCAACAAGGTTTCGATCTATTAATCAAGGCTTTCGCCCAAATTTGTCACCAGCATCCTGAATGGACACTCACAATTTTAGGTGAAGGTGAAATGCGATCGGAACTAGAAACTTTAATATCTAATTTCAAGTTGGAAGAGCGGATTCATTTACCTGGAACTATCAAAAATGTGACGGGTTATCTCTACAAAGCTGATTTATTTGTCCTCTCCTCCCGATTTGAAGGCTTCCCCGTCACTCTTTGCGATGCCATGGCTTGCGGTGTTCCAGTAATTGCGGCAGACTGTTTGAGTGGCCCCCGTGAAATTATTCACAATGGTACTGATGGGATGTTGGTAGTACCTGAAAATGTCGATGCTCTAGCCGCAGGGATGGATTTATTGATGAACGATCCTGTTAAACGCCAATACTTTTCCCATTATGCACCCAAAGTCCTCGACAGATTTGGATTGGAGAAAGTAATGAGTATGTGGAATCACGCGATCAAAGAAGTCACTCATCAATAGGGGATAGGGGATAGGGGATAGGGTGATAGGGTTTGGATAAGATCGCTAAGTTCTGCAATTTTCTGGGGGAATCAAAGGTTGGGGGGTGGGGAAGCAATCTGTCGATCGAATGATGGACTTTAATAACGATCGTTAGTTGAATCAAAGTCCATTATCTCCATCTCGATCGATTATTAAATCGGGGGCATGTCTCGCAATAAATCAAATAGTCCATCATCTAACTCATAACCCAAAACCTGAGTCATAAATTTAAGTCGGGAACGATCCATCAATTCCCTACTTTTCAACCAATCTGTCAACATAAATACCCGTTGCATCACCCAAATTTCCAAGGCTTCAGGATTGTATTGAATCCCCTCCTTGCGACTAAATTGGTGGGGAACTAGCATCGCCACATATCTAGCCAATTCTCCCGCTTGCCAATTGAGCAATAGGGGCAAATAAGGATAGCGAGCATCTAGCCGAACAAACCATAGCCGCACAGCGGGGATTTCGGACAACTCTCGCGGATCTTCACCATCGCGGGTATAATTTAGCTCGAATTCTAGATCCAAGTTAAATTGCAAGGGATAAGCCGCCAACCACCGTTCGATCGTCGGCGATACCCCAGACAAGTCCAAACTCAAAAGTGCATGATTGCCAATGCTCACGATCGTCATACTGTTTTTTTAAGAAGTTGTTAATGTACTAATGCTTAGGCATAGTTTAAAATATAAGCACAAATGCTAAGATATTGAGATGACCTCGGCTCCCTAATATAGCTTACGACCAGACAGATGCATCGCTCTTATCAAACTCCCTTTACCGACACCATCATAAGGACAGTTGGCTTTGGCAGTCGATGGAGAACATCCGATGGCGCGTGGGCAATCCATCCAAGGCCATGTAAATCCACCCAATTTCCCTACTCGACCTTTAATTCCTGGTCTATGTGTATAATATAACACTTCGATTGCTTCCGTATTCAGAAGCAGCCAAGTTACTTAGTGTACCAGTTGACAGGATCGGTTTTTTATAACAAATATATTCAGATTTCATTAAAAAGTTCGGATTAGTCAACAGGGGTATGATGAGTAATAATAAGTTTCAACAGCTTCGCACCCAGTTTATCGTCATGTGGAAACGGTGGCCATCTGGATCCTCGCCTAGATCGCTGTCGATAGATACTCCATCAGAAAATGGCAATATTGTCAACGGTAGTTTGGCGAAAATTAGGGAGATTAATACTTCAAATATATTTGCCGAATCTACCGCAGCGATCAGTAAATTAAATCTACCCAAGGTAAATGTCGATCCTTGGTCGGCGTTTTGGGCGATACTAATGACGACGATCGGCGGTACGGGAGTGATGAGTTATCTGTTGCTGGTAGCGGTGCCCCCAACCCCAGAATGTCGTGGCATCGGGGGAATGGCATCGGATAGCGAGCGGCTCTACTGCGCTCAAACTGCGGCAGAAAGTCGTCAACTTCCAGAACTCATTGCCGCAGTCAATCTAGTCAAAAATTGGACAGATAGTCAGCCGCTATATGCAGAGTCGCAAAAGCTGCTGAAAAATTGGTCCGAGGATTTGTACAAAATTGCCGCAAAAGAACTAAATCAGGGCGATATCGATCGAGCGATATCCACGTTGAAAATAATTCCACCAAGTAGTCCTACTTACGACAAAACTCAAGAACTACTAGCAAAATGGACGGATCAATCGCGAGATAGTGAGAAAGTCGATCTCAAATTCGATCGAGCGATGAAGCTCGGTGACTGGGGTGCAGCCTTTGGGATCTTGCAAGGAGTTCAACGGATGAAGGGAGCTTATTGGAATACCTATAAGCATCATGAAATGTCTGTCAAACTGGTACGGGAACAAGATGGCTGGGACAAACTTCACAATGCTAAAACTGCTCTATCAGGAAAAGCAGAAGATGGTTATACCGTAGGGGCAAAACGTCCAGATCTAGCAAATAAAAAAGATCCAAAAGTAGCCGAAGAACCTCTTCCCACGCAGCCGGAACCGATCGTCAAAGCGATGGAAATCGCCAACGAGATCGATCCCAAAACCTACGCCTATCAACAGGGGCAAACACTTCGCACCACCTGGAGCAAGCAATTAGTTCATTTGGCGATCGAGAAACATAAAGCACAAAGCTTTAATGAATCGATAGAAATCGCCCAAAAAGTCCCCGAAGATGTATCTTTCTACACAGAAGCTCAAGATTGGATCAAACTAAATCAAGCAACCGTAGCCAGTGGAAAACAAAATTTATTGTCCTTTGTAGATGCGATCGCCCAAGTCAAAAAAATCTCCAAAAATAGCTCGATCTATCCTCTGGCTCATAGCAAGCAAGCCAACTGGCAAGTATTGCTAAAACAAGAAACTCAGCTCCAATGGGCTAAAACCATCGGTCAAATTCAACAACCAGCTACCCTCGCCCTAGCGATAAGTACCGCCAAGCAAATTCCCGCAACTAGTGTCGCCGGAAAAACAGTCCAAACTGATATTACCAATTGGAATCGACAAATTCAGACCGTTGATAACCGGACAATTTTGGCTAAAGCGCAACATTTAGTTGCCAGTGGTACATCTTTGAGTAATCTCAAAACAGCAGTTACTCTAGCGGCGAAAATTCCCAAAGATTTACCGATGGGTGAAGAAGCCGCCGCCGCTGTAGCTGAATGGAGTGAGAAAATTCAAACAATCGAAGATCGGCCGATTTTGGATAATGCTCTGGCTCTAGGAGCACGGGGACATCGCTCTCAGGCGATCGCGGTGGCAGATCGGATTATGCCTGGTAGATCGTTGTATCCGGCGGCTCAGTATCATGTACGGCAATGGTATGTGGAGCTTCAGGAGATCGCCGATCGCGGTACCCTCAATCGGGCGATCGGCACCTATCGTCAGGGTAATATTAGTATGGCGATCGAGTTGGCAAGCACCATTAGCCGCCGTAGTTCGCTCTATGGTGATGCTCGTGAATACATGGCAAACTGGCAACTACTATTGGTCCCCAAGTCGATTATTCAGCCAACTGAGTATATCAACTATCGAGATCGTCAGGATGTAAAAGGGAACCGCGAGTAAGCTGATTTTGGATTTTGGGTACACTCACATCTTGCATCAAAACAAAGTTGCTAGTGTTTTAGGGGATAGGGGATAGGGGATAGAACTGACCACCATTCATTGTCTTGAAAAGGTGCTTCACTTGGGGAAACCCCAAGATTGCACTTTTCGCTATCCACTGACCACTTTTATTAGTATTTTAGTTCTGGTGCAAGATCTGAGTACATCGACTTCGCTGAGTATCCAAAATCAATTTGGGGATAATATGATAGGGGAGAATTATTGCCCCTATTCCTAGCTATTTAGTTTCATGCGAAATATTCAGATTGCCCTGTGGGATGAGAGCTGGGCGGGTGACCCGCCTAGCAGTAAAAATCGGATCGTCCATCAGTGGCAATTTGTGCCGCCAGCATCGATCGACATTGGGAGATCGCCAGAACATCAAGTGGTCATCGATAGTCCCTCAGTCTCTCGTCTTCATGGTAAGATCGCCTACATCAATTCGCCTCAAGGGGGTGGATATTGGCAACTGACAAATTTGGGCAGCAATGGTACTTTAGTTAATGATATTCCCATCGATCGCGTATTATTGACCAGTGGCGATCGGATCCAATTGGCTGCGGGGGTGATATTAACGATCCAACTAGATGTTGCGCCAGCGGCTCCTACCTGCAATCATCCCGACAATCCAGCCAATACCTTATTTTGTATCCATTGTGGACAACCGATTCGGATCGAGCGACAAATTCGTAACTATCAGATCCTCAAGACATTAGGGCAAGGGGGGATGGGTACCACCTATTTAGCTTGGGATCGGGATCGGGTACTAGTACTAAAAGAAATGAATGCTGATATGGAAGCAGTTCCCAAAGCGCAGGAATTGTTTGCGCGGGAAGCCAAAATCCTTCAGAGTCTCAACCATACGGGCATTCCCAAATACTATGATTTCTTTGTCGAGAATCGGCGGAAATACTTGGCAATGGAACTGATTCACGGGCAAAACTTAGAACAGTATATCATCAGGGGTGGAACAGTAGGTTTAAATCTGGCGATCGACTGGATGGTCGAATTGTGCGGGATATTGGGCTACATTCACCAGCAACAGCCCCCATTGATTCATCGGGATATAAAGCCCGCGAACTTGCTCGTACGCACCGTAGATCGGCGGATATTTCTGCTCGACTTTGGCGCAGTCAAAGAAATTGGCACGATGGGGGGAACGCGGATTGGTGCGCCAGACTACATGGCTCCAGAACAAAATAGCGGTCAACCCTGCACCCAGTCTGATTTGTATGCGATCGGTCCCACATTAATATTTCTGCTCACCGGACGAAATCCCGCCGATTTTGTAGAATTAGACTTAGAGGGGTTTCGGTTTAATGTGTCCAGTATACCAAGCATTACACCTGGGCTGAGAGAAATTATCGATCGAGTCACCAATCGAAGACCCCGCGATCGCTACCAAACCGCCGCAGAACTGGCCATAGCACTTGAGAGCCAAAAACAGTAGGAACATCAAACTATGACAGTCATAATCGATCCTAGCCTTAGCTCACGACTAAATCAATTCGCTCGATCGAATGTATCGGGAGTCTGGAATCACCTAGACAAACAGCAAATTATCGACGATCTCCAGCTCAGGCTCGAAAATCCCTTCAAAATCGAACAGGGAGAACAACCATTTTGTGGCCCTGCTGCGGTAGTATTTGAACTAATTCGCAAACAACCCCTGCGGTATCTAGATATTTGTCAAAGTCTATACGAGCAAGGTAGTTTCGACGGTTTTACCAAGCCAATTGTCGCCGCTGGTAGATTGCGCCGCAGTTATGGCAAGCTCAGGATGGCGCAAGTTGATTGGATGCTGCTCGCCACCCTCAGAGACTCGGCAAATTTGCTGGTGCCTGTACATCCCAAGGCACCAGCGATCGTTCGGAATATTGCCGGAATTACCAAACCCTGGGAAATCGCTGCTTGGGTACGAGAATTATTAGGTTATCCTGAGCCAATAACTCAACAAACATGTCTATCTGGTGAATTTCAAGCTTTGCAAACAGCTAACGATATTATAAATGCTGGTGGGGTAGCGTTTGGATTGATTAATTCCCAAGGTTTACTCGGCATCAATTCTTTTTTGGCATCCAAGTTGCATCGACTTTATCCCAGTCATTGGGTGACGATATTGGGGAATGTGTCGATTCAATCACCCACTCGATTTAGTCGTCAGAAACAAAGTCGAGTGGAATTTGATATTTATTCATGGGGTCGGAAAATTCGTGTCAATACTGAGGCTTCCGCAATTGGTGATTATTTTTGGGGCGTAGTTATCGCTAAATAATCGCCAATCTAATGACTGCGAATCAATAGAATATCCCTCTGGTGGTTTTTGCTTGGATTAACGGTGATGGATGTCTTCTAACCACCGCTGGGGATTGCTTTGGATGTAGGCAGTGATGTTTTGATAGGCTCCTTGGTGGCGAATGATGTGTTCATAATAGTTGCGTTGCCACACGGCGGCTCCTTGGTATTCTGGCAATCTATTGATTTGTTTTGTGGCTGCTGATTTATATCCCTTAACTACATTTCCTAATCGGCTTTTAACTGCTATGGAGATTTGATGATTTGACTCGATCGGATTATTTCCAGCATCCAGACGATCGGGAGAATGTGTCTCCATACTGGTAATCTCGATGATGCCGTGGATGTGATTGGGCATCACGATAAATTCGTGGAGCTGAATTTCTGGACGAATTTGGGCGGTATTAAACCATTCTGTGTAGGCAATTTGACCGATCGAACTAAGGGTCATTTCTCCATTGGAGATCGTCCCAAATATCGGCAATCGATCGTGGGTACAAATGGTCACAAAATACAGCCCATTCTGGGAATAATCATACCCTTGCAAACGAATCGATCGACGATGGTGAATCTTTGGATTATACGCCACAGCCCCATTAACCCCCAAATATAGAAATTAAATCATACCCCAAACCCCCCATCACCGAATCCGCCAAATCCAACAAAACCGATCGAAGTAGGGGCGAATCGCATTCGCCCCAACCATCGACATCGATCGACCAGGAAGGTGGGCGCAAGCGTTGCGCCCCTACTATTCTAAATTGGGAAGTTCTTTGGTTTCAATTAGCTTGCGTTCGCCCAAATCTAGTTCGGCGATAAAGTATTTTTTATTCAGTTCATAAACCATTAATATTTTCGTCGCCCCAGTTTGAAAAGTATTCAAGATGCGATCGACCTGGGGAATTAATTCGGTATAATTGGTACCAGAGACAGTTGATGTCGAGATCGTCTTTTTAGCTCGATCGTCTGAATTTTTCGCTCCATCTTTAATCACTTCATACCAAATTGCCTCTACTTTCATCCATTCCCCCTTGGGATTCTTTTTACCGATTCTTTCCAATCTGGTGAAAATAGAATCACTCTTGGGCAACAGCTTGACACTCTCCTTAGTTTGAGTATTCAAGAAAATATAGTTAAACTGTCTTGCATAACCTTTAGAAGATGAAGAGTCATAAGAAAAACCCTTACCTCTGTTTCCAGACTCACCCACAACGCCCACTTTATAAGGCGTACCTTCTAAGGTTGCAAAAGGTTCTAGAGATCGAGAAGCGATCGCTTTTTGGGCGGCTGCTTCCGTCGGTGTGGAGGGAGTTTCGGTAGAAGTTTGATTTTGTTTTGTCCAACATCCAGCTAAAATCATTAGGGGTAAAGAGACAGATAAAATGATCGGAAAAGTTCGAGTCATAGCCAGATTTCGATCGCGACAGATAAAAGACAACTACATCTACCAGATCGAGCATTCCTGAACTTACGGAGAAGTATGGTAATTTTAATGAGCCAGAGGAGCGCAAGCTCGGCAAAAATACCGATCGTTTATCCACAACTCGATCTAAGATAGGTGGGTATTTAATCCCAGAGCAGATTTGTGAGTGAATCAAAAAAACCAAACCGATCGATCGCCAGTATCGCTGGAATCGTAGCTGCCGCCACCTTAATTAGTAAAGTATTTGGGCTAGTGCGTCAAGTAGCTCTCGCCGCTGCCTTTGGCAATGGTGTAGCGACAGAGGCATTTACTTATGCCTATGCCATTCCAGGATTTTTACTGATCTTACTAGGTGGAATTAATGGTCCATTTCACAGCGCGATCCTGAGCGTCTTGACAAAGGAAAAGGATAAATCTCAAGTTGCCCCGATCGTCGAAACGATTACGACGATCGTTGGTCTAATTTTACTCGGAGTGAGTATCCTGATCTTCTGCTTTGCAAGCACGGCTATCGATCTTACCGCACCTAATTTGATGAATAGAGCCGATACAATTGCCGGAGCCTTGGTGCGTCAAAGTGCGATCGAGCAGTTGCAAATTATGTCAGGAATGGCAGTTCTAGCGGGCTTTATCGGCATTGGTTTCGGAACACTTAGTTCTGCTGATTTTTATTGGTTGCCTTCCATCAGCCCGATTCTATCTAGCTCTGCGACGATTATTGGAGTCGGGGTGTTGGCGTTTTCTTTGAAGTCCGATATTATGCTCCCCGAAAATGCTTTATTGGGTGGTAGGGTATTGGCGAGTACGGTACTAATTGGGGCAATCTTGCAATGGTTGATGCAAGTTATTACTCAATGGAAAGCAGGATTAGGCACGATTAAACCCCGATTTGAGTGGCGAAGACAGGGGGTAAAAGACGTGTTTAAAATTCTTGGCCCTGCGACCTTTTCTTCTAGTACTTTGCAAATCAATCTATTTATTGATAATGCTTTTGCGTCGGGAATTGTTGGTGCAGCTTCGGCGATGACTTATTCTGGATTATTAATTCAGACTCCATTGGGAATTATTTCTAATGTTATTTTAGTATCACTCTTACCGGAATTTTCACGGTTGGCAGATCCTGACAATTGGACACAACTAAAGGATCGGCTTCGACAAGGATTGCTCGTAACGGCGATCGCGATGATGCCATTGAGTGCGATTATGATGGCCTTAGCTTTCCCAATTGTCAAGACAGTTTATCAGTATGGGGCATTCAAAAATCAGGATTCTGAGTTAGTTGGTTCGATTTTGATTGCATCGAGTTTGGGGATGTTTATCTTTCTCGCGCGAGATGTATTAGTGCGGGTATTTTACGCGCTCGGCGATGGCAGTACGCCATTCAAGATTAGCATGGTAAATATCTTTTTCAATTTCCTATTTGACTATTTACTGTGGAAACCATTCGGCGCGGCGGGAATTACCTTATCAACGGTTTGTATCAATCTCATTTCCTTGGTGACAATGTTATTTTTACTCAATCGCCGTTTGAATGGTTTACCGTGGCGAGGATTTTTACCAATGGGCGGAATATTTATCGCTAGTGCTTTAGGTGGAGGCGCAACTTATGGAGTAAGTTCTGCTTGGCAGCAATTTGTACCTGTTAGCAATACTATTACCCTATTGATTCAATTAGCTCTGGCTGGCGGAATCGGTTTCGGGGTATTTATCGCGATCGTCTCTCAGCTCAAATTACCAGAATTTGATACATTCGTCGGACAAATTCGTCGGAAAATATTCAAGAAATAAAATTATACTCCAACGGCTCAATCATGGAATTTGTCAACCTTTGAAGCTATAAGACATATCCCCGACTTCTCTCAGAAGTCGGGGATATAGATATTCATTCTCCTTCATAAATACTATTACTGCAATAATTCAGGGCGGGCACTGTTCCCGCCCCGGTCTATGCTAATTACTAATGTTTTAGTACTGGTGCAAGATGTGAGGTTCCCGACATTGTTGATGCTTGGAGGTGAGTTATCCCGCCAATAGAGATCTTGTTATTCAGAAAAATAGAGATTACGATCTAGAATAGGTGGTGCTGCACGAATTAATTGCGGAGATCGAGCCGACGGCCGAAAACTGGTTCGATCGTCTCAACTCTACCAAAGATCGGTGTTATCTACACGAATTAACTCAAACTCTATTTTGGAGCCATCTCTATGCACTCGCCAGATTTGAATTCAATCGATCCCAGCCATCTTAGTTTAGAACAGATCGGACACGAAGCTTTGAACGTCGATCTGATGTCAGATTTCTCGACTCATCATGGACTCAATTTAAACCATCAAGACTGTCAAACTCACAATTATCCAACAGATGGCGGGATGAATCTGGATGGTAATCTTCAGCAGCTCAGTTATACCAGCATGGCGGAGTCATCTTCCCACAGTTTGGAGCCACAAGTAGGGATGAATCTGGATTATGGTACTCACGATCTGAGTTATACCAGTATGGCGGAATCATCTTTATCTAGTAGTTTAGAGCCACAAGTAGGGATGAATCTGGACTATGGCAATCATGATGTGAGCTATACCAACATGGCAGAATCATCTTTCCATAGTTTAGGTGATTTTTCGGCAATGCCGCGATCGACTACGCCAAATTATGAAGAGGCGGCTTATCACGAAGGGCGAGAAAAATTTAATA
This sequence comes from Chamaesiphon sp. OTE_70b_metabat_96, assembly GCA_031376885.1. Classification (GTDB taxonomy): domain Bacteria; phylum Cyanobacteriota; class Cyanobacteriia; order Cyanobacteriales; family Chamaesiphonaceae; genus Chamaesiphon. Next base: position 9,328 of record JANMEL010000187.1, on the reverse strand, counting down.
ACGAGATGGCAGAAAGTTGGGCTAGTAGTGGATATCTTAATAAAGCGGCTGAATATCAAAAAGACGCTGGATATCATCACGATAAAATCGGTGAGAGTTTGGGTTCATAACGATCGGATGATGTGTTAGGTGATTCCTGATAAAGAATATACCTATTAGACAGGTTCTGGTTATTGCCTTTGGCAATAACCAAAACCAAGGGTATATTTATTGCTGGGAATCACCTTAGCGATAGACGCACGACTACGTGACATTCTGGGCTGATGTTAACACAAAGTAGGGGCAATTCATGAATTGCCCCTACTCTGTGGGAATTTAAAGTATTTTATTTCGTCTGAATATTTATTGGTTTTGAAAAATGGATCCACTTACCATATCATTAGCTTTTGCTGGCTTTGGGGCGGTCGTAAATGCCTTCACCAATCGCAAAAATGCTAAACTAAATTCTGCTACCCAAAAAGAGATTAGTAATACTAGTACCGCTCTCCACCAAGAGCGCGATACTCATCAAAAAGAAATTGATATCATTAGGCTCAAGCAGCAAGACTTATTGCAGCAACAAAATTTAGCGGCTCAACAAAGTGAGAATCTATTAAATAGAAATGTTCAAATAGACATAGCTCGACCGAATCAAAAAACACAGGTTGAAATTGCTACATTAAATGCCCTGGCTCAACGACGCGAGAATCAGTTAACTAGAGAACAAAATGAACGTCTGTCCGAATTGAATCGATCGGCTCAGGCAGAACTAGCCAGATTTGCTCAATCTTTTCAACACGATGAAAATCTGCTAACACGAGCGCAGAATGAACGATTGGCTGAATTGATGCGTGAGTTTCAAGCTAATGAGGGCAAACTCAGTCGCGAACATTTGGAGCAACTAGAAATCTGGAGAGCGAATCTCCAACGGGAGCTATCAGATCGACAACGAAATCTCCAGCTCGAACTCCAAGAGATCGAAACCAAACTAACTTGGGAAATCCGTCATTTCGATCGAGAATCCGCTCGAATCAAAATGCGGGAAGAAAAAATGCTGGCTCAGTCGCCAATTTGGGAAGCAGCGAAATCGATTCTCAATAGTAATAACAATAATTCTGTCCCCCATCTCCATGTCTTTTTCTCACCGCCAATTCTCAAGTATGATACGGTTGTTTCCCCAGATCGCAATAGTATTAAAGCTCCAGAAATGGAGCAACATTTGAATGGGGGATTGCGTGACTTTTTCGGAGAATATACCAAAGAAAATCGCCAAGTTCATTACCTTGGTGCGTCGGCTTGGATGAGCAAAGCCTTTCGCGGTGAAGCTGCTGCTCACTCAATTTTTGATAGTCTCAGATCTGAGCCGACAATTATCATCGAATCTTCGGTTGAGGGAGATGATATCGAAATTAATTTTGCTTACTGGGGATTGGGTTACGATCGACCGATTTACGTTACTGGTGCGCGGTTCTCTTGGTTAGAGTTATTATACGATTTTGCCAAACAACGGACGATCGAATGGTTCGACAGACGCGAACAAGCAGGCGATTCAGAAACTGAGTGGATTGCCACCTATGGCGAAGATGTTGTCCGACAGTATCAGTACAATCTCGCTATTATTAAGCGGGAACAAAGCTGTATCGCAGGTGGCGATCACCTCAGCGATATCAAGCGCGATTATCAAATCAAACCCCAAGATGCTCAAGCTCTGAAAAAGTATCTAAACATTTTTCATTGTCTTTATGCTGGCTTATTAGCCGATGAATACTTTTTGATGGAACTCTCCCCCGCCCATCGTCAATCGCCGCTATTACCCCGCATCATCACTAATTTAACTAAAGATTTTCGCGAATCCGAACAGCAGTTGGTGCTATCAAAACTCCTTGATGCCTATCGCAGTTTTTATGGTCATCTTCAAGATACGGAAAGTAGCTGGATTCCCGATCTAAAATTAGAATTGGCAGATGCTTTTATCCAGTCATCGCAACAATTTGGCGCGATGTCCTTGCTGAAGGAATCTCTACAAGCCTTCGATACGCCTCTCCTCGCCCTAGATCCAAATGCAGAAATATCCACCCTCCTCACATCATTAAAATCTAAATTAAGTATCGGCGATCGAGATTACGTCGAAAAGTTGAATCGTTCTCTGGTACAATTGGGAATTGACGAGCGCATCGATCTAGCCGACTGTTGCTATCAACGGGCGATCGCATATTATCGAAATGGAGCCGCTCGATCGAGTATCATCGACTTCACCCACAGCATCGCCCTCGCAGACAATCTCATCGCCGATTACTATCGCGGTTTAGCGCACATTCAGCTCCAGGAATATGCTAACGCGATCGTCGATCTTACCCGTGTTATCGATCGCAGCCCAACAGATTCGATCGTCGATGGCTGCAATCTCTTAGGTGCTGCCCACGAGCAACGTGGATTGGCTCATTCCAAACTGCGTGACTATCAGACGGCAATTCCCGATTTCGAGCGAGCCATCAATCTCGGCATTACCACCGCCGCAACTCACCGCGAAATCGCTGCTGGCGTACTAGCAGGGCTAGAAATCCAACAGCAGCAAGCCGAATTAGAACGCCAACGCCTAGCCGTACTATTGCATCAGGAGGAAGAGCGACGGAAGCAAGCCGAATTAGAGCGTCAGCAGCAAGCCGAACAACAGCGCAAACAAGCCGAATTAGATCGTCAACGTCAAGCCGAACAACAACGTAAACAAGCTGAATTAGAGCGTCAGCGCAAAGAAGCCCAAAAAACTCAACCGATTAGCGTCGATTTAGGTTCCGGTGTCAAACTAGACTTGCTTTATATCCCTGGCGGAAATTTTCGGATGGGTTCCAACGAGAATGCCTGTGAACAGCCTCAACATCAGGTAAACGTCTAACCCTTCCATATGGGCAAATACCCCATCACTCAAGGGCAATATCAAGCCGTCATGGGCAACAATCCAAGTCACTTTAAAGGCGACAATCGCCCTGTCGAAAAAGTGAGCTGGGATGATGCAATTGCTTTTTGTCAAAAACTATCCCAACTCACAGGGGCGCAATATAGCCTCCCTAGCGAGAGTCAGTGGGAATATGGCTGTAGAGCCGGAACGACCACTTCCTTCTCGTTTGGCGACACCCTGACCGCAAATCAGGCTACTTTTAGTGGTAAAGGGCAAACTACCGATGTCGGTACTTTTCCCGCCAATGCTTTTGGATTGTACGACATGCACGGAAATGTTTGGGAATGGTGTCTCGATACATGGCATGACAATTACAATGGCGCACCGACAGATGGCAGTGCTTGGATTGAGAATGATAATCGTTCTCAACTGCTGCGCGGTGGTTCGTGGGACCTCAATCCCGTGAACTGTCGCAGCTCGTATCGCTACAGGAGCGCGCGCGTCTATCGGTACTACTACTGCGGTTTTCGGGTTGTCTCTCTCCCTTCCCCAGGATTCCCTTAGTACTTTTGCACTCTTTCCCTCTTTCCGATCTATATTGCCGCTTTGCGGCATTTTTTTTTTGAGATTTAGCCAAAAAGGGGTTAGGGATTAGAGCTACCCAACAACGATCGATATTATTTTAGAAATGTCCTTGTCGTGACCGAACTCCCGATTATCGATTATTGCTGGTGGGGTTGGGCAGGTTTTGTTCATGGGTTAATTGCACAGGGATATTAGTTAGCATAAACCAGCCCCTACGGGTTTGTGTACAGGCGATTCTCCAAAGGAGAGGCTTTTGCTGAGGCAAAGGCTTCGCCAACGCCAACGGGTGGGGTGTAAAATATCCACACACAGATCCGTAGGGGCGGGTTTATGCCAGCAATTTATGCTTAATAACAACAACATCCAAACAAAACCCGCCCAACCCCACTAACAACATCCATGTCGGTATCAATTCGATCGTCAAAGATACAATGTAGCGATGGTTGTTAAATTCTGGTGGGGTTGGGCGGGTTTTGTTCATGGGTTGATTGCACAGGGATATTAGTTAGCATAAACCAGCCCCTACGGGTTTGTGTACAGGCGAGTTGGGTATAAAATAATTTATAATTTGTTCGATCGCATTTAGATTTTCTGAGATAATGAACTATAATCCCGAATTTCATCATCGACGTTCGATCCGGCTGAAAGGATATGATTACTCAACCGATGGGGCTTATTTTATTACTATTTGCACTCACGAACGAGAACAACTATTTGGCGATATTATCGATCGAACAATGGTGCTAAATGAATTAGGGCATATTGCTGAATTACATTGGCAGAAATTAGCAAGACATCATTCAAATCTAATTATAGATAGATCGGTAGTCATGCCAAATCACTTGCATGGGATTATTGTATTGGATTTATCGATTCTCCACGAGCGAGGCTACACCAACGAGGATAGCAAGTCAATTTCAGAAGTCATCGGCAGTTTTAAAACATTCTCCGCAAGAGCAATCAACAAGATTCGCAAATTGAAGGGCGTTCCTGTTTGGCAAAGAAACTATTACGAGCGCATTATTAGAACCGAAGCAGAATTAAATTATGTCAGACAATATATTATTGACAATCCCATAAATTGGCAGACAGACGTTAATCATAAAATTCGGTAAAATCTCTACATACAGATCCGTAGGAGCTGGTTTATGCCAGCAATTTGTGCTTAATAATAAAAATGTCGAAACAAAACCCGCCCAACCCACAAATAACCTCCATGTCGGCATCAATACGGTTAGTGAGCGTAGCCGAACTACCGAACCCCCAACTCCCACTCTCCCAACTCCCCTGTAAACCTTTGCAACTTTTTACCCTGACTCTGGGGATTCGTAAATATAGTAAAGAGAACTAATTTATCGATGGCTCTGCGGTTCGGACACGTTGACACAAGACATGGCATGGCTCCCTTGATGAGTTAGGGCATAGCTTTATTAAGAAATCGGGTTTTAGCCCAAAAGGAGAGCAAAACATGGCTTTAGAGCCTTGCACGGAAGTTCCAGTTCAAACAAACACGACGATGCCCGTACTTAAAGAGCGGGGACAAAGAGAGGTATTCTGCGGCTTGACAGGCATTGTCTGGCTGCATCGGAAAATGCAGGATGCTTTTTTTCTGGTAGTCGGTTCGCGTACCTGCGCTCACTTGATTCAGTCAGCGGCGGGAGTGATGATTTTCGCCGAACCTCGGTTTGGGACTGCGATTCTGGGCGAACGAGATTTGGCTGGTTTGGTAGATGCCAATGAAGAACTCGATCGAGTCGTAGATCAGTTACTCGCTCGTCGTCCCGATATTGGTACACTATTTTTGGTCGGCTCCTGTCCTTCGGAAGTAATTAAACTAGATCTGGCAAAAGCATCAGAGCGGCTCAATCAGCGGTTTTTCCCCAAGGTGCGGGTGCTAAATTATTCGGGTAGCGGCATCGAAACTACTTTCACTCAAGGCGAAGATGCTTGTCTGGGGTCGATGGTGCCAGTATTACCCAAGAATGATGAACCTGGGTTGATGGTGGTAGGAAGTTTGGCAGATGTCGTCGAAGACCAATTCCAAAGATTATTTGACAAAATGGGCATCGGCCCTGTTTATTTCTTCCCACCCCGTCGAGCGGCGAATTTACCGCCGATCGGCAAACAGACGAAATTGCTCCTAGCACAGCCCTTTTTGAGCGAAACAGTTCGTGCGCTGATCCAACGAGGCGGTACCCTATTACCATCCCCCTACCCCTTGGGAATTGAAGGGACGACGGCTTGGTTGCAGACTGCGGCGACGGCTTGGAATATTGACGCTGCAACCTTTGAAGATGCGATCGCGCCATCTGTTACTCGCGGTAAATCTGCCCTAGAACGCTATCGTCAAGTCCTAAATGGTAAAAAAGCCTTCCTGTTCCCCGACTCCCAGTTAGAGATTCCCTTGGGTCGGTTTCTGGCGAGAGAATGTGGGATGGAATTGGTCGAAGTAGGGATGCCTTATATCGATCGCATGTTGATGGATAGCGAGATTAAACTTCTACCCGAAGGTACCCTGTTATCCGAAGGGCAAGATGTGGAGAAACAACTCGATCGCTGTCGGGAGGCTAGACCCGATATTACCGTCTGTGGTCTAGGTTTGGCAAATCCCCTCGAAGCTGAAGGGATGGCGACTAAATGGTCGATCGAACTAGTGTTCTCCCCCATTCAGGGCTACAATCAAGCCGCCGATTTAGCTGAGTTATTCGCCCGTCCATTGGAGCGGCGAAGACGGTTGACGGTTTAAGAGAACCCACACTTCGGCTATGCTCAGTGCAACGCCCCCTGCCCCCTCCGAGGAGGGGATTGCTAGATCCTCGCCTTCACTCCTAGAAACTGTAAACATCACTAGGGGCTGGCTCCCCTCCTCGGAGGGGCTGGGGGTGGGTCTTCATCCCCTTTGCCGACTACTAAGAAGATCGATCGCTAAATAATTATAAAAAACTATGGAATTGACACTGTGGACTTACGAAGGGCCTCCTCATGTAGGGGCGATGCGGATTGCGACTGCAATGGAAGGAGTGCATTACGTGCTCCATGCACCCCAGGGTGATACCTATGCAGATTTATTATTTACGATGATCGAAAGACGCGATCGCCGTCCCCCAGTCACCTATACTACCTTTCAGGCACGGGATCTCGGTGGCGACACGGCAGAAATGGTCAAAACCTCCGTCATGGATGCCTACAATCGGTTCAAACCCCAAGTGATGCTAGTGGGTGAAAGCTGTACAGCCGAACTGATCCAAGATCAACCAGGTTCCCTAGCCAAAAGCATGGGATTACCAATCCCAGTAGTCAGCCTAGAACTACCTGCCTACTCCAAAAAAGAAAACTGGGGCGCGAGTGAAACCCTTTATCACCTAGTCCGTACCCTATTACTCCCAGTCGTTCCCGCACCAAATACCCCACGCGCCAAACGGGACGCAAATATTCGCCCCAAAGCCAATATAATCGGCCCCACAGCACTCGGTTTCCGCTGTCGAGATGACATTCGGGAAGTGATGAAACTCCTCGCCGAAATTGGCGTAGATGTAAATGTTGTCGCCCCAATGGGAGCCACCCCCGATGACCTCATGCGGATTCCCGATGCCGACTTTAATATTTGCCTCTATCCTGAAATCGCTCTGACTACCTGTACCTGGCTGACTCGCAGCTTCGGACAACCAGTTATCAAAACCGTCCCGATTGGAGTCGGTGCGACTCGCGACTTTATCGCCGAGATTGGCAAAGTTGCCGAGATTGATGTCAGTCAAGCATTAGCTCGCAGTCAAGCCGATACCCTGGGAAATTGGGACGCAGCCAGAGTTTCATCCTCAGCAGAAGTAAGTGCTTCGAGATTGCCTTGGTACTCTCGATCGGTAGACTCCACCTATCTTACAGGCAAGCGCGTCTTTATCTTTGGCGATGCAACTCACGTACTCGCCGCCGCACGGATGGCGACAGAAGAACTAGGATTTACCCTCGTCGGTATCGGCACATACAGCCGTGAATTTGCGCGGGAAGTGCGAGAAGTCGCCAAAAAACACGGCATCGAAGCCGTAATTAGTGACGACTACCTAGCAGTAGAAGAAGCCATCGCCGCCGCCGCACCCGAACTAGTATTGGGTACCCAAATGGAACGCCATATCTCCAAACGTCTGGCGATCCCCTGTGCCGTCATTTCCGCACCAATTCACGTTCAAGATGTCCCCGCACGGTACTCACCCCAAATGGGTTGGGAAGGTGCGAATGTGATTTTTGATGACTGGGTGCATCCCTTAATGATGGGCTTGGAAGAACATCTCATCGGCATGTTCAAAGAAGACTTCGAGTTTGGCGAAGGACACATGAGCCATCTTCACAGTGCCCCCGCTCACGACGCGCCTAAAGAGGCGGCAATCGAGCAACGGGTAGAAATTGCAGCAGGTAGTTCTAACCAAGCCGTCATGACTCCCGTAGCTGTAGAAGGGGTGGTATGGACAGCCGATGGTGAAGCCGAATTGAAGAAGATTCCCTTCTTCGTACGCGGCAAAATCAAACGCAATACCGAAAAATTTGCGATCGATCGCGGCATCACCTCCATCACAGTAGAAACCCTCTATGATGCCAAAGCCGAGATTGGACAGTGAGGGGATTTTGAATTTTGGATTGAAATGCAAATGCAAATCCGAAAAGGGTTCCAATCCCCACTCTCAACAAAACCCGCATCCCACACACCAACAAAAGCTGCCGTACATCCACCCCACCGTCTCAAACAACCTATGCTTTGAGGGGGGGTTCGGGGGGGGGACACTCCCCCACCCGACGGGGGGTCTGGGGGTCGGAACCCCCAGATCCGGGTTCTCGCCACAACAAGAAATGCCAACGGATCTCAAAAAACTAAGAAATAATTAATATTTAGGAACCTATTTATGACAGTTGCAGCTCACCCACCATCAATCACCAAATGCGAAGACGGCGAAGGTAGCGTCCAAGTCCATCAAGACCCCGTAATGGGCATCATCGAAGGAGCCTTAGTCATCGCCGTCTACGGCAAAGGCGGCATCGGCAAATCCACCACCTCCTCCAACCTCTCCGCCGCATTCTCCCACCTCGGCAAACGAGTCCTCCAAATCGGCTGCGACCCCAAACACGACAGTACCTTTACTCTCACCAAGAAAATGGTACCCACAGTCATCGACATCCTCGAAACCGTCGATTTCCACTCCGAAGAACTCAAACCCGAAGACTTCATGTTTGAAGGCTATAACGGCGTAATGTGTATCGAAGCAGGTGGCCCTCCAGCAGGTACTGGCTGTGGCGGCTACGTCACCGGACAAACTGTTAAACTACTCAAAGAACACCATCTCCTCGAAGATACCGACGTGGTAATTTTCGACGTATTGGGTGACGTTGTTTGCGGTGGATTTGCCGCACCATTACAACACGCTCACTACTGTTTAATCGTCACAGCCAACGATTTCGACTCAATCTTTGCCATGAATCGCATTGTCGCCGCGATTCAATCCAAAGCCAAAAACTATCGCGTTCGTCTCGGTGGAATCATCGCCAACCGCAGTGAAGGCACCGACCAAATCGACAAATTTAACGATCGAGTCGGACTCAAAACCCTCGCTCACTTCCGCACCGTCGATGCAATTCGTCGCAGTCGTTTGAAAAAATGTACCGTATTTGAAATGGAACCAGATCCCGAAGTTCTAGAGGTACAACAAGAATATCTCAAACTAGCCAAAGGAATGCTAGAAGATGTCAAACCCTTAGTAGTAGAACCCCTCAAAGATCGCGAAATCTTCGACCTACTCGGCTTCGACTAAATAAATAAAAAATCCCCGCATAGCTATGCGGGGATTTTTTATTTATTTAGTCGAAGCCGAGTAGGTCGAAGAT